>NZ_AMQU01000017.1:0-39292 GCF_000307675.1 Paenibacillus sp. ICGEB2008
AGCTCCTGGTATGTTGTAGCTCAGTTCGGCTCCTTCCAGCTGGTTCAAGATATAGAGACGTTTCTGAGCAGAAGAGAGCGGATAATACTCGCTAGATTCTGCAGCCGGAATAGCCGTGAACGAGCCGATCTCCAGCCGCTCCATAGCCGCGGCCATTTCCTCAACCGTTGAGTAGCGGAATACGTCGCGAAGCGGGAATTCAACGCCTAGCTCCTTATGCATTTTGCTGACAAGCGTCGTCGCCCGCAGGGAGTGCCCGCCGAGGTCGAAGAAGTTGTCCGTTACGCCTACCGCCTTCTCCCGAACAAGCACATCCTGCCAAATGGCGGCCAGCTTCGCCTCCAGTTCGGTGCGCGGCGCCACGTATTCGCGGCCTCCGCCTGCTCCCCCTTCCGGTGCCGGCAGCGCCTTCCGGTCGATCTTTCCGTTCGGCGTCAGAGGCAGGCGCTCCAGCTCCACGAAGTACGACGGGATCATGTACCCCGGCAGCTCGCTGGCAATCGCCCGCTTCAGATCCGCCGCTGTCAAGCCTTCTTCCGCTGTATAATAAGCGCACAAAGCTTTCTGACCTTCTTGATCTTCCCTGACGACGACAACCGCTTCCTTCACGCCACCTACACTCAGCAGCTTCGCTTCGACTTCGCCTGTCTCAATCCGGTACCCCCGGATTTTCACCTGGTTGTCGATCCGGCCGATGAAGTCCACGTTGCCGTCCGGCATCCAGCGCGCCAGGTCGCCTGTCCGGTACAGCCGCTCCCCAGTGGCGAACGGGCTGTCTACGAATTTCTCCGCCGTCAAATCCGGGCGGTTCAAGTACCCGCGCGCCACTCCGACTCCGCCGATAACCAGCTCGCCCAACACCCCGATCGGCACCGGCTTCAGATTCGCATCCACGATGTAGAACTTGGCGTTCAGCCACGCTTTCCCGATCGGCACGCTGCCCGTCTTCGGCAGCTTTTCCAGAGGCTCGTCATAGAAGCTGGAGTCAATCGCCGCTTCCGTTACGCCGTAGCTGTTAATAATACGGAACTGCGAGCCGAAGCGCTCCTGCAAGGTGCGGTAATCCCCCACGCTGCAGCTGTCCGAGCTCGTGATCAACAGCTCCAACCGGCTCATATCCAGCCGCTGCTCGTGCACGTACTCCAGGAACGGCACGATCAGCGCCGGCGTCGATTCGAAGATGGTGACCCGCTCCCGCTCCATCCAGTGGTGCAGACGAGACGGATCGATCCGGTCGTCCTTCGGCACAATCACCATCGTGCCTCCGTTGTACAGCGTCCGCGCAATGTCGCCGACGAACACGTCGAACGAGAAGCTGGCGAGCTGCAGCAGCCGCACCGGGAACTGATCCAGGCGGTAGTCCCGACGGTAGCCCGCCGCCGTGTTCACCAGGCTACGGTGCTCGATCATCACGCCCTTCGGCTTGCCCGTCGTACCGGAGGTGTAGATGACGTAAGCCAAATCGCGCGGCTTGTTCACATTCGCCGGATTCGATGCGAGATCTGCCGCTAGTACGTTCTTCTCAGCTTCTGCCGTGGCGGACGTTTCGGCAGCCGCCGCTTGCGCCAAAGCCTCCGCCTCTGCGCCTGCTTCGCCCAAAGCTTGTACACCCACAGCCGCTTCCGACGCTCCGAGGTTGTACGTCGCGGCGTCGTCAAGCGCAAGCACCGTTTGCAGCACTAGAGCTCCGTCGCTGCGCCAAGCTTCCGCCTGCTCCAGCAGGCGGGTCTGCGTAAGCAGCACCGACGCCCCGCTGTCCGCGAGCATATACTCGATCCGCTCCGCCGGATAGTCCGGGTCGAGCGGCACATAAGCGCCGCCCGCTTTCCATACGGCGAGCACCCCGATCAACAGCTCCGCCGAACGATCGGCCAGAATGCCGACCACCTGCTCCGGCTTCACCCCACGCGCCCGCAGTGCATACGCCAGACGATTCGCTTTGGCGTTCAGCTCCGCATACGTCAGCTTGCTGTCTTCGTAGACAACCGCCAGCGCTTCCGGAGTGCGCTCCGCCTGCTCCTCGAACAGCTCGTGGAACGTTCTCTCTCTCCACGACTCATCCGCTTCCAAACCTGTACCCTCTGCGGCGGGTTGCTTCGCAAGAGCCGAAGACGACACGTCAAACCCGACCAGCAAATCATGTTTTTCGCTGTCCGTCAAGATATCCAAATCCGAAATCCGCGCACCCGGCTGAGCCAGGATCGATGTCAAAAGCTGCTCGTAATGTCCCGCCAGCCGTACCACCGTTTCCTGTCTAAACAACGAGGTAGCGTATTCGATCTTGCAAACCAGTTCGTTATCGGCTTCCACGATATCAAAGCTAAGGTCAAACTTTGCCGTCTTTTCCTCGATGTCGAACAGCGACCATTGCAAGCCTTCCAGGGTTAAATCCAAGCTTTCGTGCTTTTGCAAAGAAAACATGGTGTCAAACAGAGGATTCCGGCTTAAATCCCGGCTCACCTGAAGAGCTTCCACCAGCTCCTCGAACGGATAGTCTTGGTGCTCGTAGGCTCCAAGCGTTGTTTCCTTCACTTCCTGCAAGTAATCCAGGAACGTCCGCTCCGCCGCCGGACCCAAGCGAAGGGCCAGCGTATTGACGAACATACCGATAATCGGCTGCAGGTCGGCGTGAGAACGGGCGGCAATCGGAGTGCCGACCACTATATCTTCCTGTCCCGCGTATTTATGAAGCAATACGGAGTACGCAGCCAGCAGAAGCATGTACAGCGTCGCCCCTGAATCGCCGGCAAGCCGTTTGAGAGCTTCGCTTTTCTCCGCATCCAGCGTAAACGTGAGCGTTTGACCGTCAAACTGCTGCACGGCTGGGCGGGAGAAGTCGAGAGGCAGCTCAAGAACCGGAAGCTCGGAGCTGAATACCCCACGCCAGTATTCCTCCTGCCGTTTGATGCGCTGGCGCTGCTCCTCGGATTGCTGCCAAACGGCGTAATCCTTGTATTGAATCCGCAGCTCCGGCAATTCTTCCCCATTGTAAAGCCGCACGAATTCGCGCAGCAGCACGTCCATGGAAAGGCCGTCGGAACCAATATGATGAATATCCAGTGCGAGCAGGAATTTCTCTTTCTCCAGTTCGATCAGCAGGGCGCGCAGCAAAGGCGGCTGGGTCAAGTCAAAAGGCTGAATGAAGCCTTCAAGAATGGCCGCAACCTGATCTTCGCTTGCTTGAAGCTTTTCGACCTTGAAAGCTACGAGCGGATGAATACGCTGAACCGGCTCCCCATTCACGATTTCAAAACCGGTGCGCAGCATATCATGCCGGGCCACCAAAGTAGTCAGCGCCTTTTCCACTTTGGCCTCGTTCAAAGCCCCTTCCAACTGCAAGGCACTTGGGAGGTTGTAATTCAGCTCCGAGCCATCCAGCTGGTGCAGGACGTACAGCCTTTTTTGCGCGGAGGAAACCGGATAGTACGCTTTCTCTTCCGCTTTCGGAATTGAGCTGTGCCGCGTTTCTTCCAAGCTGGCAATAGCCCCGGCCATCGACTCTACCGTCGTATAGCGGAACACATCGCGCAGCGGAAGTTCGACGTTCATTTCCTTTTGAATCTTGCTGACAAGGTTCGTCGCCCGCAAGGAGTGGCCTCCGAGCTCGAAGAAATTGTCCAGGACTCCAATGCCGGAGTAGCCCAGCACTTCCTCCCAGATCTTCACAAGCTGGGACTCCATCCGGTTACGCGGTGCTACATATTCGACGCCCGTCTGCAAGCTGCCTTGCGGTTCCGGCAGCGCTTTGCGGTCTACTTTGCCATTGGCCGTCAGCGGCATGCGCTCCAGCTGCACGAAGTACGACGGGATCATGTACCCCGGCATTCCCTGGGCCAGCGAGGTTCTCATTTCGCTGACCGTCAGTGTCCGATCCGCCACAAAGTAGGCGACAAGCGCCTTCTCGCCCCCGCCGTCCTGACGGGCAAGCACCACCGCTTCTTCCACGCCCTCGACGTTCAGCAGCTGCGTCTCGATTTCGTCCAGCTCGATCCGGTACCCGCGGATTTTGACCTGGTGATCGATCCGGCCCAGGTATTCGATGTTGCCGTCCGGCAGCCAAGCCGCCAAGTCGCCCGAGCGGTACAGTTTCTCCCCCTCCGCAAACGGGGAATCGACGAACTTCTCCGCCGTCAGATCCGGGCGGTTCAGGTATCCTCTCGCAAGGCCTTCCCCGGCCACGTACATTTCGCCCGCTACGCCGATCGGCACAGGCCGGCGGCTTTCATCAAGGACGTACACCCTCAGCGTCGGGATCGGCTTGCCGATATTGCTCTTCGCCGCCTCCATTTCGACCCACGTTATTTCCTTATACGTCACGTGAACAGTCGTCTCGGTAATGCCGTACATATTGATCAGCTTCGTCTCCGGGTACTTCGTCTTGAAGCCCTTGAGCAGCAGCGGACTCAGCGCTTCGCCCCCGAAGATGACGTTGCGAATCCGCAAATCGTACGGATGGTCCGTCAAGACCTCGCGCAGCAGCTGGTAGAAGTACGTTGGCGTCTGGTTCAAAATGGTAACCTGTTCGCGGCCCAGCAGCGCCAGGAAATCGGCCGGATTTTTCGCCGTGAGCGGCGGTACGATGACCAGCTTGCCTCCGTACAGCAGCGCTCCGTACATTTCCCAGACGGAGAAATCGAAGCAGAACGAGTGGAACAGCGTCCACGTGTCGGACGGCCCGAAGTCGAACAGGTTCTTGTCATTGAACAGGAGGCGCACGACGTTCTTATGCTCGATCAGCGTTCCTTTTGGTCTGCCGGTCGTTCCCGACGTGTAGATGACATAAGCCAGGTTGACTGGCCCGGAAATCGGCTCCAGGTTCAAAGCGTCCAGCGCACTTTCGGAGTCCGCCCCTCTGTCGCCCCAAACGAAATTGTCCAATTCGAGGCGCGTTCCTGCGAAGTCGGTCTTCTCGTGCAGATGCTTTTGAATCAGCAATAACGGCGCACCCGAATCCTCGATCATGAAGCGGATGCGCTCCTCCGGGTAGTCGGGATCGACAGGCACGTATGCTCCGCCCGCTTTGAGAATCGCCAGAATGCCGACGACCATATCGAGCGAGCGTTCGGCCAGAATCGCTACCAGCTGGTCCGCTTCTACTCCCGTCTCCCGCAGCTTCCGCGCAAGGCGGTTGGATCGCTCGTTCAGCTCGCGGTAGGTCAGCTGCCGCTCGTTCATGACGGCGGCCACGTTGTCCGGGTAAAGCTCCGCCTGTTCTTCGAACAAGCCGTAAATCGTTTTCCCCCGCTCGAACCCGGTTTCGGTGTCATTAAATCGCTTCAGCAGCGTCTCCCTCTCGTCCGGGGACAGCACATCGGCTTGTCCAAGCTCCAGATCCGGCTGAAATAAAAGCGCGGACAGCAGCCGAACAAGATGGTCGGCCGCCTGTTCTACAAATGCCCGCTCGTACCGCTGCCCGTCAAAGCTTATTTCCAGCTCGATGGAGTGGTTTTGGCGGTCGAAGCGAAAAACCGTATCGGCCGCCACCCGGTTACCCAGCGGTTCCGGATGAATCGGGGCGAAGGATGCGACGGTGTTGACGACCGGGAGACCCTCCCCCGTATAGTCCAGATGGAGCGGCTCCACCATTTTCCGAAAAGGCAGGTGCTGATGCTCCAGCGCCTCGCCGATGGAGGCTTTGATGCCCCCGAGCAGCGTTCTCAGCGTAGTCTCGCGGCTTACGGACGTCTTGATCACCAAGATGTCATGCGGCGGCGGAGTCCCGTCGGGGTCTGCGCTATAAGAAGGCATCCCGACCAGCACTTGGTCCCGCCCGGTATATTTGAACAGCAGGCTTTTTACTCCTGCTAAAACAATCATGTACAAAGCCAAATCCGAACCGTTGGCAAGGCAAATGATTCTCTCCGAGATTTCGCTCGGCAGAGTACGGTGAAGCAAACCCGGCTCGGCCGCAGCTTCCCCGTCGGCCGATAATTTGGAGGATTGACTGTAGGGAAGGAAGCTCAGGCTGTCATCGGCGTCAAACTTGCCGCTCCAGTACCGTTCTTCCTTTTCAAACAAAGATTTCATTCGTACCTCCCCTAAAAATGAAGTGACCGCATGCCCCGGCGCAGGTCCGAAAAAGCTTGCTTTCGGCCTGCGCGTTTACGGGCTTGGACGTTGTTCGCCGTCTTCCTTGGGATGCGCGCCGCTTTCGTTTGACGGCGGAGGCGCGCTTGTAGGATTAGAACGCGAATTCGATCGTATCGACGGCACTCTTTGCGCCTGCCGCCGGTTTATGGCATTCAATCCGGCTTAGCTTGAGTTGTGGATTTTCCGCAATTTGAGACAGTACCCGCAGGTAATCCTCGGTCAAGGTGCGGATCATCGCTTCTTTGAACAGCTTGGTGGCGTAGAAGAAGCCCCCGCTCAGCGCCCCGTTGTTTTCATACATAAACAGCGTCAGATCGAACTTTGCTTCTTCCAAATGGTCAAGCTCGTAAGTCTTCAGGCTGACCCCTTCCAGCTCGGCGTCTCGTTCTTCGATATTTTGCAAGTCGAAAACGGCATCGAACAGCGGGAAGCGGCCCGGCTCCCGCTTCACATTCAAACGCTCCACGAGCTCCTCGAATGGATAATCCTGGTTCTCGAAAGCACCCAAAGCCGTTTCCTTCACTTCTTCCAGGTAGGACAAGAACGTCTTGTCGCCCGAAGGACGATTGCGGATCGCCAGCGTATTGACAAACATCCCGATGACCGGTTCCAAATCGGCGTTCGTTCTTCCCGCCACCGGGGTGCCCACGATCAAGTCCTCCTGCCCGCTGTACTTGGACAGCAGCACGGTATAAGCCGCAAGCAGCACCATGAACAGTGTGCTTTCACGCTCGGCCGCCAATTCGCGCAGCCGCGCAGAGAGAGAAGCTTCGACGTTGAACTCCAGATGCGCGCCTTCGTAGCTGCGAGCCGCGGACCGTTCGTAGTCGATCGGCAGGTCCGCCGTCGGCAGCTCGCCTTCGAAGGTTTGCAGCCAGTACGCTTCCTGCCGCCCGATCCGCTCTCGGTGGGCCTTCGACTGCTGCCAAACGGCATAATCCTTGTATTGAATGCGCAGTGGCGGCAGTTCTTCCCCGGCGTAGAAACTTGAGAACTCATCGATCACAATCGCCATCGATACGCCGTCAGACACCATATGGTGCATGTCGAAAAGGAGAATATGCAGGTTCGGCTCCAGCTCGATGACCCCGGCGCGCAGCAGCGGCGGCTTGCCGAGATCAAACGGTCGAATGAAGCTGCGGACGATCTGCTCGATTTGAGCCGCATCCTCTTTATCCGCTTGATGATGCTCGATAGCAAAATCGACCTGCGGGTAAATCCGCTGAACCGCTTCGCCCTTCACGATTTCAAAACCGGTGCGCAGCGATTCATGCCGTGTTATCAATTTCCGCAAGGCGGCTTCCAACCGGTCTAAATCAAACTCGCCTTCCACCTGCACCAGCTCCGGCATGTTGTAAAGCTGATCCGCTCCATCCAGCGTGTGCTGAATGAACAGCCGTTTCTGCGCGGAGGACAGAGGGTAGTACTCTCTCTCCTCCGCTTGAGGAATGGCCTCATGCTCCCGCCGTTCCATCCGGGCGATCGCCTCAGCCATCGCCGCAATCGTCGAGTGACGGAATACGTCGCGCAGCGGCAGGTTGACGTTTAATTCCTTAAATACCTTGCCCGCCAGCGTCGTCGCCCGCAGGGAGTGGCCGCCGATGTCGAAGAAGTTGTCGTGAACGCCAATCTCCTTCGCAAGCCCCAGCACCTCTTGCCAAATCGCCGCCAGCTTCGTTTCCAGCTCATTGCGCGGTGCGACGTACTCCGTTCCGCTTCCCGCTTCCCCTTCCGGCGCCGGCAGCGCCTTCCGGTCAATCTTTCCGTTCGGCGTCAGAGGCAGGCGCCCCAGCTCCACGAAGTACGATGGGATCATGTACCCCGGCAGCTCCTGCGCCAGCGCGCTGCGCAAATCGTTCACCGCCAACTCCGCTCCGGTATCCAGCGTGTAATACGCGCATAGCGCCTTCTGCCCGTTCGCGTCACTTCGAACCAGCACCACCGCTTCGCGCACGCCTTCCACCCGCAGCAGCTGCGACTCGATCTCGCCCGTCTCAATCCGGTACCCCCGGATTTTCGCCTGGTTGTCGATCCGGCCGATGAAGTCCACGTTGCCGTCTTCCATCCACCGCGCCAAGTCTCCCGTGCGGTACAGCCGCTCGCCCGCGGCGAACGGGCTGTCTACGAACTTCTCTTCCGTCAGCTCCGGACGGTTCAAGTACCCGCGGGCCACTCCGACTCCGCCGATGACCAGCTCGCCCAGCACCCCGACCGGCACCGGATTCAGATGCGCGTCAACAATGTAGAATTTCGCATTCAGCCACGCTTTGCCGATCGGCACATGGCCTGTCTGCGGCAGCTTCGCCAGCTCCTCGTCGTAGAAGCTGGAGTCGATCGCCGCTTCCGTCACGCCGTATGCGTTGATGATCCGGAACAACGAGCCGAAGCGTTCCTGCAAGGTCCGGTAATCCGCCACGCTGCAGCTGTCCGAACTCGTGATCAACAGCTCCAACCCGCTCATATCCAGCCGCTGCTCGTGCACGTACTCCAGGAACGGCACGATCAGCGCCGGCGTCGATTCGAAGATGGTGACCCGCTCCTGCTCAATCCAATGGTGCAGACGAGACGGATCAATCCGGTCGTCCTTCGGCACAATCACCATCGTGCCTCCGTTGTACAGCGTCCGCGCGATATCTCCCACGAAAACGTCAAACGAGAAGCTTGCGAGCTGCAGCAGCCGCACCGGGAACTGATCCAACCGGTATTCCCGCCGGTAGCCCGCCGCCGTATTCACCAGGCTGCGGTGCTCGATCATCACGCCCTTCGGCTTGCCCGTCGTTCCCGACGTATAGATCACGTACGCCAGATCCTCCGGACGGGCTTCATGGAAGCTGTTGGTGCCAACATTCTGATGGCTCTCATCACCGTCGTCCACAGCATCCGTCAGCTTGCCGGAGACCATGCCGGAGACAATCGGCGCATTCGCCCGCTCCTCGCTGTACGACGCTTCGTCGTCCAGGTACAGCACCGCCGCTAGCGCCAGCTCCTCTTCGCCGAGCCAGGCTTCAGCACGCTCTCGCAGCGCCGTTTGCGTCAGCAGCACCTTCGCTCCGCTGTCTTCAAGCATGAACCGCACGCGCTCCGCCGGGTAATCCGGGTCGAGCGGCACATACGCCCCGCCTGCTTTCCAGACGGCCAGCACGGCCACCAGCAAGTCCACCGAACGCTCGGCGAGAATGCCGACGATCGTCTCCCGGCCGATGCCGCTTGCGCGCACCGTGGTCGCCAAGCGGTTTGCCCGCTCGTTCAGCTCCGCATACGTCAGCCGGTCGTTCTCGTACACAACGGCCGTCTCTTCCGGCGTGCGCTCCGCTTGTTCTTCGAACAGCCGATGGAACGCGGCCGCAGGAGCCACTTCCGGCTGCGCCGGGTTAAACGCGCCGAGAATTTGTTCTTTTTCCTCTGCCGTCAGCAAGTTCAGCTCGGCGATCTTCGCATCCGGACGGCTTACGATCGTTACGAGCAGCTGTTCGTAATGTTTCGCCAGCCGTTCGATCGTCTCCCTTTTGTAGAGAGCCGTCGCATATTCGAAGCTGTAATCCAAGCCGCCGTTCTCCTCGCCCACATCCAAGCTGATATCAAACTTCGCGGTATCCAGTGCGCTCGGATAAGGAATCAGGCGAAGCCCTTCCAGCTCAAATTCCTCGTTCTCCGTATTCTGCATCGTAAACAGCGTGTCGAAGAGCGGATTGCGGCTTAAATCACGGGTGACTTGCACCTTGTCCACCAATTCTTCGAACGGATAGTTTTGATGCTCGAAGGCGTGGAGGGTCGTTTCTTTGACTTCGTTCAGGTATGACAGGAATGTCTTCTCCGAAGCCGGATAACTGCGGATAGCCAGCGTGTTTAAGAAAATCCCGATCAACGGCTGTACATCTCCATGATTCCTTCCAGCAATCGGTGTACCGACGATCACGTCTTCCTGACCTGAATATTTATGCAAAAGGACGTTATACGCCGCAAGCAGCACCATAAACAGCGTCGTGCCCGTTTCCGAGGCCAGCTGCTTCAGGCCGTCGGTTTTCGAAGCGTCGAAGAAAAACTCCAGCGTTTGGCCTTCGTAGCTCTGCACGGCCGGACGCGGATAGTCGGTCGGCATTTCCAGCACCGGAAGCTCGCCTTGGAACATGTCCAGCCAGTATGCCTCCTGGCGCTGAAGCCGTTCCTTCTGCTCCTGCGAATGCTGCCAAACGGTGTAGTCTTTGTACTGAATGCGCAGAGGCTCCAATTGCTCGCCGCCGTACAAGCGGACGAATTCTTCAACAAAGATTTCCATCGATACGCCGTCGGAAATAATATGATGCATGTCGTACATTAGAATATGGCGTTCCGGAGCCAGCTCGACAAGGCCTACCCTCAGCAGCGGAGGCTTCGCCAAGTCAAACGGACGGACGAAACGACGAACCGTCTCTTCGGCCTCTTGCTTATCCGCTCGATAAAACTCCACGGCAACATTCACGTCCTGATAAATCCGCTGCGATGCTTCGCCATCCACCATTTCGAACCCGGTGCGCAGCGTTTCATGCCGCGTCACGAGCTTACGGAACGCTTCTTCGAACCTTGCCCGGTCCAAAGCACCCTCCAGCAGCATCGCTTCCGGCATGTTGTAGCTAAGCTCCGCGCCTTCCAGTTGATTCAGGATAAAGAGACGTTTTTGAGCAAAAGATTGCGGGTACACCTCTCGGTCATCCGCCACCGGAATGGAAACGAATGTCTGCTCATCCAGCCGGGAAATGGCGGCCGCCATGCTCTCGATGGTGGAATGGCGGAACACGTCGCGCAGCGGCAGATCCACGTTCAACTCTTTATGAATCTTGCTGACCAGCGTCGTCGCCCGCAGGGAGTGGCCGCCGATGTCGAAGAAATTGTCGTGAACGCCAATCTCCTTCGCAAGCCCCAGCACCTCTTGCCAAATCGCCGCCAGCTTTGTTTCCAGCTCATTGCGCGGTGCGACGTACTCCGTTCCGCTTCCCGCTTCCCCTTCCGGCGCCGGCAGCGCCTTCCGGTCAATCTTTCCGTTCGGCGTCAGAGGCAGGCGCTCCAGCTCCACGAAGTACGACGGGATCATGTACCCCGGCAACTCCTGCGCCAGCGCGCTGCGCAGATCGTTTACTGCCAGCTCCGCTCCGGTATCCGGCGTGTAATACGCGCATAGCGCCTTCTGCCCGTTCGCGTCACTTCGAACCAGCACCACCGCTTCGCGTACGCCTTCCACCCGCAGCAGCTGCGACTCGATCTCGCCCGTCTCGATCCGGTACCCCCGGATTTTCGCCTGGTTGTCGATCCGGCCGATGAAGTCCACGTTGCCGTCTTCCATCCACCGCGCCAAGTCTCCCGTGCGGTACAACCGCTCGCCCGTGGCGAACGGGCTGTCTACGAACTTCTCTTCCGTCAACTCCGGACGGTTCAAGTACCCGCGCGCCACTCCGACTCCGCCGATAACCAGCTCGCCCAGCACCCCGACCGGCACCGGGTTCAGATGCACGTCCACGATGTAGAACTTGGCGTTCAGCCATGCTTTGCCGATCGGCACATGGCCTGTCTGCGGCAGCTTCGCTAGCTCCTCGTCGTAGAAGCTGGAGTCGATCGCCGCTTCCGTCACGCCGTATGCGTTGATGATCCGGAACAACGAACCGAAGCGCTCCTGCAAGGTCCGGTAATCCCCCACGCTGCAGCTGTCCGAGCTCGTGATCAACAGCTCCATCCAGCTCATATCGAGCCGCTGCTCGTGCACATACTCTAGGAACGGCACGATCAGCGCTGGCGTCGATTCGAAGATGGTGACCCGCTCCCGCTCAATCCAGTAGTGCAGACGAGACGGATCGATCCGGTCGTCCTTCGGCACGATGACCATGGTGCCGCCATTGTACAGCGTCCGCGCAATGTCGCCGACGAACACGTCGAACGAGAAGCTGGCGAGCTGCAGCAGCCGCACCGGGAACTGATCCAACCGGTATTCCCGCCGGTAGCCCGCCGCCGTGTTCACCAGGCTGCGGTGCTCGATCATCACTCCCTTCGGCTTGCCCGTCGTTCCCGACGTGTAGATTACGTAAGCCAGATCCTCCGGACGGGCTTCATAGAAGCTGTCGGTGCCAACATTCTGAGGGCTCTCATCACCGTCGTCCACAGCATCCGTCAGCTTGCTGGAAATGCCGAAGACAATCGGCGCATTCGCCCGCTCCTCGCTGTACGACGCTTCGTCGTCCAGGTACAGCACCGCCGCTAGCGCCAGCTCCTCTTCGCCGAGCCAGGCTTCGGCACGCTCTCGCAGCGCCGTTTGCGTCAGCAGCACCTTCGCTCCGCTGTCCTCAAGCATGAACCGCACGCGGCCCGCCGGATAATCCGGGTCAAGCGGCACATACGCCCCACCCGCTTTCCAGATGGCCAGCACGGCCACCAGCAAGTCCACCGAACGCTCGGCGAGAATGCCGACGATCGTCTCCCGGCCGATGCCGCTTGCGCGCAGCGTGGCCGCCAAGCGGTTTCCCCGCTCGTTCAGCTCCGCATACGTCAGCCGGTCGTTCTCGTACACGACGGCCGTCTCTTCCGGCGTGCGCTCCGCCTGTTCCTCAAACAGCCGGTGGAACGCGGCCGCAGGAGCCACTTCCGGCTGCGCCGGGTTAAACGCGCCGAGAATTTGTTCTTTTTCCTCTGCCGTCAGCAAGTTCAGCTCGGCGATCTTCGCATCCGGACAGCTTACGATCGCCGCAAGCAAATGTCCGAAATGAGTCGACAACCGCCGGATCGTGCTTTCTTTATAAAGAGCCGTTGCGAATTCAAAGCTGCACTCCAGGCCGCCGTTTTCTTCCGTAACATCCACACTCAGGTCGAACTTGGCCGTACCGTATTCGCTAGGGTACGGGGACAATTTCAGCCCTTCCAGCTCAAACTCTTTATCCTCCAAGTTTTGCAGGGAGAACATCGTGTCAAACAGCGGATTGCGGCTCAAATCCCGGCTGACCTGCACTTTATCGACGAGCTCTTCGAACGGATAATTCTGATGCTCGTAAGCACCTAAGGTCGTTTCTTTCACTTCTTCCAGATACGACAGGAAGGTCTTCTCCGAAGCCGGATAATTGCGGAGCGCCAGCGTATTGACGAACATTCCGATCAAAGGCTGCGTGTCTCCGTGCGTTCTGCCCGCAATCGACGTTCCGACGATCAAATCGTCCTGACCTGTGTATTTATGCAAAAGCACGGTATATGCCGCAAGCAGCACCATATACAGCGTCGTTCCTCTTTGAGCGGCCAGTTGCTTCAAGCCTTCGTTTGTTGCCTCGTCCACGAAGGACGTCAGCGTTTGTCCCTCAAAGCTCTGCACGGCAGGACGCGGATAGTCCGTCGGCATTTCCAGAACCGGCAGTTCACCCCGGTAACGGTCCAGCCAGTAAGCTTCCTCGCGTTTCAACTGCGCTTTTTGCTCGTCCGACTGCTGCCATACCGCATAGTCCTTGTATTGAATGCGCAAAGGCTCTAATGACTCGCCACCGTACAGACGAACGAGTTCCTCGACTAACACGTCCATCGAAACCCCGTCGGAGACGATATGGTGCATGTCGAACATCAGCAAATAACGTTCGGTTGCGAGCTCTACGAGCTCCACCCGCAGCAGCGGAGGCTTCGCCAAGTCGAAAGGTCGGATGAAGGCCTGCACGACTTCAGGCGCTTCTTCCTCGCTCGCATGACGGTACTCGACGGCAAAGTCGACGCTCTCGTAAATGCGCTGTACTGCTTCGCCTTGTACGATCTCAAAGCCGGTTCGTAGCGTTTCGTGCCGTACGATCAGTCCGCGGAAAGCCTTCTCCAGCAGGCTCCGGTCAATCGATCCTTCCAGCAGCAGCACGCCCGGCATGTTGTAGCTCTGATCGGACCCTTCTAGCTGATTCAGGATAAACAGCCGCTTCTGAGCTGAGGAAAGCGGATAATATTCTCTTACGCCTGCCAGCGGAATCGATGAGAATGACTGCTCTCCGATCCGGGTGATGGCGAGAGCCATCTCTTCGATCGTCGAGTAGCGGAATACGTCGCGCAGAGGCAGCTCGACGTTCAGCTCCTGATGCACCTTGCTCACCAGTGTCGTCGCCCGCAGGGAATGGCCGCCCAGGTCGAAGAAGTTGTCATGAACGCCGATGTGCTCCAATCCGAGTACGCTTTTCCAAATTCCGGCCAAGCTGGCTTCCAGCGGAGTACGAGGCGGAGTACGTCCTTCGCCCGGCTGCAAGCTCTCCTCCGGCGCCGGGAGGGATCGGCGGTCGACCTTGCCGTTCGCCGTCAGCGGGAGCTGCTCCAACTGGATCAGGTACGCCGGGATCATGTAGGCCGGCAGTTCCTGGGAAATCACGCTCTTCAGCTCGGCCGCTGGAAGCTCGCGGTCCGCTTCATAATAGGCGCAAAGCTGCTTCTCGCCGAAGGCGTTTTCCCTCGCGAATACCGTCGTTTTCCGAATTCCCTCCACTTTCTGAAGCTGAGCTTCGATCTCGCCCAGTTCAATACGGAAGCCGCGGATTTTCACTTGGTCGTCCGTCCGTCCCACGTATTCGATCGTGCCGTCCGGCAGCCATTTGGCCAAATCCCCCGTTCGGTACATGCGCTCTCCCGGCACAAACGGATTGTCGACAAATTTCTCCGCCGTCAGCTCCGGCCGGTTGTTGTAGCCCCGTACCAAGCCTTCTCCGCCGACGCAAAGCTCTCCAGCCACGCCGATCGGCAGAAGCTTATTCCGGCTGTCGACGATATACACCGTCGTATTGCTGATCGGCCGTCCGATGGGTACGGTAACCGCCGACTCATCGACAAAGTCGACCGGAAGGTACGTGGTATAAACCGTGCTTTCCGACGGGCCGTACAGATGGTTGAGCCTGCCCGGTCCGATATGGGCGAGCGCTTGACGTACATGGCCGACCGACACGCGCTCTCCTCCAAACAAAATCGCCCGGACATCCCGCAGGCAGTCGACGTTCACATCTACAAGGACGTTGAAGTAAGCCGTCGTAATCAGCATGACCGAGATGCGCTCGTGCTGGATGAGATCCGCCAGCCGGCCGATTTCCAGCAAAGTCTCGCGGGGAACCAGCACCAGCCGCGCCCCATTGGTCAAAGCGCCGAAAATATCGAAAATCGCTCCGTCGAACGAATAGCTTGAAAGCTGGAGGACATGATCCCGCTCGGTGATGTCGATATAATTCGTATTTCGCACGATCCGCACGATGTTGCGGTGCGAAACAAGGTTGCCTTTCGGCTTGCCCGTCGTACCTGACGTATAGATGACGCAGGCCAGATCTGTCGCTTCGGTGCCCGGATTAAGATTTGTGCCGTCCTCGTGATAGAAGGACTCGTCATCCAGTAAGATCACGGATCCCGAACCCGCCAGGCGCTCGCGCAAGCGGCTTTGCGTCAGCATGACCTGCGCTCCCGAATCCTCGATCAAGAAACGGATACGCTCCTCGGGATATTCCGGGTCAATCGGTACGTAAGCCGCTCCGGCTTTGTGTGCCGCCAGCATACCCACCACCATTTCGATGGAACGCTCAGCCATAATGGCGACCAGACGGCCTTTGGATATCCCGTGGCTACGCAAGGTACGGGCAAGGCGATTGACGCGTTCGTTCAGCTCGCGGTAGGTCAGCTCTTGCTCATTCAAGGAGATGGCAGCTGCATCCGGGATGCGCTCCGCCTGCTCTTCGAACAATTGAATGAGCGTCTTCCCGCGCGGAAATTCCGTGATGGTGTCGTTAAAACGTCCGAGAAGGTCGGCCTTTTCCGCCTCCGTCACAAGTTCCAGCTCGCCCACTGTAATTTCCGGGTTATCCGTCACCTGCTCCAGCAGATGGACGAGATGCCCCTTGAGCCGCTCGATGCTGTCTTTATCGAGCACCTCTGCGTTAAAGTCGAACCGAATTTCGATCTCGTCTCCCGGCACCACGGTCACGTTGAAGTTATAATTCGTCTGCTCCTCCATCTGAACGTCAGCGATCGTCAGGTCTCCGTGCTGCTGGTCGCCCGCCTGCTCCATCTGCTCGTCCACCGGATAGTTCTCGAAAGCGATGATATGGTTGATCAGGTTCTGCTTTTGCACGCTGTGGGCTTGAATTTCATACAGCGGATAGTAATCATAACGCCCAGACTCCAGCGCCCGCTCTTGGAGCTTCGCCATCAGGTCGGCGAACACGGTGTCCGCTTCGCTCGTGACGCGGACCGGCACCGTATTGATGAACAGCCCGATCATGGACTCGATGCCCGGGATTTCCGCCGGTCTTCCGGCTACGACGCTGCCGAATACGGCATCGCTTGTCCCGTTATATTTTTGCAGCATCACGCCCCAAGCGGCTTGCAGCAGCGTATTGACCGTAACCAGGCGCTGTTTCGCCACCCGGTCCATTCGCTCGCTCAAGTCCTTGCCGAGCTCGGCGGTGACGTGATCAGCCGTAAATCTGCCGTTTGGCGCCGGTTCCTTTTGTCCTGGGAGTACGGTTTGCCCTTCATAACCTGCCAGGAATGCCGTCCAATAGCCGGATGCCGCCTGATCGTCCTGTTTCTCCAACCATTCGATATAAGCGCCATAATCCGATCCCTTATCTCCCGCTGGTTGCTTGCCGGATGCCAAAGCCGAATACGTCTCAAACAGCTCCTGCGTCAGCTGCGGCAGGCACCAGCCGTCCATCAAAATATGCTGGAAACTCCACAGCACATGATAGCTTTGCTCTTCGGTGCGCAGGATCGTAACCCGAACGAGCGCGTCATGTTCCAGGTCGAAGCCGCGAAGCTTGTCATCCTCGGCCTTTTTATCCAAATACGCTTGTTTCTCGTCCGCCTGCAAATGGAGCAGCTCTTCATATTCAAAGCCGACCGTCTTGTCGCGGTATATGATTTGCAGCGGCTCGCCCGCCGGTCCTTTCACAAAATTTGCCCGCAGCACCAGATGACGTTTCGCAAGCTCCATCCAGCTCCTCTCGAAAAGCTGGACGTCGAGTGCTCCCCGCATCGTAAACCGCGTTTGCTCGAAGTAAGCGGCCGTCTGCCGGTCAAGCGCGCTGTGGAACCACATGCCCTTCTGCATCGGCGTAAGCGAGTAAATATTTTCGATTTCCCCGAGATGGCCCGAGCGCTGGGCGATTTGCTCCAATTCCGCGATGGTCAAGCCTTTAAATTGCACGTCGCTCGGCGTCAATTCGGTGTTTTCTTTGCCTGCGCAGTGGGTAATGAGCTCTCGGAGACTTTGCTCAAGCCGCTGAGCGAAGGCTTCCATCGTTTCCTTGCGATACTGCTTCCGGCTGTAGCTGAGATCGAGCGATAAAGCGCCGTCCAGCACCATGCCGTTGATATCCAGCACAAAGCTGCGGGCCTGCCGGTCGCTGGCCGGGCTGCCGCTGGAATAAGAAGATATGCCGATCTCGTCCTGGTTGACATCATCGTCGAACTGGCCGAGGTAGTTAAAATTAATTTCCGGCTCTGCACCCCAAACAAAGCCATCCTCCGATTTGGAGAGATAGCGGCATACGCCGTACCCAAGCCCTTTGTTCGGAATGCGGCGCAAACTTTCCTTGACCTGTTTAATCTGATAGGCCAAATCCCGGTCGGTTTCCGGCTCCAGGACGACCGGAAACTTGGTCGTAAACCAGCCGACTGTGCGCGTGATGTCGATATCCGTTCCGATCGATTCGCGTCCGTGTCCTTCGAGATTGATCCGCACCCGTTCGTGTCCCGTCCACTTGCGAATGGCTATGCCGAGCGCCGTTACCAAAATATCGTTCATTTCGGTGTTGTAGGCCCGGTGAACCCGCTTCAGCAGCAGTTCCGTTTCTTCGGGAGTCAAACAGACGAACAGCGATTCGCTGTCCTGCTGCGTCGTAACGTCCGCCTCCAGATCCTTCGGCACGGCCGGAACCGCAATTTGTTCCACGGCCTGCCAATAGGCCCGTTCCTTCGCCATCTCCGGGCTTTGCACGTAAGCGGCCAACTGCTCGGACCAAGTGCGGTACGCATCCGTTTTCGCCGGGAAACGAATTTCCTCACTTTTGCCGGCCTGCTCGTAACCCAGGGCGAAATCCTCCATCAAAATACGCCAAGACACGCCGTCCACCACGGCATGATGAACCGCGAGCAGCAAATGATCGCCGTCCGCGCATCGGAACAGTCCTGCCTTCACGAGGGGCCCGTTCTCCAGATCGATGCCCGCTTGAATGTCCGTTGCCTTCGCTTCCACAGCCTGCGCGGTATTCTCTGCATCCTTGAAGTCGAACACGTCCAGCGTGAACAGCCCGCCTTCTTGAATCGCACGGTTCCGCGCGCTAAACCCTTGTTCCGTTTTGCGGAACACCATCCGCAAGGCGTCATGATGCTCGGCCAGCTTTTGCAGCACCTGACGCACCGTCTCTTCGTCGAAGCGTTCCTTCCGGTACAGTATCACCGACTGGTTGAAATGATGCGGGTCCGCAAAGGAGCTCTCGAAAAACCAATGCTGAATCGGCGTCAGCGCCGTTTCACCCGTTATTTCGCCTTGATCGATGGTACGTCCGATCGGTTTCACATGCAGGCTGAGCTGTGAGATAGTCGGATATTTGAACAAATCCCGGATTTCCAGCTTGTACCCGGCTTGATGAAGCCGCGAAGATACTTGAATGGACTTGATCGAGTCTCCGCCCAGCTCGAAGAAATGATCCGTTACCCCAACGCGATCGGCGTTCAATACCGCCTGCCACACATCGGCAAGCGTCCGCTCGGCTTCATTGCGGGGAGCTACGTACGCGCCGCCGGTCAGTGCGTTTCCTTCCGGGACGGGCAAAGCCTTGCGGTCGATTTTGTCGTTCGGCGTGAGCGGCATCCGCGGAAGCTGAACAAAATGCGCCGGAATCATGTAATTCGGCAATTTTTGCGCCAGCGCGCTTCTCAACTCGCCGAGCGTAAGCGGGTGGCCCGCGACCAGGTAAGCGCACAGTTCTTGCCCGCTTTTGCCTTCCCGCGCGATTACGATCGTCTCCTGCACGGAGTCGATCTTTAGAAGCTGCTCTTCAATCTCGCCGATCTCGATCCGGAATCCACGGATTTTCACCTGATGATCGATCCGGCCCAAGTACTCAATATTTCCGTCCGACAGCCAGCGGGCGAGATCTCCCGTCCGGTAAAGGCGTTCTCCCGGCGCAAACGGATGTTCCACGAACTTCTCTGCCGTCAGCTCCGGATGGTTCAGGTAACCTCTCGCAAGCCCCACGCCTGCCACACACAGCTCGCCGTCCACTCCCGGAGGCACAAGCTGCAGGTGGGCATCCAAAATAAAAATCCGGTGATTGGCCAGCGGGCGCCCAATCGGAATGACTCTGCGCTCCGACTGCTCCTCATCCGCATCCCAAAGCGTCGTAACAATCGAAGCTTCGGTAGGGCCGTAAGCATTGAAATAGTGGACCTTCGGTTTCCATTGCTGCACGAATTCGGCCGATACCGCAGAGCCTCCCGTTACGAGCTTCGTTAAGCTGGGAAGGCGGTCCGGGTTCAAATAAGCGCTGTACGTTGGAGGCAAAATCGCCGCCGTAATCGCATGCTCGTTCATATAACTCTCGAACAAGCGGGTGTCGAGAATCGTCTCGGCCGTCGGGATATACAAAGCCGCGCCAAAATAGAGCGCTTTGAACATTTCCCAGCAGGACGCGTCGAACGACAGGCTGGCGAATTGAACGATCCGGTCATGCTCCGTGATGCCCAGCCTGTCCGCGAACATCAGCTTCAAGCTGACCAAACCGCGATGCTCCAGCATGACCCCTTTGGGTTTGCCCGTCGTACCTGACGTATAGATGACATAAGCCAGATCATTCGGACCGCTGGCCGGCTTCAAGTTCGAGCCATCGTCGCTGTAGGCCTGCTCGTCATCCAGCGCCAACACGTTTCCTTCGAACGGCACCTGCTGCAGCAGCTCCCTTTGAGTCAGCAGCAGCTGCGCGTTCGAGTTCTCCAGAATATAGCGGATGCGTTCTTCCGGGTATTCCGGGTCGATCGGCACGTAGGCACCGCCAGCTTTCAGAACCGCCAGTATGCCAACGACCGTCTCCAGTGATCTCCTGGCCATCAAGCCTACCAGCTGATTGGGCAGCACACCGACCGATCGCAGCGTCCGCGCCAGCCGGTTCGCCCGTTCGTTCAGCTCCGCGTACGAAAGCCGCCGACCCTCAAAGACAACCGCCGTCGCTTCGGGCACCCGCTTCGCCTGCTCCTCCACGAGTTGATGAATCGTCCGATCACGGGGATAGTCCTTCTCGGTATCGTTAAAGCTTTGCAACAATTGAAATTTCTCGTCCTCCGATAGCATGTCCGCCCGCACGATGTCAAGCTCCAACTCGTGAAGCCCCACGGCCAGCAGGCGATTCAGATGGCCAACGACCCGAGTCATGAACTCGGAGTCATATAAGTGCTCGTTATATGACAACGCTAGCTGTATCGTCCCGCCCGTTAAGCTGAATTCAAAGGAACAATCCGTGACCACGTTTTGTCCGATTTCGTCCAGGTGCAGCTCCTTAAGGGATACTAGCGTATGGACGACGGGTATCCCGTCTGCATATTGCAGATCCAGCTTCTCCGTCATTTTCAAGAACGGAATATGTTGATGCTGAATCGCTTCCGGCAAGGAAGTCCTCAGCTCGCTCAGAAGCGTTTTAAAAGTCGCACCCGCCGAAAGCGAGTTTTTCAAAATGATCGTATGATTAACGGATCGGCGCGTCTCCGTCGGTTTCCGTACAACCGGCATGCCGACCAGAATGTCAGAAGCGCCTGTATATTTATGCAAGAGGGACTGAACACCTGCGAGCAAAATCATAAAAGTGGCCAGCGGAGCGCCCTTGCTCATTTGAAGGACGCGCTGCGCCACTTCCTCCGAAAGCGTCCCACCGACGGTTGTCATAATGGGCGTCAGGGAGCTTGGAGCTTTGCTGTAAGGCAGCCGCGTCAAGGTATAATCGTCGCTACCGAATTTTTCGTTCCAAAACAACGTTTCTTTTTCAAAAGCCATCTGGATCGTTCCCCTCTCTTCATCGGTAAAAGCAATCCGGCGGAGCATATGCAGCAGCAACGCTCCAGCCTCGCTCTCCGCCTTTTCAAACATGTGCCAACAATGTCAATGGCTTTCGCCAGGTCACCGCTTCGCTTGCTCGGTTGATCGCATGCGGCAATCCTCTGTCTAGCAGCTGCTCGGCTCCCATGCGTGAAAGACAACAAAGAGCATCGTTCTACGCAAGAGAAGCGCTGCTTCCGGCTCCTCTGCTTCATTATGCTTGCTGCGGACGAGCCGCCCGAAGACGGTCTTTGGTTTAACAATGGGGTTCGGAATTGGATTTGGGGGTTGGACAATGGATGTTCCTCCCATCGATGTAAGGCTTGCTGTAGGGTTCCGGCTGGCCAGCAGGAAGTCGGCCGTACCTCCGGATTCGGCACCGGAGTTGCCTTTGTCGAAGCCTATGTTTAAGGGATATTGATACACTCTATGTACGATTTGTGTATTCCCCCGCCTGGTGTGGATAAGTAAAGATCGGCTGCGGGGTAGTGAGCTTTTCCTGACGATTAGATGTGACGATGGTGCTGCATGAGGCTCAAAGAATGCACCGTATGGCATGAACGGGACAGCCCTTGGATTGGCAGAGAATTCTAGCTTTTCAAAAATGATCACGCGCTTCATCCTCCATCGGAATTGGGATAAGGTTGGATTTGTCCTTTCTGAACCTTCCGACGTCATGGAACAACATATTCTCGGCTGTCATTTTCCACAATTGTCGGTCCCCGCATGCCGGCTTGCTGGGTAGCCAGTGGACTGGTCTCTCGCGCACAGCTTGGATAGGTATAAAAACCATCAAATTCTATTTTCTATCATAATTGGAAAGTTGACCTATGTAGAATTATATCAAAATTTCCAAGAATGTATAGTAAAACTTCAGTTAAATTTGGTCTGTCCAACATAAGATGTTAATATTTTGCCTAAAAAGAGCAATGGAGAAGAACCGCTGGGAATGGTTTGCCATCAATCGAGGAATGCGACACGTGTCGACATTCAGACGGGGTGCCGGCCAATTTGGAAGATCTTCCCTTTATACATTCTCTGCCGGTGCTCCAAATCCTTGCGCTTTGCGATAACTTAACATGATTACCTGACGAATTTCTGGAAGCCTGGCTGGAAACGTGACTGGATGTCAGTTGGATATTCTGCTGGAAAATCCGCGAAAAAGTCCCGCAAGGTATCTTCCGTCAGATAAAAGAGATACCTCCCGATGGGAATCTATTTTCTAAAATAATCATGGATTGTAGAGTAGGCTGTATTAGATGAGTCATATCCACTACCCAATAGCGCTTCGCTATTAAATATTTCACGATTTGCATGCAGTACCCACTTGGTAAACCAAATAATTCATCTTGTTCTCTTGTAACTTTCGCAAAAAATATGCAATAAATTTTATACTTTCTTCTTGTTTTATTGTAAGTAACATATCTGTAGTCATAATGATGGGAAGCTTATTCTTGGGGCCAGTTGGATGTTTAATGCCTAACTTTTGTGCAATATAGAGGGTTTTATCTAGGGGTAATAAAGGAAATTGTTCGCGAATATCAATCACTTGCTCTGACCACTCCATTTGGTAATGATGTGTCAATTCAAAGTGTTTAGACAGATAATGGTGAAGTCGACCACTTTCCCAACCAAGAATTCGAGTAACTATCCCTATTGAAGATACATCACGTACAGTCAACCAAGGTTTATATTCCGAAAAGTGGCCTTGGCCTCTTCCTTCTTTTATTTTCCGTTGAATAGATGCTATAGATCTACTCCTAAGATATATTTTAGGTTTACTTCAAAAGACAAATGTAGAATATAACAACTCACAGCTTTATACAATAGCAAAGTAATATTTTTTAGCTATATTTTACTTTGCATCCTATTCATAGGCTACTCGTAGGGTATGAATAAGCTATAATATGGGCTATTAAGTAGGCATAATTAGTAAGCATATGGGTCGGGTTAAAACCTATTTGATATTCTCAATAGAGGTGAACTCATGAATACTTTGGAACACCAATGTAGAAATTTAAGACTACTCCATAAATGGACACAAGAGGAACTTGCTAATAAAATCGGGGTAACTAAACAGGTTGTTTCTAATTGGGAGCGAAATGTAGCACGGCCTGAAATTAATCATTTAATAATCTTTAGCAAAGGTTTTTGATGTTACAATCGATTATTTACTTTGTATTGCTAATCAAATGACGTTCCCCTACTGTGTGGACTCAATTGATACAATTCATTCGGACCTTAATAACGAGAAAATCATAAAATCCTTTGATCTTTTAGCATTTCTCTTCGGACAATAAAGTTGTGTACAAAAATCCAATATATGTGATTTATATTTTTTATTAAAATTCTAAAAATATGAACGTTAATTCCTTATAAATATGTTGTCCTGTTGTCCGAAGAAAATAAAGTATTAGACTGGTGAGCACTTCATTAAGCCAACTGGCAGAATAGTGAGAGAAAATGAACATTCTTAAAGCGGTGCCACTGAGGGTAGAGGAATAACTGTGTTGCTATTAAAGCTGGATGGATTACTATATGAAATATAAAGGTCAAATAGCCGGGTTCATTGAAAGGCAGCGGTACTCCCACTCAAACGAGTAAGGGTGTACTACTGCCGTTTCTTTTTCAGATTCGTTTTTAGATTCCTGATATTATAGTTGCAAACTTATATAATCAATCTAAGTGAAGCACGGCTTTGCCCGAGAATTTCCGTTCCATAAGATTACGGGCAACGGTGTCAATTTCGGTCCAAGGCGCCTCCACTTGGATACGTGGGATTAACCGCTCATCTGTGACCAGCCGGGCCAGCAAACTCAGATCGTCCGCGGCTGATTGACGAGTGAGTTCCTCACCTAAAAAGAAGCTGTACAAGGTTCTTCCTCCGCTGGTCACCATATTCTTCATATCGATCAATGCGGTATTTGAAGAGGAAAATCCTACCGCAATGCAAATCCCTTGGGGCGCTAGCTGCGGCAGCAACGCCGCCAGTGCATTGCCGCCTACTGAATCGATGATCAGATCGTACGGCCCAAATTTGCTGGCTGATGAAATTGCGGAATATCCAATGATCACTTCGTCGGATCCGACCTCCCGAACAAGCTCAGCCTTCTCTTCCGTGCTTGCCGTACCTACAACGTATGCGCCGGATTGGACTGCAAGCTGATGGGCGAATAGCCCAACTCCGCCGCTAGAGCCTGTAATGAAAATCCGTTTGCCAAGCAGCATGCCGCCTTTTCGAAGTGCATAAAGAGCCGTGAGCCCTGCTACGGGGAGGGTAGCCGCCTCCGTAAAAGTGAGTTTGTCTGGGATTTCGGCCAACAACGATACGGGAGCAGCCACCTGCTCGCTCCAGGCTCCCATCGGGAGCAAACCAACAACCCTAGCCCCTTTTTGCGGTCCTGCGCCGTTCTCTGCCGGCTCGATGACAATCCCGGCGAAATCCCAGCCAGGACGGCTAGATATTTCCTGATTTTTAGCGTCACTCACTTCACCGCGGTTGAGTGAGATGGCCTTCACTTGCATAAGCGCTTCCCATGGCTTAGGCTGCGGGGCGTCAACTTCCTTGAAGGCCAAATGAGACGGGGCATGCGGATCAACAACAATAGTACGAATCATATCGGTTTTCCTCCATGTTGGTTATGGTCATTAGATGACCTTCATTTCAATGAGGAGTATACTTTAAATAAAGGTTCGGCCCAAGTGCAGAACTACACTTCATAAGAGAAGGGAAGAGAAGATGGATATAGATACGGAGAATTCCAGACATAGAATCGTAATGGGAGAAATTGAAGCCCTGCGGATAAAACGCCAGCAAAAGCTTGTCGATCGACCTCAACCCTCCTTGAAACGATTTACTCAACAAGAGCTGAACGACGAGGCTTTTCCTTCGTATAAAAATCTGCTGGTTGGACGTACCCGCCGCATACCGACCCGCCAGACGATAATAAATATTGCAGAATATCTTGAGTGTACATCCGACGAGCGTAACGATTTGCTTTTGGCAGCCGGCTTTCTTCCAATTCAGACCGAATTGTATGGACGGTCGTTGGAGCGTGCATTAGAATGGGCTCAGCAAACGATGAGGAGTATCCCTTTTCCCGCCATGGTCGTAACACATACTCAGGACATCAAGGGATTAAATGAGCCGTTTCATCAATTGTTCGAAATCCCTCTCGACCGTTCATATGACGGTTTAATGAATAGGGTCGATTTACATTTTAATTCTGGTTTTCCTATCCGGTCCCGCTCCACGTTTGACAAGGCGTCGTTTAAGCAGTGGGAGGAGCACATCATAAACGGAATACAAGCCTTTAAGAGTGAGCACATGCTCTCGCGTTATGATGCGTGGTATCAAAAATTGCTGGATAGAGTTCAGAAATATAACGCGTGCGAATATCTGAGTGTGCCGGATGTAGGGGGAAATGTTGATCAAATACAAACAATTCTAGCCAGAATAGAAAGCTCCGGAGACCTTATTCCCGTACGCTACAGACAGGTTTCGATTTCCGCAGGCGGCCGCTTATATCCGCAAATTGAGGTTTTCCTACCGGTAGATTCTGCCGCGCGCACAGTTTTCGAGAACCTGGGATGTCCAGCTGATTGTACATTTGTCTAATCCGATACTTACAAGAAGATGGAATCGAAAAGTTATTGGTAGCTGATAATTCAGAATAGGTGGTTTATTAAACTATTGGGGAACGTTAGTTGAATGACAACAGCGGCAGTCTAAGGCTTTATTTATCAAGTCTTGGTCTGCCGCTGCTTTATATTAATTGTTCAGTCTAAAACTCATTTTTCAAAAGCTGACGATTCTTCAGTTCAAAAACCTCGCTAAATCAACAACTCTAGTCTAATACTTTATTTTCACCGAACACCTGTCATTAACTTTTCTAATATTTCTTTACCATAATATCGATTTCTATTTAAACCAAAGCTGCCGACCTGATTTTAACAAAGCCTGATGACACTTGTTCATCAGGCTTTTGATTTTACTAAAAGTGATTCTTTTATTATGTTTCCTTAATATTTAGCACACAACTTTATTGTTTAGTACATAACTTTATTGTCTGTAGACAGTCGCTTTTTTTGAATTTAATAAAAAACCCGATGATACTTGCTCATCGGGCTTTTTTCAAAAAATCACTTAGAATACATATTATTGATATTTTTCGTTAATATTTAGTACACAACTTTATTGTCCGTAGACAAATGAATTTAGAATTTTACTAGAGCTTATTCTACAGTAACACTTTTCGCCAGGTTACGTGGTTTATCAACATCATGACCTAGTGCAAGCGATGCGTAGTAAGCCAACAGTTGGAGAGCTATAACTGAAATGGCAGCCGACAGAATCGGAAGTGTTTTTGGAATTGCAAATACTTGATCTACGGATTTCAACAGCTCAACAGCATGCTCTTCATACGTGATTGCAAGCACGTCACCGCCACGAGCTTTGACTTCCTTAATGTTGCTCACGGTTTTTTCCAACACGGATTCCTGTGTTACCAAAGCGATAACTGGAATTCCTTCTTCGATCAATGCCAGTGTACCATGCTTCAGTTCACCCGCAGCATATGCCTCGGAATGAATGTAGGAGATTTCCTTAAGTTTCAGGGAACCTTCCTGTACTACAGCATAGTCTTGACCACGACCAATAAAGAATAAGTGCTTGTTGCTAGCAATTTGCTCAGCATAGGCTTTGATCGCATCTGCTTTACCCAACATCTCTTCTACTTGCTCTGGCAGTGATTCCATAGCAGCCAGCACATGAGCTACTTGCTCATCCGTTTGTGTGCCACGTACTTGAGCCAGATACAGACCCAACAGATAAAACGCAATCAACTGGGATGAATACGCTTTGGTGGAGGCTACGGCAATTTCCGGTCCTGCCAGTGTAACCAACACATCATCTGCATCACGGGCGATAGAGCTGCCGACTACATTTGTAATCGCCAGTACATGAGCCCCGTTTGCTTGTGCTTCACGCAGTGCTGCCAATGTATCAGCAGTTTCACCGGATTGACTCACCACGATCACCAATGTCTCTGGTGTTACGATAGGAGAACGGTAGCGGTACTCGGAAGCTACATCGTTTTCTACCGGAATACGAGCCATACTTTCAATAACCGTACGGCCAATCAAACCAGCATTGTAAGCTGTACCACACGCTACAATTTGAATGTTGCGGATATTTTTAATTTGTTCTTCTGTCAGCTTCAGCTCTGGAAGAACAACTTTTTTAGTATCTTTATCGATACGACCCAACATCGTGTCACGGTAAGCCTTAGGCTGTTCGTGAATTTCTTTCAACATGAAATGCTCATAGCCGCCTTTTTCCGCTGTAACAGCATCCCATTCGACATGAATCATTTCCCGAGAAATAAATTGGCCTTCGATTGTCATTAATTCGACAGCATCACTAGTCAGAACAGCCATTTCGCCATCGTTCAAAATAAATACATTGCGTGTATATTTCAGAATAGCCGGAATGTCGGAACCGATAAAGTTCTCGCCTTCTCCCACACCAATAACCAACGGACTGGCTTGACGAACAGCTACCAGCTTATTAGGCTCGTGCTCGGTCAGCACTCCCAGTGCAAAAGCACCACGCATAAAGGTAATTGCTTTTTGTACTGCTTTAACAATATCTCCTTCATACTCACGCGCAACCAGATGGGAAATGATTTCTGTATCCGTTTCGGAAATAAAGGTATGACCTTCGCTGATCAGCTGTTCCTTCAGTTCCAGATAGTTCTCAATAATTCCGTTGTGAACTACAGAGAACTTTTGGCTCTCATCCAAATGCGGATGGGAGTTTTCATCAGAAGGCTTACCGTGCGTTGCCCAACGTGTATGTCCGATGCCTGCATGACCTACCAACGGTGTACCATCCAGTTTAGCTTCCAGGTTCGCCAGACGACCTTTTGCCTTGGCTACTTGCAGTCCTGAATCTGTAAACACGGCAATACCCGCAGAGTCATACCCGCGGTACTCCAGCTTCTTCAGTCCGTCAATCAATACCTCTTGCGTATTCTGATTACCAATATATCCTACAATGCCACACATATTCGTTATCCTCCCGATCATCATTTCACAAAACGACTCATCACAGGACTAACGTGTGCGGTAGATTGTGGAATAAAGTTCATTCATCTATGAAGTTGTCAATGATAACTATAGAATTTACAGGCATCTCTTCACGAATGTAACGAAATTCCCAAACCGCGCACGCCAATGATGATGGCCGCACATTCATGAAATGAATCTTATAATTTAGGTTATAAAATAATTAGGGCATCTACCGGTGCGTTGTGTAAACAGTTGCCTATTCATTTTCCGCTGCCGGTTTACGGGTTGATGCTTCACCGGAAGGTCCCCGCCGAATGTTTCGAACACCTTCACCTCGTCAGCTTGCTTTGTCGTGAACCGATTGCGAGCAACATCATCTCAACGGAATCTATTGCTTCTCCACCAAGTTCCCCCGCACAAAATCAAGCTCTGGCGCTTGTAATACGTTACCTCACAACCCTCGCTTTCTCTATCTGAGTCACAGCATCCCTATATTATATTCAGCAGAGCATCATTTGGCAATGACACTTTATTCATAATTACACCCTAAAGGCATTAAAGCATTAGTGAATAACCGCAAACGCGGTTGCCTGCTTGTGTTTAACAGGCAACCCACGTTTACAAAATTTTAAACTAATTCTTTTTTCACGACATCTACGATCTGTCCGACAAATTGCTCCAGCTCATCCTTATCCGGGCCTTCGGCCATCACACGAATAAGTGACTCTGTACCTGAAGCACGGACCAATACACGCCCATTATCGCCCAATTGTTGTTCCACCTGTTCAATCGCTTCTGCAATCGCAGGGTTCCCCTCGTAATTACGTTTGTCCTGCACACGTACATTTACAAGAACTTGTGGATATTGTTTCATAAGCGATTTTAGTTCGCTCATCTTCTTGCCAGAAGCTTTCAGGGTATCTACCAGTTGAATCCCCGTCAGCATGCCATCGCCTGTCGTATTGTGATCAAGGAAAATAACATGACCAGACTGCTCACCGCCCAGATTAAATCCACCCCGACGCATTTCTTCCATCACATAACGGTCTCCGACCGCAGTTTTTGCAGTCTTGAGAGCTAGCTTTTCAGTAGCTTTATAAAAACCGATATTACTCATTACTGTCGATACAATAGTGCTGTCCTTGAGTTTTCCAGCCCGGTTCATTGCATCTCCGCAAATACAGAGAATGTAGTCTCCATCAACCTCTTCCCCGTTCTCATCAATTGCGATTAGGCGATCGGCATCGCCGTCAAAGGCAAGACCAATGTCCGCTTTCAAGCGGCGCACTTCCTCTTTCAGCTTTTCAGGATGAGTCGAGCCGCAATGATCATTGATATTCAATCCGTTTGGCTCCGCGCCGATCGTATGCACTTCAGCTCCCAAATCCGCAAAAAGCTTCGGCGCCAGCTCATAAGCTGCTCCGTTTGCACAGTCCAATACTATTTTTAGGCCTTCAAAAGAATGACTGATTGTTGTTTTCAAAAACTCCAGATAATCGTAGCGGGAATGCTCGTCTACAACAACCGTGCCCAATCCGCTGCCAATCGGACGAGGCAATTGGTCTTCTTTCGCATCCATGAGCTCTTCAATTTTCAATTCCGTTTCATCGGTTAATTTAAACCCATCGCCGCCAAAAAACTTAATCCCGTTGTCCTCAACAGGATTGTGAGATGCTGAGATCATGACACCAGCGTCCGCTTTCAATTGCCGTGTGAGATATGCCACCCCAGGCGTCGAAACAATACCTAGGCGAACCACATTAGCCCCAATAGACAACAAGCCGGCTACCAGTGCCGATTCCAACATCAGTCCAGATATCCGTGTATCCATACCAATAACAACTGTCGGTTTCTCTACATTACCTGCTAAAACATATCCGCCGCAGCGGCCAATGCTATATGCCAGTTCGGCTGTTAGTTCCTGATTAGCAACGCCTCGTACACCATCTGTACCAAAATATTTCCCCATGTAAAATGACTCCCTTTTTTTGTCTAATAATCTTGATCATTTACTACAGATAAAACATGTTATGGCTGACCGTTCTCCGAGGTTCCATTCGCAGAAGATTCTGCGCCGTTATGAGGACTTGTTTTATCCTCCGCAGCTGCGTTGTCCCCGGTATTTGCGTCAGAGTTGCCACCTTGATTGCCTTGCCCCTCCTGTGGCCTCTCCTGCCCCTTATCACCACTACCAGAGGGGTTTGATTCATTCTCACTATTCGGATTCGTTACAGCAGGCGTAGAAGGGCTCTCAATGTTTACCGTTGCCTTTAGTTGGCCGGCATTCCCGGCTTGCGTAATGTATTTAGGCAAGCCTACTTTTAGGGTAACCTCGTGTTGACCAGCCGCGAGGCCACTTACATTTGCCACCAAACTAACGTCATCATTGGTTAAATTGTTTACCAAATCCTGCGGGCCCTTCACAGTAACATCCATCGTCTTGCCTGCGGGTGCTATAATAGTCGCGTTAGCTCCATCTCCTGCACCTTGTAAAACGATTGGGATGCCTGACAGCGTCCGTTCCGTATCTGTAACTTCATTGGAAGGAACGACGGTCACCTGAATTTGTATTAACCCTGGCTCGATTTTATCAGAACCTGAGGGAGCTGCCAAATTAGCTTGAACTGTACGGGTCCCCGCTTCCGTAAATTGACTCAGATCGAGTGTAACCGTGACATAAGAGCTCAGGCTGCTTAATACACCCTGTGATGCATATACCGCCGCTTCCTTCACGTTTGCGTTTACTTTAGAAAGCGCCAATCCGTCTGGTAGCTCTCCGGAATAGACTATCTTGACAGGCACAGACTTCGCCTGCTGAGTGACCGGGATTTCAACTGACACAGTGGATGGCTCAATGACCGCACCTGTGAGTTCCTGCCCCTTTTTGTTATAGGCCTTCAGCTTTACCCGTTTCTGTTCAAACTTTTCTGAGATGCCATCCGTGTTAACAGCCCCTTGCACCGCAGTAACGGTATTCAGCTGGCTTTTGGGTAAAGTAACCTTTACTGTTTGAGGAGCAATCACAGGCTTACCGAGCTGTAGCCCCGCATCTGGACTACCCTTAGGTACTATAGATACATTAAATGATTTCGTTTGTTTTTCCTCAATTGTTACTGTAACACGGTTAGGAGTCATGGATACCAATTCCACCCCATCCGGTAAATCCGGTTCAAGTGACAATGTTTTAGTGCCTGCTCCTAAGCCGCTTAAGTTTAATTTTGCCTGATAATTATCCGCGAAAAAAGTAGTCAGGACAGAGCGCTGTCCTCTGACCTCCATCTTTACATGATCAGTGTCCATCGTAGACAGCACATATTTTGAATCATCCAGACCACTGGCCTGAATGGCCACATTATCAATTATTTTATTATTGTAGGAAACGGTCAATGTAGACGAAGGAGTACCTGTATCCAGATGAACCATTCCCCACAGCATTATAGCAACCGCAAGCGCCAATATCTTGGAAATCGTATTATTGTTAATCCATTTGTCCATCATGAATTTCCACGGCCTCCCCTCCGATTCCAGAATGAGCCGCGTTTTTCCTTCAAAGACGGTGTTGGCCGCAACTCCTCATACAGCTTGGAGATTAGGGATTCTTCCTTAATGTCACGCACGACCTGACCATTGATGGCCAACGAAATTTGCCCTGTTTCCTCCGATACCACGACAGTTACGGCATCCGTTACCTCACTCACCCCAATTGCAGCCCGATGACGGGTTCCCAACTCCTTGCTAATGAAGGGATTTTCCGATAATGGCAAATAGCAGGCCGCAGAGGCAATCTGTTTATTTTGTATAATCACCGCACCATCATGCAAAGGCGTATTGGGAATAAAGATGTTAATTAGCAGTTCAGAACTAACTACGGCCTGTGTCTTGATACCAGACTCCGTATATTCGTTCAGTCCTGTCTCGCGCTCGAATACGACCAATGCTCCTATTTTTCTACGTGATAAATAATTCAGCGCCTTAATCATTTCTCCAATTAACTTATTGATCTCTTCATCATCTACTGACGAACGCCCAAATAGTTTACCACGCCCCAACTGCTCTAGAGCACGACGTAACTCAGGCTGAAAAATAATAAAAATAGCCACTACACCAAAGGTGAACATCTGATTCATCAACCACTTGAGCGTGTACAAATCAAACCAGGTACTAACCGCCCAAATAACGACCAGGAACAGAATCCCTTTTAACAATTGAACTGCTCGCGTTCCGCGAACAAGTAAAATAAGCTGATACATAATATAGGTTACGATTAAAATGTCGATAATATCTTTAATGGACTCTTTCCAAGTCAGGTCCGCAAAATAATCCAACATGCGCATGCCCCCGCAATTTTCTGTAGTGAGTGGGTGTAATATGTACACAGTATGCTCTCTCTATCTAGGTTATAACGATCAGGCTCGCGTTGCAAGCTGTGCGACAAAAGAATCGCCAAAATCAGTAAAATACAGTACAATTCGCCAGACCTAGATACAAAAAAACGCCTTTTCCAGCGGAAAAAGGCGCTCGATATCGTTCTTGCCATTTCAAGCTTCTTTTATGGAGAAGACGGTCCCCCGAACAAATCGGTAACCTTGTACCAAATCCAGTCCAAGGTTTGATCGATACTTTTAACCTGTCCTGCAATATGGGCGGTTGAAGCTTGATAGTACGAGCCGTCAATCACAGTAAGATTTCCTTCTACATCACCGTATACACGTGCCTCACCATTCTGTACTGTTAAATCTCCGGCAATGGATTTCCCTTCAGGTACAATTACAGTATCGCCCTGAATAACAACTTGATCTAGATTGCTTCCTTTGACTACTAATTGATGGTCCGTGCTAGAAAAGCTGGCCATACTTGAGCATATCACAATAAGGAAGAAGGCGGCGGCTGTTACAGCGGGATGCCTCTTCACCCAAGCTAGCATAGGCACCGCAGGCTGTCGTTTATGCGGCGGCAAAGCATTCATAATGCGAAATGTCAGCTCATCCGATACACACGGCACTTGATGATAGCGTGTACCGTAAAGCATCGCATCCGTCCGCTCCAGCTCTTTAAAACGCATGCGGCATTCCGGGCAGACTAACAAGTGTTGTTCCAACTCATGTTTGTCCTGCTCAGACAGGTCGCCATCTAGATAGTCATGCATAAAAGAGACGGCTTGTTTGCAATCCATATGAGCCAATCCTTTCTAATATTCTTCCGTGTTTCTCAACATAACATGCTCCGGCTTAGAAACTTTGCTCATCTTACATACGTTACAACGAACATTATGTTTCATAAAAACATCTACGCAGGCTCTTTTCCTAGAATGTATGCACAGCATTTATAGCTTGTGCTCCAGTTTTTTGCGTAGAAAATCCCGTCCCCTGTGTACTCTTGTCTTAATTGTGGTAACTGGGAGATTGAGCACATCGCTAATTTCCTGTAAGGAAAGCTCCTGCAAATATCGTAGAACCATAATCGTCTTGTATTTATCCGGAAGGCTGTCAATGGCGTCATGAATTAAAGCTTGCGTTTCCGACAACAGCGTACTCCCTTCAGGGGTAAGCTCTTCACTAGCAAGCATGGCGTACCCATCAACACCTTCTTGATCATTCATTTCAGCATCAAGTGAGTATGTAGGTTTTCTCCTTCGTAGACGATCAATGCACAGATTTGTAGCAATCCGATAAATCCAGGTTGAGAACTTCTGTCCATGGTCATACTTTTCCAGGTTACGATACACACGCAAAAAAGTTTCCTGCACCAAATCCTCCGCCTCATGACGATTACCTAGCATCCGGTAGGAAAGATGAAAAATCCGATCTTTATATAACTCGACTAACTCCGCAAAAGCTCGCTGATCACCTTTCTGCACCAGCCTAACCAAGCGGCTTTCCATATTATCCACTCTATACTCCCCCAGACTTGCTGATGGGTTACTTATTATATGTTTATGATTATTCATCGTAGTTTAATTTTATCCAGAAATCAACTGAAGTGTGGACACAAGTAACAAACTCGCACTTCATTACTATAAACACAGCACAATCGGGCACTCCATGAGTACCCGATTGCCTGTATCATACGGCCAAACTATATCAGCCTGTGTTTCTCAAGCCTGCGGCAATTCCGTTAATCGTCAATAGTACCTCACGCAGCATTTCAGCGTCATCACCGTTCTGATTACGCAGCTCGCGTAGCTCACTCAGCAATTGAACCTGCAAATAACTTAACGGATCGACATAAGGATTACGCAACCGGATAGATTCCTGAATAACAGGTACATCGTCCAAAATCTCAGATTGTCCGGTTATTTTCAAAATCAATTCAGATGTCAGCTTGAACTCTGCAGAAATCTGCCCGAATATACGTTGCCGTGCTTCTTCGTTATCCGACATCCCAGCATACTCCTCTGCAATCAGCAAATCCGCTTTAGCGATTGCCATTTGGAGTGTATCAATAAGCGACCGGAAGAAGGCAGAGTCTCTAAACATCGTTTGCAGCACTTTAAGGTTATCTTCATTGTTTTGATAGTAGCTTTGCAAACCTGTTCCTGCCGCATACCAAGCAGGTAGCAAGTAACGACTTTGTGTCCACGCAAAGACCCATGGAATAGCGCGCAAATCCTCAAAACGTTCACTGTTCTTACGCTTGGACGGACGAGAGCCAATATTCAGCTCGCCTACCTCAGGCAACGGTGTAGATTCTTTAAAGAAAGTGAAGAAATCTGGATCTCGGAAAATCAAATCCTGATACTTCTCCAGTGATACTTCGGAAATATGGGCAATAATCTCCTCCCAGCTTTCCTCGAACACTTCTTTCTTTCCTGAGCGATGATACGCAGCAGCCGTAATTAACGCTGATGTCGCCTGCTCCAAGCTCCGATATGCAATCCCCTTGAGCGAGTAGCGGGATGATAGCACTTCGCCTTGCTCCGTAATCTTAATTCCTCCACCAATGGTATGAGGAGGCTGAGCTAGAATACTGCGGTTAAGTGGCATTCCTCCGCGCCCCAGCGCTCCTCCACGTCCGTGGAAAAACTTCACTTTTGCGCCATACTCGTTCACTACTTCCGTAATGCTATTCATAGCGACCCGAAGTTCCCAGTTCGCTGTAACCACACCGCCATCCTTATTACTATCCGAGTAGCCAAGCATGATCTCCTGAAGTTCATCCATCGCGGCTACAGATTGTCGATATACAGGCAGGTTCATCAATCTTCTCATAATATCAGGTGCAGCATGCAAATCATCTATCGTTTCAAACAAAGGAACGGATTGCAGCGTACTAATGACAGTGCCATCCTTCTCAATGCGGAACAGGCCTACCTCTTTGGCTAATACCATAACCTCAAGCAAATCACTGGCACCCTGAGTCATACTGATCAAGTAGCTTGTAATGGATTGTTTGCCAAATTCCTCCTGTGCCAAATAAATCGTACGATATACATCAAGACATTCCTGTGTGCTATCGCTATATTTCAAATATGGCGAAGTAATCGGACGGGGTTCATTTAGCAGCTGTTCCAGCAGATCTATTTTTTCTTCCTCTGACAGCTTACTGTAATCTGACACAATATTCATTTTAGAAAGAATTTCAGTCATCGCATTTTCATGCTCCTGACTGTGCTGACGTACATCCAGCGTAGCTGTATGAAAGCCGAATAGCTCTACCTGACGAATCATCTTTTGAATATACGTGTCTGCCACATAATCAGCAAAATGATGACGCAGGCTGCTGGCAATCACATTCAGATCTGCAATAAGCTCTTCTGCGGAGCTATAGCGTTCCTTAGTACCCTGTTTGCTCTCATCCAAAACGTTATTCACCTTAGCAATCATATATGCTAGTTTGATGCGATAAGGCTCTTTTTCGTTATGCCATACTTCCATTTTTTTAAGTGTGATGTGGGCGCGATCTTCTTCAATAGAAGCCAACAAATCATCAGAAACTCGCACAATGCTGGTACTAAAGCTCAAGTAACCCATGAGTTCCTTCAGCGTGTGCTGATACTCTCTCAAAGCCAGCTTGCGTTGCATACACAACGTTTCCCAAGTCACATGAGCTGTAACAGATGGATTCCCGTCCCGGTCTCCACCGATCCAAGAACCAAATCTCAAATAAGTTGGAATGTGCCATTTTTGCTCAGGATAATATTTATCCAAACATCGCTCCAATTCTTGGTATACATCTGGCAATACATGAAACAAGGTCTCATGAAAATAATACATTCCATTTCTTACTTCATCTAATACAGTTGGCTTTCGATCACGCAGTTCATCCGTCTGCCACAGTGTAATTACTTCATTAAGCAGATTTTCCCGTACCTGTTCTCGCTCACGCAAGGTAAGCATCGGATTATCCAGCAGCATGACGTCTTCAGAAATACGTTTGTGGATATCCAGAATTACTCGTCGTGTTGCTTCTGTAGGATGTGCAGTCATGACCAGCTCCAAGGAGAGTTCATTCAGCATGTTGCTAACGTCCTCAGCGGAGAAGCCTCCTTGTTTAAGCTCCTGAACGGAACTTTCGATAGAACCGGGTTGAACCTCTTCACCAGCGGAATGCTCATAATCCCGCTTACGACGAATACGATGGTTTTGCTCAGCGATATTCACCAACTGAAAGTAAATCGCAAACGCGCGAATAACCTGGTGACGAATATCCGTATCCAGTCCACTGACCATTTGTTTAAAATTCTCGTATAACTCCGGCTGATACCCGGCACGTAACGATTTACTTGCCTCACGTATTTTCTCCACGATATCCAAAAGTTCGTTGCCACCTTGATGAACCAAAACCTCACCAAGAATATTTCCTAGAAAACGAACGTCCCGCCGCAGCAGATTGTTGGATTGGTTTTTGTTAGCGGTTAACGTAAGCTCAGTCATGCTTTTCCCCCCATCTGATCTGTTCCACACCATATTCAGTTGTAGCAAAGGTACGTATACACACGAAATTTGACACTTTCTTAACATCATACAATAAAAACGTATGAAAAGCTGCAAAATTTACAGGAAAAAATCATGCTTTTGAAATACTTTTTTGGAGAATATATTGGTCACTTATACATAAAAATGAAATTAATAAATAAAACTGATTTTAGACGCTAAAAATGCGCGAAACATTATGCACAGTCTCTTTTAAAAAGCGTGTTTCCAAAGGTACAAATTCTTGTGTCATGATGTGTATATGTTTATTATTTGTTGACAAAGTGAAATTCATTGCGCTCTATCCACAAAGATATACACAAAGAAGCCATAATCTCAGTATTCTAAATCTGTTTACTCATTAATCCCTACGTGTTACCCACATATATAAAGAAGAGTGTGTAGAACAAAAGGAGCAGGTGTAAAGTTATCCCCATGAATTTCGTAACATAATAATTATAGGATTCCTATTTTCAATGGATTTGATCACGAATTTAGCCTTACTACAGGAAAAAGGGGGCCGTAAGAGGGGAAATTCGGGTCTAGGTGATAAATGCCTATGTAGGATATGCACAAGTCATCCCCAACCGTGCATGACAAGAGACATCATTTAATGGTCTATATACATAGAAGTTAATATATTGTGGACAAAATAAAAAGAAGCCTTTCGGCTTCTAGGTAATCGGTAAGCGGGTGATGGGAATCGAACCCACGCTATCAGCTTGGAAGGCTGAAGTTCTACCATTGAACTACACCCGCAAATCAGTATCGGGATGACACGATTTGAACATGCGACCCCCTGGTCCCAAACCAGGTGCTCTACCAAGCTGAGCTACATCCCGATATTATATTTTTTTAAAAATATGGCGCGCCCTGAGAGATTCGAACTCCCGGCCTTTTGATTCGTAGTCAAACGCTCTATCCAGCTGAGCTAAGGGCGCAAATATGGAGCGGACGACGGGAATCGAACCCGCGACCCTCGCCTTGGCAAGGCGATGCTCTACCGCTGAGCCACGTCCGCAAAAACAAGATGCGCGTGGAGGGACTTGAACCCCCACGTCAAAGACGCTAGATCCTAAGTCTAGTGCGTCTGCCAATTCCGCCACACGCGCATACAATGATAATGGTGAGCCATGAAGGACTCGAACCTTCGACACCCTGATTAAAAGTCAGGTGCTCTACCAACTGAGCTAATGGCTCTTAATGGCTGGGGATATAGGATTTGAACCTATGCATGACGGAGTCAAAGTCCGTTGCCTTACCGCTTGGCTAATCCCCATTATGTAATCAACAGGGCGATTAATGGGACTTGCACCCACAAATGCCATAGCCACAATTCAGTACGTTAACCCATTCGTCACGACCACCATGGCAATAAAACTGGTGGAGGATGATGGATTCGAACCACCGAACCCGTAAGGGAGCAGATTTACAGTCTGATGCGTTTGGCCACTTCGCTAATCCTCCAAAATGGTGCCGGCGAGAGGACTTGAACCCCCAACCTACTGATTACAAGTCAGTTGCTCTACCAGTTGAGCTACACCGGCATATTAAATTAAATGGCGGAACTGACGGGATTCGAACCCGCGATCTCCTGCGTGACAGGCAGGCATGTTAGGCCTCTACACCACAGTTCCAGAGGCATTTCCAACAGGAAGTTAATTGCGGGGGCAGGATTTGAACCTACGACCTTCGGGTTATGAGCCCGACGAGCTACCGAACTGCTCCACCCCGCGACATCAAAGATATTTCTTAATACTATTAATGGTGGAGGCTGAGGGGATCGAACCCCCGACCCTCTGCTTGTAAGGCAGATGCTCTCCCAGCTGAGCTAAGCCTCCATACTACTATGACCCGTAGGGGATTCGAACCCCTGTTACCTCCGTGAAAGGGAGGTGTCTTAACCCCTTGACCAACGGGCCACATATCTATTATAAGAGCTGGCGGAGAGAGAGGGATTCGAACCCTCGAGACGCTTTTGGCGCCTACACGATTTCCAATCGTGCTCCTTCGGCCAACTCGGACACCTCTCCATATGGCTCCCCGAACAGGACTCGAACCTGTGACAACTCGATTAACAGTCGAGTGCTCTACCAACTGAGCTATCAGGGAATATTGGTGGAGCCAAGGGGGATCGAACCCCTGACCTCCTGCGTGCAAGGCAGGCGCTCTCCCAGCTGAGCTA
>NZ_AMQU01000018.1:0-60865 GCF_000307675.1 Paenibacillus sp. ICGEB2008
TGTAGATTTCATAACCGATGTCACCTTCCTCGCCAGCCATCAGACGGAGCCTTACCTCTACCGGCTGCTCTTCGACTGTGATGGGCTGTATCCAGGTCACTTGCTGCAATTGCAACGTAAGCCACCCTCCCGGCTTCACCTCCAGCGCCTGTTCCACCGCTGTTCGGGCCATTTCCAGATAGGCTACCCCTGGCAGCATCTTACGTCCCTGCACTCTGTGATCTGTTAGGAAAAATTCTTCACCGCTAAACGTGGAAGCATACCGCTGCTCTGACAATACCGAGACATTCCGGTGCAGCAACGGATGCCATCGAGAGTCCGTATCCTCCCAGCTTCGCCCGGTCGCTTCCTTCCCTTCCGCCTGCGGAACCCAGTACCGATCTCGCGCAAATGGATACGTGGGTAGGCTGATTCGGAGCGGCCGCTTTTCTCCATACAGCGCCTGCCAGTTCATGCTCAAGCCCTTCACCCATAAATCCAACAGCTTGGCATATTTTCCTTTATAAATCCACTGACGGATCGTCTCCTGCATATCCTCATCTGCCTCCAAGGCGGATATCGTTTCCTTGTAGCGTTTGACATTTCCGCAAAACCATCTGCCAGCTTTCTGATGCTCCGCATATTCCCTCAGCTGTGCTGCTAAATCCGAGACGGATTCCACGATTAATCCCAGTCGTTCTTCCATGGCTTCCCGTCCGACCTGTAGGGTATAGGCGATGGACTCCAGCCTGTCGTCACCGTAATTTCCCTGCTCCATCGCCTCAAGCAATTGGAGCACTTGCTCCTGCAGCCGCTGCTCATCCTTGCCTGACAGGACGATCATCACGGGTGTACGTGGTGCAGCGCCGAAATGGTCCATCTGGTTCTCCTGCGGAATGTATTCTTCCACTAACACATGTGCATTCGCTCCTCCAAAACCAAAGGAACTAACTCCTGCTCGTCTTGGCAACTCCTTGCCCTCATCATCCAACAGCGGCTCCCACTTACAGGTCTCCTGAACGATATAGAAGGGGCTATCCTCTAGTTCGATATATGGATTTACAGTTTCTAAATGCAGGTTCTTCACAAGCGTTTGATGCTTCATTTGCAGCACAACTTTAATTAAACCAACGATGCCTGCCGCCAATTCTAAATGTCCGATATTAGTTTTCACAGTTCCTAATCCACAATAACCGGATTTGTCAATACCATTGTGACTCTCATTCCCCAATTCTTGGAACGCCTGCTTCAGTGCATTAATTTCAATAGGATCTCCTAGTGGCGTACCGCTACCGTGAGCTTCGATATAGCCTACTGTATCAGGTCTGATCCCTGCCTTTTGGTATACAGAATTTAATAATTTTGCCTGTGATTTCGGATTAGGTGCGGTCAAAGAGTTGGCTCTGCCACCATGATTTTCTCCCGTCGCTCGTATAACTGCATAGATTTGGTCCCCATCCAGTTCAGCATCCTTCAGTTTTTTTAGGAGCACCATACCAACTCCTTCGCTTCTAACATAGCCATTCGCTTGGTCCGAAAAGGTTTTACATCTCCCATCCCTGCTGAGCATTCCCGCTTTATAGAAGCTTTTATAATCTTCTGAACTAAGCAGCGTATTAACGCCGCCTGCAACAGCCGTTTCGCAGTCCCCGTTTCTGATCGCCTGGACTGCTCTGTGAACAGCAATCAAGGAACTGGAACAGGCAGTTTCAATAGGTTCACTAGGACCATGAATATCAAGAAAATAACTCATTCTGTTCGGTCCTATGGAGGGTACCTTCCCTGTGGACGAGTATCCTTCGACTACTGTACCGGACTTGGAAAGCAACTCACTGTATCCTGTTCTTCCTGTTCCTACAAACAATCCCATCCCGGTTCCTGATATCGCTCTAGCTGAATATCCAGCATCCTCCAAGACATTCCAAACATAGGTCATAAGCAAACGCTGCTGAGGATCCATCAATTCGGCCTCTCGGGGAGTAATTCCAAAGAACAGAGCATCAAATTCATCCACTCCACTTATAAAACCACCCCACGGCACCTCCGCATTCAAATCCAGATCATAGATACCCCATTCCTCACGTTCACGAGGAATTTTAGTAATACAGTCTCTGCCTTGGACAAGATTTTGCCACAATTCATCTACATTCTTTGCCATAGGGAAAATTCCACTTATTCCGATGATGGCCACAGGTTCCAAAACTGTATGTTCTTGTAGGGCAGGAACAACAAATCTGGAGTTCATACGTCTGGAATGAAGCTTTGCTGTTTCTTCCCATTTCCAAGCTCCTAAGTCACTTTTCGTTTTCGATAGTTCTGGTAACGCTTCTCCATGCCCCAGATGCTCTGACGCCTGCCAATTGAAAGAATCACGGTGTTCTAATAACAGATACTTCGCAAACTCCCGAATTCCTGAATACTCAAAAAATAGAGCTGGAGTTAAATCCAATTCATAAGCCTGGTTAAGACGATTAGCCAGTTGAGTTAATGAAATAGAGTCAAATCCATATTCTCCCCATTCAGCATCATCATCAATATCCTTAGCACTCACATCCAGAACATTGGATATTGTTTCCGCCAAAATAATAAGCACCTCATGCAGCAGTTTTTCCGTATCATCAGCAGCTTTCGAAAGTGGCTGAATGGGCTTGATTTTCACTTTTTTTAAGGAGAACAGTTTATCCCTCATTCGCGAGGCTTGACCATATATGCCCATAATCTGTTTTCTTCCTGATGACATGGCCTGATAAAAAATATCCAATCCAGTTTGAATACTAATTGGCTGCATGCCAGTATTTTGTAGCATGGACTTCTCGGTATCCGTATCCATACGCATACCTCCGTCCCTCCAAAGAGGCCAATCCATTACCAAAGTCTGTCCTTTTCGCTGACAAGAAGCTTCTAATGCGGACCGATACTCAGCGTAGCTGTCCATAAACAAATTGGCCATTGCATAATCAGATTGTCCAGCATTCCCTAAAATCCCAGCAACAGATGAAAATAGAACAAAAAAGTCTAAATCAAACTCTTTACTTTCTTCATCCAAATACACTGTGCCAGCAACCTTGGGAGCCATTACCTTCATTACTTCTTCCGTCTGCTTGTTCAGAATGAAACTATCGTAGATTACACCTGCGCTGTGGATAATACCATTTAAAGTTCCATACTCCTCTTGAATGCTTTCCATCAATACACGGACTGCTTGACGATCTGTAATATCTATCCTTTTGTATAAAACCCTAGCCCCGGATGTTTTAAAGTTAGTTAATTGGGACTTCACAAGTTCATCCAGTGGAGATCTCCCGACAAGAATCACAGTAGGACGACGAGAGTTTCTTACTATTTCCTCGCAAAAAACAAGCCCCAGTCCCCCTGCGCCACCAGTAATCAGATATATTCCATTATCCTTCCAAGGCTTTGTGTTTTCGACTTGTCTATCAATTTCTTCCCATTCCGAGATCCAACGCCTGTCCTCATAGTAACGAACATGTAGCCCAGGTGAGAATTGAGCATTTTCTGTAATCATACTAATAAGTTGTTCCACCGTTTCAACTGCATCAATCTCAAGCATTTGTCCTATAATTTTACTGCTTTCAATTTGCGCGGTTTTGAGCAAGCCTAATAGGCCAGTGAACATATACCGTTCTAGCGGATTGAAAGCTACAATCTGCACTAGCACCTGTCCATTAGCCTGATCTCGAATAATTTTTTGTACTTCTCCCAAAGCCTGTAATGCATAATCTTGATATCTATCTACCGCATGTATGGCTTTGGAAAATAGAGGGACACACACCGCATCGCGAAGTTCTTTTCGTAATGGTCCTATCCATCTTTCCTCAGGTTCACAGAGCAAGACTACGTGCTTAGTGTATCCCATAGTTAGGACTGCCTGTTCAATAGTTTGCTGTTTCCATACAGGTGACAACATTAATGTAGTGATATTGGATTCAACCGTAATTTCTTCCTTTAAAATCCTTGAAGTTAGCCCTTTCATTTCAATGCATATATCCCCATAAAAATTACATATATCCAGATCCACTCTTACCAATGAGCTTCCTACGTCATATCCTTCACTGTAACGAATGCGCGCCCACATGATAGAAGTGCAAGGCTGTATGATATGAATTTCTTGTAAGGCAAACGGCAAAAGTGGATTATTCCCTGTGTGTCGCTGATGGAACAATCCGATGGTTGCCTGCAAAGCTGAATCGACTAAACCTGGATGTAGAACATATGCCTTCCCTGAATCACTCGTCACTGACGGCAGACGTAGTTTCGCTAAAACCTGACCTGTCCCGACATAGAGTTCCTCAATTCCTCGATGTCCTTCACCGTAAGAATAACCCATTTCTTCAAAAGCTTCATAACAAGCGGCCCCCGTCATGCTAGTTTGATTACAGTCTGCTTGCAGACTTGAGATATCCAGAGATTGTGTTTTGATGTTCGTGCATATTTCGATTCGGCCTTGGCTATTCACAAAATTATCTGTTCCATCCTCAGACTTTCTGTAGATGGTATAACCAATCTCTCCTTTATCCTCCATGTATAATCCGATATGTACTTCAACAGGCAGCGTATCAACCATCACCGGACTGGCCCATACTACATTTTTTATTTTAATGGTAAGTTGATCTGCTGAAGACATGTTTGTTGCCAACTCTGCGGCTTTTCTCGCCATTTCCAAATGTGCCACACCCGGCAAGACTTTATGCCCCCTGATCTGGTGATCAGTCAAAAAGAATTCCTCACCCGTAAATATGGAGCTGTATCTTTGCTCCGTTAAATCTGATGTATTGCGGTGAAGCAACGGATGAATATAGGTCGACCCTGCTACTGAAGAATATACGCTGTCCTTTATGTCAGTTCGGGATCGTTCGGATATCCAGTACCGCTCCTTGGCAAATGGATATACGGGGAGGCTTATTCTTTTAGGAATATCCGCTTCGTATATTTGAGTCCAATCGATATCTACTCCCTTTACCCAAAGATCAAGAAGTTTTGTGTACTTTTTCTTCTGAATCCATGCCGATACGGCTTTCCTCATATCCTCATCTGCTAATAGCAACATCACTGACTCTTTATTACGCTTGCTTCTCCCCCTATAAATATCCTTGAAATCACTCTTATTTTCATAGAATAACTTCAGTTTTTCTTTCAGTTCCTTGACAGAACCCACCATCAAACCCAAACGTTCCTCCATAGCCTCTCTACCTATTTGGAGTGTATAGGCCATGTTCCGTAAATGATCATCTTGAATTTGCCCTTCTTCTATAAAAGTCAGTAGCTGATGTACCTTTGCAAATAGTCTGTCTTCATTTTTTGCGGATAATACAACGATGGCTTTTTCTGAGTTCACTTCAAATGAAGCTATGGCTTCAACGGGTTCCGTATACTCCTCCATAATTACATGTGCATTAGCCCCACCTGCTCCAAATGAGGAAATACCAGCTATTCTGGGATACTCCTTTCGTTTTCCATCCTTCTCCACTACGGGGCGGTTCCATTCTGATAATTTCCTTTGAACCACAAATGGAGTGTCTGAAAAAGGAATGTTGGAATTCAATTGTGTCGCATGTAAAGTGGGTACAATTTTCTGATGTTTCATTTGTAAAAGTATTTTAGTCATGCCTGCCATACCAGCAGCAGCTTCCAGATGTCCAATATTGCTTTTAACTGAGCCGATTGCACAAAATTGTGATTGTTTCGTTGATGTTCTAAACGCTTGCGTAAGTCCAGTAATTTCAATAGGATCTCCCAGGAGAGTTCCCGTTCCATGAGCTTCGATATAACTGATGGCTCGGGCATCTACACCAGCTCTGTCGATAGCACTCTGAATAAGCTCTGCTTGGGCAGATGGATTGGGAACAGTATATCCATTGGTTTTGCCGCCATGATTTATACTTGTCCCACGGATACAGCCATAAATATGATCTTTATCTGCTCTAGCCTTGGATAGCGGCTTTAATATAAACACACCAACTCCCTCTCCAGGGACAAATCCATTGGCATCCTGCCCGAAGCTTTTACATTTTCCATCCACCGACAACATGTGCTGGCCACATAGCTGTACATAGCTGGAAGGATGAAGATATAAATTAACAGCTCCTGCGATAGCTACTTCACATTGACCATGCCGAAGGTGCTCACAAGCTTCATGTATAGCTGTCAAAGATGATGAACACATTGTATCAATTGGCATGCTAGGTCCATTTAAATTCAACAAATAAGACACCCGATTCGCTAGTGAGCTGAACGATGTATGCGGAAACAAAGTTTCTCCCTTCTTCCACATATCTGGCCCATATAGATTGAATCCTGTTTTGGTAATTCCTGCAAACACACCTACTCTTCCTTGATGATGTGTCTTCAATTGCTCGCGTGTATAAGCTGCATCCTCCAATGCTTCCCAACAAGCTTGTATAAACAAGCGCTCCTGTGGGTCCATGCTCATAGCTTCCCGGGGAGAGATATTAAAAAACAAAGGATCAAAATCGGCAAATCCTTGGACAAATCCCCCCCATTTGCTATAGCTTTTATTTTGAAGAATCGCTTCTTCACGATCCGGATGATAAAAAGAGTCCAGCTCCCATCTTTCCTCATCCAGTTCTGTTATACAATCTTTTCCGCTTACTAAATTAGACCAGAATTCTTGTAGATGATCTGCTTGAGGATAACGCCCGCTTATTCCGATAATGGCAATTGGATCGGCCTCTTTATCAGTTGACGACGTAATTTCCATTCGGGATTTGCGCTTAACTCCATGACGCGGCACCAAAATCGTTTTTCTCTGCTGGACATCTTTTGTTGTTTTCAAAGATTTCTTTGGAGTTGCATATGAGTGAGTCAATCCTGTCCACAGTATACAAGCTTCCTTAAAATTCGAAATGAAATAAAGGGCCAATTCTTGTAAAGTCCTATATTCATAAAAAATAGTTTTCGAACATTCCCCGAAAGTATGCTCTAGCTTCTGATTAAGCTGCAAAATGAGTATAGAATCAATTCCGTAACTTTCTAATGGTTCAAAGATATTAATACGTTCTTCATCCCATTTTATTTCTTCTGCAAGTAACGATTTGAGTTTAGACAATGTCTTTTCCATTAGCTGTTCATGGTCTACTTCTACTGGGTGTTTTTTAACCGCAACTACAGGCTGCTCACCAATACTTTTTTTTCAAATAATCAGCTATTTTTAACCGATTCCCTTGGATCAACATTATCTGTTCCTGACCTAGACTGAATGCTTTATAGAACGCACTAATTCCTGTTTCTGTTGAAATGGGTGACATCCCCGTACGCTCTTCTAATATTTTGACAATGGATTCATCAATCTGCATACCGCCTTCTCTCCACAGTGGCCAGTTTATGGATAACGTCCGGCCATGCCGAAATCCAAGCTCTTGCAAATCATTCCTGTAGCTTGCATAAGCGTCCAGAAATGCATTTGCTGTAGCATAATCGACCTGACCAGGATTTCCAAGCGCTCCAGCCACTGATGAAAACAATATAATAAAGTCCAATTGCATGCCTTTGGTCGCCTCATCCAAACACAATAATCCTGACACTTTGGGTGCAAGGACAGTTCTGAACTCTTCTGAACTTTTATTTACAATGTAGTCATCTTGAATGATCCCAGCACTATGAATAATACCGTTAACATGACCATATTCTCTCTCTATGGTATTTATGAATTCAACTACCCCCTCTTTATCATTCAAATCCTGGTTTTTATAAACAACGTGTGCCCCTAACTTCTGAAGTTCACATATCCACTTCTTCTTAGACTCATCCAGAGGAGAATGACCCATAAGTATGATATTGGAAGATTCAGTACTCTCCGCAATCTCTCTGGCAAAAATCTTTCCTAATCCTCCAGTACCTCCTGTCAATAAATACAGGCCACCATCTCTCCATGGTGAAGCCTGTTCCAGCCAATCTTGGACACTTTCGTTCTCTAATATAAATTTCCAATGCATAACCTGTCTTTTTCCATTTATATAACGAATACGACCTTCTGATGGATTATTCTTATTTTCTGTGATTTTTTGAATCAAGAGGTTCTCGTCTTCATTAGGATCTACTTCAATCAGTTGCCCAGATAGTTTCGGATATTCAAGCTGCGCTGTTTTCAATATCCCCGCAAGCCCTGTAAAAAGTCTGCCTTCACCTTCACGGCTAACTATAATTTGAACAAGGATATCCTGATAGGTTCGGTCTTGAATTAACTGTTGGATGGTTTCAAATACCTGAACGGTGTAAGCCTGATACCGCTCTTCCACGGAAGTTTGTTCAGTCTGTAGAGAAATACAAGTTGTTCCGTTAAGCTGAATATCTATGAGTTCACACATAGCTGGGTCCATCTCACAAAGCATGACAACATGCCGAAAATGTACTGATAGTGTTCTCTTTTCTGTGATAGCCTGTTCTTTCCATCTCGGCTCAAGCATCATAGTACTTGTCATGGCCAAACCCCCTTCTATAATTGAATTCTTCCTAAGAATAATCAGAATCCGATCTGAATATCAGGATATTCATTTGACACTGTTACCAGACCTCTAATACGTATGCATACCTTTCCCTGCTCGTCATACAGTTCTACATCCAGTGACGACATACAATCCTCATCCCTACTATTGGAACAATACTCAAGCTTAGCCCACATATTGGATGTACATGAATGATAGATGTCAAGTTCTTTTATAGATGCAGGATGATAGGATATGTCAGTATGGGAGTATTTATTTTCCATGTGAGTCTGCCATATCGCAGACAATTGGGTAATTGCATGAATCAAATTAGGATGAATCGCATATAACTGTGCGGATTCAGATATATTGTTTGATAATGACAGTTTTACCAATATCACGTCCGCACCAGCGTAAATATCCTCAATTTCCGGCAGGTGATCAACAGACAATAACAGTTGTTGATTGCATTCCATACGCGCGGCCTGTAAGTCAACATAATTAAGGTCCATGCTATCTTTCAGACTGGCATAACCTTGACTATATACTTTTATTTCTTGCCCTTGCTTACCGGCTTGATAAATCTCAAAGCTGATTTCATTCTGTTCCTCGGCATAGATTGCAATGGTTACTTGTATAGTTTCTGTTTGAATTAAAATGGGACTTCCCCAAACCATATTTTCCAATCGTATATATTTATGTTCTTCCGGTTGGTTTTCGGTTGACCACTTTACTGCTGCTCTTGCCATTTCTACTAAGACCTCTGCAGGAACAATCTTATAGTCGGTCCCCTGTTCTTCCTTCACAAAGAATTCCTGCCCAGTAAAAGCAGTGCAAAACCGCTGCTCCGATAAGATAGAAGTGTTTTCATGTAGTAATGGATGTAGACGGGAAATGCGCTCTTCTTTTGTAGTTGCTTGTATTTTTGTATCTGGCACCCAATAGCGTTGTTTTTCAAAAGGATACGTCGGAAGCGATACTCGCTGTGGTTTGGCATGAGAATGCAATAATGTCCACTCAATATCCAGACCCTTCACCCATAACTGGGCAAGCTTCTCCAACTTTTTATTGCTCATGAGCAGGTTCATAAACGTAGCTCCCTCTTCTCCCTCTATTAAAGCCTGCAAAGAGGAATTACTTAACTTTACATTTCCCGTGTAAACATTTTCTATATTGCTGTTTGATTGAAGATACAGATCTAGTTTCCCTACCAACTCCCCGATACTTGATGCAACGATAGCTAGCCTTTCCTCCATAACTTCTCTGCCGATCTGGAGCGTAAAAGCGATATCACTCATATTGGCTTCAGGTTTTAATAATAAAAACGGTCGAATTTCCTCAATATAGCGACAAAGTGCGTCTTTATTCTTGGCTGAAAACAAGAAAATCTGTGGTTCATTAGGTTTATGACCATAGCTTTGCTCATATTCTTCTACAACCACATGGGCATTTACTCCACCAAAACCAAAGGAACTTACACCTGCACGTCGAGGAATATCATGTGCTGTCCTTTCCCATTTTTTCGTGCTTTCTACAATGTAGAACGGGCTATTTTCTAGTTTAATATATGGATTTATATCCCTATAATGTAATGTTTTAAGTAGCTTTTTGTGCTTCAAGCAAAGTACAATTTTGATTAGACCTGCGATACCCGCTGCTGATTCCAAATGACCTATATTTGTTTTCACTGTACCTATCCCGCAATGGGTTTTATCCGTTGGTTGTCCTTCCCAGGCGGTATATAGTTCATTAAAAGCTTTTTTGAGTCCGTTAATTTCAATTGGATCGCCCAGAGATGTTCCTGAACCATGAACTTCTATATAGCTCACAGTAGACGGGTCCACTCTTGATTTCGTCCACGCATCTACGATTAAATCTGCCTGTGCATTTGGATTGGGTGCTGTAAGTGAATTAACACGACCACCATGATTAACTGCTGTTCCTCTAATCACCGCATAAATATGATCACCATCCTGTCTGGCTTGTGAGAGAGGCTTTAGCATTACCGCTGCACTCCCTTCACCACGAACATATCCATTTGCTTTCTTGTCAAACGTCTTACATCTTCCATCTACAGATAACATCCCGGCCTTAGCCAAAGCAATATATAGATTGGGACTTGCCAAAACGTTCACGCCACCAGCAATGGCAACTTCACATTCACCACTACGCAAGCTTTCCACAGCGCGGTGTATGGCGACCAAAGAACTGGAACAAGCCGTATCAATGGGTTCGCTTGGGCCATGAAAATTCAGTAAATATGAAATACGATTGGTTAGAATGGAATTAAACAACCCTGTCGGTGTGTGTGCCTGTATTTCTACCCTGTGCTCTCTTAACAAATCGTCATAATCAGAGCTTCCAGCACCAACAAAAATCCCCGTCCTACTGCCGGACAATTCAGAAGCTTTGTAACCTGCATCTTCAATTACTTTCCAAACAGTCTCTAAAAAAATTCTCTGCCGCGGATCCATTAATTCTGCTTCTCGAGGGGAAATACCAAAGAAAAAGGCATCAAAAGCATCTATGTCTTTCATAAAACCGCCCCATCTAATATTGGTTTTACCTATTTCCTTGGTCGGATCGCCATCATAGTCTTCCCAATTCCATCGATCTGACGGAATTTCGGTGATCAGATCCTTTTCCGCCTCTAAATTTAACCAAAATTCGTTGAGGTTATCTGACTGTGGCATTTTACAGGCAGCGCCAATAATAGCAATGGGTTCAGTTACGTTCCCAAAGACTTGAGATGGAATATTCACTGGAATATTCGCTGATTCTACTACTACTTCTTTTGCGGATTCAGCCGAGCAGAATGAAGAAGTTGAAGAATTGACAGCATAAAAAGAAGCTACTCGTTCTGTATAGTTTTCCTTTAAATAAGAAACAAAAGAGCCCATATTCACAAATTCATAGAATACAGGCGGAGTCAACTCCAAGTGAAGTTTTTGATTAATCCGATTAATAAAATCCGTGGTAGAAATGGAGTCAAACCCGTATTCACTGTAGTCTGTATCCATTTCAATCGTATCTTTATCAACAAATAGAATTTCCGAAGTAATCATTCGGATATCTTCGCACAAGCCACGGTAAATTATCTGTTCATCCGATTCAGAAAGTTGCCCCTTCGCAGAGACTTTCTTCTTAATACTAGAAGTGGAGTTAAACACTTTTACTTTTTTCGTCGGATTCTCCTTTATAACAATCATCTGATCTCCCGACATATGTAACGCATCTTCAAATGCTCTAATCCCTTCTTCATTGGAGATGGGGAGAATTCCCATGGTATTCTCCATGAAAGTAAGGGTAGGGGCATCTACCGTCATTCCACCCTCTTTCCATAGTGGCCAATTTATCAATAAAGACTTTCCATAGAGTCCATTCATCTGCAGTATACTTGTACGATAATGAGCATAATAATCCATAAAAGCGTTTGCATATGCATAATCACACTGACCTGCATTCCCTATAACTGACATGATGGAAGAGAACATCAGGAAAAAATCCAGCTCTTCATGACGGGTCGCCTCATCCATCCATATTGTTCCATACAGCTTAGCTGCCAGTACTTCCTCTATCTGATCAATTGACTTCTTCAAAATATACGCATCCCGCAGTACGCCTGCTGCGTGTATTACACCATGAATATGACCAAATCTCTCTTTCGCCTTGGCAATCAGTGCAATGCATTGTTCACGCAATGAAATATCCGTCTGTATATACAGAACACTCGCCCCACATCGTTCCCATTGCTTGAGCTTTTGCTCATGTTCGGATGTGAGAGGGGAGCGTCCTACGACAACTAGACGAGCTTTGTACTTATTCGCCAAGTATCCAGCGAAAATGGAGCCTAATCCTCCCAAACCTCCGGTAATCACATAAGTTCCTTTTTCCCTCAAGGAAATATTAGACTTACCCAATTCATTGATCTGCGACATATAACGTACAAAGCGTTTATGTTCCAGATAACGAATTTCAACCTCATCATCATCTGCTGAAAACTCACTTAACAGTTGATCAAGAGATGCTTCAAGCGATTCGCTCAGTTCGATAGTAGCACATATTAATGCGGGATTTTCTTTTCGAAGAGTTCTGGCAAAACCCGACACTCCCGCGTTTTGTGGCTGATTGCTTCCTTGATAAACATAGAGTAACTTACATCTCTTGGGTAAAGTCTCTTTCATTAATGCTTTACTGAGGTGGAACAATGAATAGATTCCATGCTCAAGTTGGATTTGTAATTCTTCTTTCTCTGATACAAACCGTTGGTCCGACCAAGCGTAAATAAAGGCTTCGATAGTTTGATGGTTTTGTTTTAGAGCGCCGAACAACATTTCATAGTCCTTCGGATTTAAAGGATCTATTTCATAGACGTCATCTTGCACAGAGCGAAAAGCATTCCCTGGCTGTACAAGCACAGTCTTAATTCCGCGCGTTTTAAAACCATTCCAAAGACCTAAATCCTTACCGAAAACTATAATCTGTTTGGGAACTCCTCCAGCGAGATTAGAATGACATTCTCTCCATAGTGGCTGATAGTATGTGCTTGCTCGTTTCGCTGATTTCAGGGGAGATGTGCTATCTCTGATTTTACGAATCTGCTCAAATCCTTTGTCTGAGGTCATCTTTCCCTCTTTAATCAAATGTAAAATCTCATTTATTGTGAATTGATCGTCTGACACCACGCATCCCCCATCTCCCTTTTGATGTCGTCAATTTCCAGTTCACCTTTTTCAAGGCTCAGCAGTAGTTGTTTAAGCTTCAAATCCTCTAATTCGAATGTATCGTTTACCAATGGTTGCTCTTTTGTTTCATTGATCCGGAATGTATTCCGATCAAATGAGTACACTGGCAATCCAATTTTATGATACGATCTTCCTTGAAATAGTTGGTTCCAATGAATTGGTACTCCTTTCATCCACAGTTGAAAAATACTTTGGTAAAACTGTGTAATCACATCGCTTGCTCCTCCAAAATGTATGCCAGAGTCAGCGACTGTATCACAGTTGTCTATATATACAACCTCTAATTCCGCTTGTTGTAACAAAACATGATCTACATTTTCTATCAAGCTGATCCATTCTAGGTTCATTTCCATTTTTATTTCATTTTGATAGTATTTTTTCATTAATGGATATTTACGATCAGAATGAATTTTCATCAAATTATTATTTATAATTTCAACTGCTCGTTCTACTGTATTGGTTTGTAACATTATTTGTACAAGTGTTTCTTTGGGCAAGACCCCTTCATCTAGCAAATCCATTATTTCTTCCAATCGTGATCCAATTACGAATTGTTGCTCTTCTAAATTCCATTTTCTATACAGCTTTCTCAAGGAGCTCACAAGCACAATCAAGAGTAAATTGGGGGTTATATTCTCTTTATTTAAAAGTTGCTCTTCACACAATATACCGACAATACTGCAGCTTGTCTCTTTTTGAATGACTGATTCCCAATCGTCAATGTATCCTTTAAAGGTGTGCTGTACAGGATATAACAACTTTGATTTCTGGATGTATGTTTGAAGTCCATAATCATTTGGTGATTTGGATGCTGGAGGACCCGACTGTTCTTCCACTCCGCTTTCTGTCAAACTGATTAGATCATGGATATAAGCTTCATTACATTGCAAAGGCACACAAATTTCACCTGTAACGGGCTCTCGAAGAGGAATAGCAGGACAAGAAAATTCCAGGTCCTTCAGCTCACTTTTCCCTATTTTTATAGTTAGTATATCCTCCAATTTCAGAATGCCACTTATAGCCATCGCAACCCACCAGCCATCATTATGTCCAGTTACGACGGAAGGAGTCAGCCCCAGTGAAATGAGTGAAAAGGCGAATGCATACCCTGAAATTAGCTGGTATAGTGACTTTTCCACCCCCGTCCATGACTCCTGAAAGAAACTACTGCTTATTTTTCGACCTAAATGCAAACTTCTTAATCTCTTCATGGCGTCATCGATAACCTGCTTGAATAAACTACATTCTACATATAATGGCTCAATATCGGCATAACCTTCCCAAGCAAGATTAGTAATATTCAGTTCCCACGAGCATTTCACCGCTTTCATTTGAGGCAAATCGTCAGCCAATATTTTTTCTTTCAATTCTTCTTTATGCCGTACCAATATTCCACACCGGTACTGGAATGCCTCTCTGCCCATAAGCAATACACTGCTTATATCACTTAAACTTTGAGCTTTAAAATCATCAGTAGTAACGAATGTCTTCCATATCTCTTGTAAATTATCCAATGCCTGCGTAGTCTTCGCAGATAAAACAAAAAATTCACTTCTATTGGTATGGAATAGCTTGTCTGTTTCGGCGCTCTGATACTCCTCAAGCAATACATGGCTATTGACACCACCAAAACCAAAAGAGCTGACACTGGCACGCAATGAGTCACCTTCCTCAACGGATTCCCAAGATGATAAATCGTTTGCAGGGATAAACGGAGAATTATCCCAATCTACGATCGGATTTAGAGTATTAAGATGGAGGGTTTTTGGAATTTTTCTGTGCTTCATCATCATTAATACTTTGATGATACCCGCTAGCCCAGCAGCACTCTCCAAATGGCCGATATTAGTTTTTACAGATCCAATCTTGCAAAATTGCTTCTTATCTGTAAATTGTCGGAATGCCCGTGTTAAACTCTCCAATTCGATCGGATCTCCCAAAGAAGTGCCTGTCCCATGAGCTTCCACATAATTGACCATTTCGGGACGTAAATCTGCATCTTGGTATGCACCTTTGATGACATCTTGCTGTGCTTGTACACGCGGGGCTGTAATTGACTGACTTTTTCCGGAATGATTGACGTCTGATCCTTTGATAATGCCATAGATATGGTTATGATCTTTAACAGCTTCATCCAAACGCTGCAGTAAAAGAACAGCTACCCCGTCCCCAGGTACATAACCGTTAGCATGTAGATCAAAAGCTCTGCATATTCCGTCAGGGCTTAGCATACGAGATTTTGAAAAAGAGATATATTTCCATGGATGAAGATTCAGATTCACACATGCAACTAATGCATAGTCGCATTTCCTAATTCTTAAGGCTTGCTTCGCTTCATGTACTGCAACAAGTGAAGAAGCACAAGCAGCATTGATAGTTTGACTCGCCCCCCGAAAGTCAAACGTATAGGAAATACGATTTGATAACAGGCTTTCAAAATTGCCTAAACATGCATAACTGTCTATTCCGTGATCTACATCTATCATCTCTTGGCGGTAATCTGTCGTCATAACACCTGCATAGATAGCAGTTTGTTTATGTTGAAGTGTGGCTAAAGAGATTCCCGAATCTTCAATACAATGCCAAGTCTCCTCTAAAATTAATCTTTGCTGAGGGTCCATATGAATAGCTTCACGAGGAGATATCTTGAAAAATTGATGATCAAAGTCATAAACATGATTTAATAAACCACACCACTTACTTATGCTTTGGGTAGGCTTGTCCATATCCATTGCATAAGAATTCTTCACATCCCAGCGATCAAGAGGAATTTCCCGAACAGAGTCTACCCCTTTTTCGAGGTTATTCCAAAATTGGTTATAATCACAAGCATCTGGAAAACGGCATGACATACCTACCACCGCAATATCTGCCTTTTTGGATCTCATCCGCCTCACTCTTCCCGATTGAACTTTACTCATAAACATGCTCCATGAAACGCAATAAATCTTTGATTAAGTATTTTGGCTGTTTCTGTCATGATATTGATGCCAATTTCATCTACATGACGATGTTGCCAGGGTTCCCACCTTGTAGCTTTTACCCACTGATTAAATGAGCCCAGTGCTGGACCGCATTGGATCTGATAATCGAGTCGATTGTCCGCTTCCCCACTGCAGGCTAAATACGACGAATAAGCAAAATACCACTTAAAAATCAAAGCCATTTTACGCTTGGGGTTTAGTTCAGCTTTTTCAATCTCCTGTTGTGGATAATGTCGTCTAACTTCCTCGTATACTTCATCAAAACTTCGCTTGAAGTATTTTTCCTGAATTTGTTTCTGATCCTTATCATTAATCTCTTCTAAAGAATTATATTGACGATATAGATCATAGAGCTTGTTAGCTCGTGCCGGAAAAAACACACCTTTTTTCAGCACTTGTACCTTGGCCCCCAATTCAAACATATCCCCCGCCGGAGCATAGGTCGTATCCTGAATATTGATTTGTTCCAGCATATCTTTAGCATAATCGCTAGTACCTGCCTCTACAGTACATTGATTAATTGAACCAGTAACTATAAAATCTGCGCCCAACATAAATGCTGCTGCTGCGGCTTCAGGAGTACCGATGCCACCTGCTGCACCGATTCTCACCTTTTTCTTATATTCATACTTCTTCATCATGTCATCACGTAACCTCGTGATAGCAGGCATTAATACGTAGGCTACTCCGCCATCTGTATGTCCTCCCGAATCAGCTTCAAGACATAGATCATCTGCCATTGCAACCTGAGCCAATCTATTCGCTTGTTCTTGCGTAATTTGACCAGCCTGGACCATTTTTTTCACTAATAAAACAGGGGCCGGGCTCAAAAAGTTTTCCGCGACCTCTGGTCTGGATACCTTGGCGATAACACGGTTGCGAATCTCTACTGTTCCGTCTGATTTTTCGCATAAACCATTAGCACGATAGCGGATTAGTGATTCTGTTATATTAATAAATGCAGAAACTTCTATATTACGTATTTCATATTTGAGATAAAGTTCAGTAAGATCTTTTTCCCTATCAAGCTTGCCGGGTGTATGTAAAAAATTCATTCCGTAAGCTTGCCCTTCATCCAACTCCTGCTGAATATATTGGATATCAGATTCAATCTGAGGAATAGCTAATCCTCCAGTTCCCAAAAAACCCATCATACCTGCTTTTCCCATCTTAACTACCATCTCTTTGGATGAAATCCCTTTGAACATAGCTCCGGCCAAATAGGCGTATTTGATGCCATAATCCTTTCTAAACTCCTCAGAACCAAGAAATTCTGGTGTAATCCCAGATACAAGCGGACTAGCGGGTGCCCTAGTACTATGAGCTTGCTGAATTTGTTCAGACTCTGTAAAACTCCATTCTTCCCGAGATAAAGTGATGGGAGCGGCTCCCTGCTTAACTTTTTGCGTCAAACTTGTCAAAACATGACCTGGTCCAATTTCTTTGATTTCCACATGATCCAATCCTAAGAGAACCTGGACGGTCTCACACCATTTCACAGAACTTGTCATTTGTCGAACTAGATTTGATTTTAATTCTGACTTAGTGTAGGGTCTGGCACTAAAATTGGATATAACCGGTATGTTTAAATCAAAAAATCTAAATTCATCTAAATAAGCAGCAAATTTATTCCCTGCCTCCTCCATATATCTGGAATGGAAAGCTCCACTCACAGTAAGTGGAATATAAGTAATGGAAGAAGTCGCCTCAAAAATCAACTTAGCCCGCTCCATATCTTCTTCTAATCCGGATATCACTATTTGTTGTGGCGAATTCAGATTAGCTATATCAATGCCGTCCAGTCTATTCTGCGTTATAATTTGCTGGATATTGTTAATATCCATTCCTATAATGGCTGCCATTGTTCCGCCAGCGGCAAGGCTCATTAATTCTCCCCTTTTTTTTACCAACTTCAAACCTGTGGCAAAATCAAAGGCGCCAGCGGCAAACAATGCATTATACTCCCCTAGACTGTGCCCTGCTACAATTTCGGGAGAAACACTACTTACTTGCAACGTTTTTAGATACATAAGTGCATTAACAATGTATAAAGCAGGCTGTGTAAATTGCGTTTTTTGCAACTGGTTGTGCGCATCCACTAAGCATAATTCCTCTATGGAATACCCAAGAATGGTATTAGCCTGCCGTGTAAGCTCAGGAAATTCGTCAAATAATCCTTCACCCATTCCTTTACGCTGCGAGCCCTGTCCGGGGAAAACAAATGCTAACATACGCCATTCTCCTTTGAGTCAGCATAACGTCGTATAATGTCATCCAATTGACTACAGTCTTTATGAAAGGGTGTCATTATAGACAAAGCCGTTTGTTTTGGATTATATACAGGCAGATTTTTCATAACATTGGCCAATGTACCCGAAGATCCCATATTAATATAGATATCTTCCTTTTGTTTGTGCGTTATAGAACTTACTACCTCAGCGAATCGAACCGGTTTACGAGCAACTTTCCAAAACTAATCTGGCTCTAGTTCCCGATAATTTCGTACGCCTGGTCATTTAATGTATCCATACACACTTGAAGCACATCATTATGTTTGTACAGCTTAATTCCCATATGATAATACTGCGATCCCTGACCCGGATACATAAATACAACTGGCTGGTACATACACCATCCCTCTCTTCTTACATGCATATGAAAAAAAGTTATGTTCATCTTATGATGAACATAACTTTGCAAAACAGAATTTAGATTCTTATAAAAAGCTTTATTTATTGTTTTTGCTCACATTCAATAATGCAGAACTGATCTGAAGTGGGAATAATACGTGTAATTTGCAAACCAGAACGTTGTATCAGCACCTCAAATTCCGACTGAGTTCTAACACCGCCACCCGGAGTGATGGCTAGAAACAACAAATCCCGAATTACCTCTTCTTTTGTTGGATGCTCATCATTAACAAGCATCTCTATAATAATTAATTTAGAGTCATTTACCATTGCTGAACGTATATTACTGAGTGCAGATAGAACATGTTCATCATCCCAATCGTTTAATGCTTTACTGATAATATAGAGATTTCCACCAGTAGGAACCGTTTCAAACATATCTCCACCAATTAACTCACAACGTCCTGTCATATCCACGGAATGTATATATTCTTTTGCTCGCTCAATCGTTGATGGTAAATCATATAAAACTCCACGACTATTTATATTTTTATCCAGAATACCAGCCAATATCTGCCCTAGACCACCCGCAACATCTACAATGACATCAAACTCGTCAAATGAATATGAATTCAGTATTGTCGGTAAACTTACCTTTGAATATACTTCCATTGCTCGGTTTACCACTTGTTGCTGCTCAATATTTATTTTCCCAGCTTCGAACCACGTAGAATTGTCAAATGCTGGTTGGCCGGTTCGAATGCTATATCCCAAATTCATCATAGGTTCAACAATAAAATCACCAAGTAAATAATTAGCAATGGGCTCAATTGATTGAGGGGTTTCTCCTGGTTGCAATGTAGCTCCGTACACAGTTACTTCATAATTTCCAAATTCATCAACCTTAAGGAGATCCATGGCAACTAATGCTCTTAACAATCTGCGTAATGAAACTGAGTCTAGGTTCAGATGAGTCGCTAACGCGTCGTTCGTTTTTTTCCCTTTCTGCAAGCCTTTAAACACACCCAACTCTGTTGCAGTCTTGATCACAAACGAGAAAAAATAACTACCGATATACCCCATAACACTAGCCTGTGGCGGTATAGATTGCGGCTTAACCTCAATACTATTCACATTTGTTGTTTCCATAGTGATAACTCCTCTCTAGTGTTCATACTTCCAAACATAAAGTCAATTCCACTGTCTGCATGCAATGTAGTAGTATCAAAAACAGGAACGCTAACATCCTTTTGATTAATAAGTAACGGAATCTCTGTGCAGCCCAGTATAACTCCCTGAGCACCTTCAGAGATTAATTTAAGGATAATGTGTTGGAAGTTTCTCTTAGCCTTCTCGGAAAATTTACCCAGAACCAATTCACTAAAAATCACTTGGTGTATATAATTACGATCAAACTGGTCTGGAAGAATAACATTAATCCCCTTAGATTCTAATTTATTTTTATAAAATGTTTCCTTCATCGTAAACTTAGTTCCAATAAGTCCAACCTGTTTAACACCTGTTTTGCAAACTTTATCTGTAACTGCATCTGTTATATGAAGAAGAGGTATGCGAATATGACGTTGTACTTCTTCTGCTACTTGATGAACCGAATTACAACATATCAGCAAACAATCAGCCCCAGCTCTCTCAACTACGATTGCAGCATTGACTAATATATCCGTAACATCCTGCATTCGATTCGCATTTACGAGAGACAAAACCTCCTCATTATTCAAGCTGTTTAAAATCAACTTGGCCGAATGGGTTTTTCCAAGCTGCTGATTGACACGCTCATTAATATACTTATAGTAAAATAACGTCGATTCATAGCTTAATCCACCGACTAACCCAATGGTCATCATCTTCTATTTCCTCCCTCAATGATCTGTCACTTCAACCACTGCACCTCCCTATCCCTGTATCTAAATATAAGAATCAGCTAAGGTAGCATGCGATCTGTTGCTGCCCGATAGTTACCCACTCAAATCCAAGACGTTTAAGTATAAGTTCTGTTCGGTCACATACACGTAAATAATTCAACCATTCAGTGTTGCGGAGTAAAAAAAGATTGAGAATGATATTTATAACTTCTTTGCGAGTAAAAGAGTCATTAAATTTTTGAGTAATGATACGTATAAATAAATCGTAGTCCACCAGTTCTATTTTTCCATTGATAGATTGTAGTTTTCTCCCTAACTGTCCCCAACTGATTCGATGAGGATTAAATACATGGTGATTTTGATTATGCAGCACAGGTCGGTCGAAAAGAGTAACAATAGCTTTAGCGGCTTGATCTACACCTGTCATATCCAATATTGGTTCGTGCAAATCTGGAAAAAGACCGATGCTATTCATTGCACTTACAAAAGAATAAAATGCATTGCTCTCCTTGTTAACCATAAATCTTCCTGTTTGAGTATTATTATTAAGAGAATTTAAGCGATAAATTGTACAATTCAGCCCCCTTTCTCTAGCGGTCCGCAAAAGTGCTTCAGCTTCCATTTTACTTTTCAGAAAATGATTATTAATATCCGCTCGAATAGCCCCAATCTCTTCAATATACTCATCAAACAACTGAATATCACTTCCTGTACCGATACTCATATTGGATGTAAAGTGGATGTCCTTAATATTCTTGAAAGCAGCAAAATGAAGTATATGTCGAGTACCGTCGATATTCACTTTTTCAAATTCTGCTGCTGTGCCGTAATGTCTGGTCAATGATGCCGTATGAATGATACAATCAACGTTCTCAGCCAATTTCTCATATTCTGCAAATTCCAGACCCAAGTTCGATAGTGTTACATCACCACAAACTACAGACACTCTTTTCCATCCTGCTTTATGATGTTCTTCTAATAAATAGTATTGAAGTCTCTCTTGAAGATAGTCTTCTGATATTGATCGAGACTTTCCTCTTATCAAAAGGGTAATTCGTGCATTTGAACTTTGGAGAAGCTCCTGTAGAAGATGTGTACCCAAAAAACCTGTACCACCTGTCAAGAGAATATGCTTGTAGGGCTTTTTCAGTGTGAGATCTCGATCTCGCCAAGCCTCTACCTTTGCCAAGTATGTCTGTAGTGCCACTTCTCTTGATGCAAGTGATGTAACCATTTGCATATCTATATCCAAAGGAACATCTGGAGGCTTCATCACTTCAAGTAAATGATGAAAATATCCTGTATGTTCAACCACGTGCAGAGACAGTTGAGCGATAGTCGGATAATCAAATAAATCATTAATAGAGATAGTGTATCTGTCACTCAACAGTGCCACCATTTTGACTCCAGACAAGGAAGTTCCTCCAACTTGAAAAAAATTATCATCAATTCCTATCCGTTCAACTCCAAGCAAATCCTGCCATACTTCTACTAAAATTCTCTGAATATCATTCATGGGTGCACGATATAGTGTAGCTCTAGACAACTTCAGCTGATTTATGCTTGCTAAAGCAGATTTGTCAATTTTCCCATTTACCGTCAAAGGGAGAGCAGACACCTGAGCATAGCGCACCGGGACCATATATTCAGGCAACTTCAGCTTTAAAAAATCGTAAACGACGTTAAAGCTCAACTTTTGATCACTAATCAAATAAGCAACCAGTTCCTCAACACCATTTGGTCCTGAATTGACAAGCACAACCGCCTCACGAATATCTGGGTGAGATATTAAAGCGATTTCAACATCACTAGTTTCAATGCGATATCCTCTTATTTTCACCTGATTATCAATCCGTCCTAGATATTGAATCTCTCCTGTGGGCAACCAACGTGCCAAATCGCCTGTCTTGTACATTCTTTGTCCTTCATACAGCAGGTCTTCAATGAATTTCTCCTCAGTCAACCTCGGATTGTTCACATATCCCCGTGCCACGCCAGTCCCGGCTATTACCAATTCCCCGACTCCACCGATCAGTTGCAAACGATTCTTTTCATCTACAATGTAGCATCTATAATGATTCAATGGGCGACCAATCGTGACTTGGAAAGCCCCATTCAATACAGCTGATGTCGCCAAACACGTCGCTTCCGTTGGTCCATAGACATTCACGATATAAGCTTTAGTCAATTGTTGAATCTCACGCAAAAAACCTATCTTCAATTCTTGACCACCAATAAGAAACATTTTAATACGCTGTAGTGCTTTTGCAGATTCCTTGTGATGCATCATTAGTTGCAGTCGCGAAGGTGTAATCATCATGACATCGATATGATGTTCTTCTACTAAACGTCCCAACTCAGCAGAATTTATATGCTCTCGTTCATTAGCAATAACGACTTGAATTCCCTTGAAAAGACCATACAAGGCCTCAGATATAAATAAATCAAAGGCTATACTGGCAGCATTAAGAATGACTTGAGGTGAAACAGGCGCAATTACTTCATCGATAGCATGTAAGAAATGCACGATTGAATGATGTTCAATCTCAACCCCCTTAGGTTTCCCGGTTGATCCAGATGTAAAAATGATGTAGGCCAATGATCCACCAGAATTGCTCATTGACAAAGGTTCTACTTCCATGACACTCAGATCATCTGTATCTATGCAGAAAACAATTTCCAGCAATTCGCTTTTTGGATTAATTCCCTGTAAAGCTTGCTTGTTAGCAGCTGTTGTTAGTGTAATGCGTACATTCCCTTCCCGAAGAATATCTGTAACACGTTCCAATGGAACAGTCGGGTCAATAGGAACAAACACGCCACTTGCCTTCCAAATCGCTAACATAGCTATATATACATAAGGTGATCTATGCATATACACGGCAACTGCTTCTTCTGGGAGCAGGTGATATTTTTTTACGAGGCCAAGAGCCAAACGATCAGCCTGATCGTTTAGCTCTTGATACGTCCATTCTTGATGATCAAAGATTAGAGCGGTTTTCTCAGGTTGTGTTCGAACCTGCTCATTGAATAATTGAAGAAATGTGTAAGCAGCACCGGATTGCAATTCTTGCGGCTTGTTAAATTGATACTGTATTTGGTGGCGATTACTCTCAGAAAGGAGTTCAAGCTCTTCCAGAATTGTTTTCGTATCTTTCAATATATAGGCATAGTACAGAAACAATGCATCTGCCAGATGTTCAATCGTAGCGGCAGAAAACAGTTGGGGAGAGTACTTAATTGACAAAGATAGTACTCCCTCAACTAAATCAAAGTCAAAAATGATCTCCGAATGAATCTCATCTATGATTTCCCTTGACTGAATAGGTCCGAATAATACAAGTGTTTTTATCATTGGTTTGGTGTCATCTGAATATACGATTCCTGCTCGCTGTACTATACTGTGAAACGCTTCATCCTGATGTTGAAATGCTTTTGTCACTGTTTCCTTCATCGTGTTGATCCAATCACGGATCGTCATATCTGTGATAAGTTTACTGTGAAGCAAAACACACGAGTTTCCTTTGGTCTTATTATCTCCCATTTTTAAAACGGGTGTCCCCACAACTATATCTTGCAGACCAGTATACCGGGATAAAACGTACTTTATGCCTGATACCAAAACCATAAATACACCCAGATGGGATTGACGGCTCATTTCATATAATCTAATCTGAATTTCCTCAGAAAATAGACGAGTATTCAAAGCTTTATTCGGTGTAGATTCTTGTCCAGTATAGTCATGGGGGAACTCAGTAATGTCTATCCTTTTATCCAAAGTATAACTCCAAAAGTCCAAGCCAACTTGATCTGAAGGTTGTTCTATTTCTCCTTTAGAAATAATATCCATTAGTTGCCCTCCTACTTGCTACTCTAGATCATTCATCTAAAACAAGAATTTAACATCTTCTACAATGTTCACATTTTTGTGAAGGCAAGAATGACTACCAAGTGGAATATCTGGTTGGTGCATTAGCTGTGCCAAGATAGCCATAAAGTCTTCAGCTAATACTTTCACGGTTTCTTGTTGGAACAGCGAAGTACTGTACTCCCAGTTACAAGAAATCCCCTCTTCAGTCTCATGTACTTCCAAAGCAAGATCAACCAGTGAAACTCCATTATGAAATGGATAATTATACATTTCATAAAATTCCGGACTTTTCAGAGATGTGTACATATTATGCAAAATAAATGCTACATCAAATAAAGGATTACGGCTTCTATCTCTATCCAGTTGTAATATAGCTACCAAATCTTCAAACGGGTAATCTTGATGTTCAAAACATTGAAGCGTATTTATTCTAACCTGATTGATAAATTCATGAAACGTGTTCTGTGTGCTGGAACAATTACGCATGATTATGGTATGGACAAACATACCCATGACAGGATCTACTTCTCTGTGAGGTCTTCCCTGGGATACAGAGCCGATGATAATGTCGTTTTGTCCAGTCTGTTTCTCTAGCAGTAAATGATAGACTGCAAGCAACACAACATATATCGTTGATTCTGTTTCCTTAGCAAAACGATATACACTCTCTGCTAACTCTGAGTTCATTCGCAAACAGATTTGTGAACCTTGGTAGGTTTTATAAGCTGGTCTTTCAAAATCTGTAGGTAAATTTAATTTTGGAATCGGTGCAGCACATTTTGATACCCAAAATTGCTGCTTCTGTTCCTGCTCTGAAGAATGTTTTCGTTCATTTTGCCATACCACATAATCTCTAAATTGAACTGTAAGCGGCTCCAACTCCTGATCTAATTTATAGAAGTGAATGAGCTCCTTGAAAAAAATCAATAGCGAAGTACCGTCCGAGATTAGATGGTGGAAATCAAAGACCAGCGCTTGTTTTCCATTTGTTAGTTGAACTAGAGCTCCTCTTGCCAAAGGTGCCGTTCTCCAATTAAACGGTCTTGTAAATTTTTCCATCATCAGTTCCAGTTCATCTTCCTTCAATATTGATGGATACATTTCCATTTTTATTCTTGCATCATCATGAATAATTTGGATCGGCTCTCCATCTATAACATCAAATGACGTTCTTAATGCTTCATGTCTTCTCACTATTCGATCGATGGACGTTTGTAGCCTGTTAAAATCCAAGTTTCCATCCACAACAAGAGCCACTGGCTTGTTATACATCGTAAAATCAGGATTATACTGTATCATTACAAATATTCTGCTTTGATCAGATGATAACGGGTAAAAAGGTTTAGGAGGTTGTCTTATTATGGTGTTGACTGAAACACTCGTCATTCCTTCAGTCTTCCTCAACAATTCGGTCAGCTGTGCCACAGACGGGTTTTTAAGCACATCCACATCTTTTAGATCCGTATGCAAAATAGCATTCAATTCATTCACAATCTTGATAGCTGTAATAGAATCTCCGCCTAATTCATAAAAATTGTCTTCCAATTTTATGTGAGAGAAGCCAAGATATTTTTTAAATAATTCTAATATGAGTATTTCTCTATTTTCCGTTTCATTTTCAATATTATTTAGAATCCTCACCGACGGATCTATCCAACACCGCAGCTTTGCAAATGGGTAGACAGGTAGGCTGATTTTTTTATAATCACATTCTTTATATATTTCATTCCAATCAAACTCTACTCCTTGTACATACAACTGTCCAAGTTCGTTCAGCGCTTTTTCACGTGTTTCATATTTCTTCATACATGTTTCCATTACTTTCTCAATTACAGGTTCGTGGTTTTCCAACTCGCTATAATATACTCCTGATATCTCCGACAATTCCAAATTTGTTGTACTCAACACAGTCAGCTTATTTAATAGATCCTCTCTATTTGAAGTTATAATAGCCGACCGATATCGAAAGTGTTTACGACCAGCATTTGCGGTATAACATAGGTCGCCTAATCGATATCCTTCAGATTGAATCATCCACTCTTTGTAACTGTTCATTAACTCCAGCAAGCTTGACACGCTCTGAGCCGATAGAGTAAGCATCTCCCAACCCTGGGTTTTCTCCTCTGTACTTTCCTTTGGAAATTTTTCTAAAATAACATGACAATTGGCTCCTCCCCTACCAAAGGAATTAACACCGCACCGCAAAACTTCTGCTGAAAGATTTATAATATCGCTATGCCATGCAGAAGGCCCCCCTGGGGAAACGTTAGTTTTTTCCAATTTATTATACACTGCTGATGGCAGTTCCTCATATTCTAATGCCATAACAGCTTGTAATAACCCCGCTAGACCGGAAGCATGCTTCAACTGTCCAATAGAAGATTTTATAGACCCTAAAAGAAGTTGCTCCTGCGTTCTCATCAAATGTGAAAATGCAGACTTTATTCCCTCTCTTTCCCTTACATATTCTAAGTTATCTTTATTGCTATGTGTTTCTATAAATGAGATGGTCGAAGGATCTATACTTGCATTTTTCCATGCTTGTACAAGCAAATCCTTATATGTACCGCTATCACGTACTCGTCCATGATGATTTGTCGACGAGCCCTTTATAACCGCATGAATGTGATCACCGTCCAATATTGCCTTGTTTAAGGGTTTGATCAGGATCGCCATAACCCCTTCTCCATCATCCACTTCAGTGCCGTATGAATGTATGGGAAACAAATTAATGCGGGACGTTCCTATAAGCGCCTGTTCACACTCTCCCGCCCGTAACGATTGGCAAGCTTGATGCACTGCAACTAACGATGAAGCATCTGCAGCGTTGGTTACTACAGTTGGACCGTGCCAGTCCATTAAATATGAGATCCGACTTGGAATTAACGAAGATAAATTTTCTGTAGCACATGGACCACCTAACACAGAATTAACATCGGCAACCATCTGAGCATATGAATATTCCGGAAGATCACTTTCACCGTAAAACACACCTGTTCTGGTTCCATACAATGTATTACCGCCATACCCTGCATCTTCTAGTGTATGCCACACTACTTGCAACAATAGACGAAGAGAAGGATCTATCAAACATGCTTCTTCAAAAGATATAGAAAAAAAAGGATAATCAAAACAATCAATACTATCCAAAAAAGCATGGCGTGCAAATGAAATAGCTTTGTTTGCCCCTTCTCCTGTGATCCAATTCAAATATGAATTCGTATCATGTTGTCGTATTTCAGATAAGTTTTTGACAAATGCTTTTCCCTCTTTTTGACGATTCCAGAGTTGATCAATTGTAGAATCAGAGGCAAATAACCCAGAAATACCTATAATAGCAATATCATTTTGTTTTTCATGAAGATTTTCGGAACTTTGCATGCACCTCAACATCTCCTTATACTCAAAAATGTACACTTCCTGGCTAACTTATAAATATAACAAAAAGGATGCGCTTCGCATCCTTTAAATACGACCCTATTATATTTAGAACTGAATAAAGAATTCTTGTCATCAACTGTATGAATTTAGGAAAGGGGCATAGCTTCGCCCACTCATCTACTTTTCAATAGACTACACACACAACTGCTAGATATGACCTCAGCGCTACACCAATGTACCGAAGCATCAGTTGGCTTCACTCTGATTTTTTAAGCTGATGCACATCTTGAGTATCTTCCGATACTGGAACAATATTAATTCCTACATCAATACATTTTTCTACACCATTCAGCCTCAAAATAATCCTCGCTCTTTTTTTCCGTGCATCAATCTTCTTTATTCTTTCTTCCTCCCCCGTTAGGGGACCTTCAAATACAACGGCCCTTGCATTTCTCAGATACAAAGATGAATATCCTATAATTTCATCATTATCAATAAGTTGGAGAATTGGTCTCATTTCATCGTCGTCAATTTTCGAAAATGAATAGGATTCAACTCTATCTTCTGAATTTATTCTTAGTTCTTTAGACTGTATTTGATGATAACGATGATTAAAACTATTTAGAAGTCGGTAGCATTTAGGAAGCCGCTTAAGATCATTATAAGTTTTAGCATTCATCTCTGTATTCACAAATACATAACCTGGAAACATCGTTCGACAAACTTCATAAATGTGACCCTGTTTTTTTTCTAATAGCCTACGTTTGGGAACTATCGCATACATTAACGATGGATTGTAGAATTTACGTATCATCGCTCGAACCACATTTTCTTGTCCGGTTTCGACATGCAGCACATACCAGCTCATAATCGCTGTCAATCCCTTCTCAGTAGAGACGCTGAAAAAATTAAATTTTAAATATTCTATTTATTACCTTTTATTGTTTGATTATGAAATAGATATTATCAAAAGGAAAAACATTAATCAACAACTAATTTCATGCAAATTTCGACATATAATTTTTTATTACCAAATTGGAATCATTCCTTAAATCATGCAGTATCACGAATATATAATAACTTTACACTAATATCATTTGTTGAATTTATGCATTTAATCTTACTACATCCAAAAGTCGATACGAACAGGAGATGGTTCATGCTATCATAAAAAAATCAACGAATGATACAATATATAGTTTATGTATTCTGAACCGAAATAAGCTGCCTCCGGTAGAACACCGAACGCAGCTTACATTTTTTTATTTAATATAATAAAATGTAATTTCATCCATTTATGATAGTGGTAGACCAGTCTCCAAGAGGTTTAATGCTTGGGATAATAGTTCAGAAAAATTTTCATTAGGATTTTCCGCATAGTGCAACATAACTGATATGTTAACACCTATAACAGCACCCGCAAAGGTCCGAATCTGCAAATCTCCCGGATCTCTCCCTACCCGTTTGGAGACCATTTCAGCTATCATATGCATTGTATCAGTCAAATTATTTAAGGTTGCAGCCCGGAGTTCCGGTACTGACATCACGAGTTGGTTACGCTCACGTGTTGTGGACATTTCGTCGCCAGACATGTCAGACGTGGTTGATAACATAGCATTACGCACAGCTTGAAGTGGAGTTAAATGAGCTGGTTGTTCCTCAAATGCAGATATAAGCAGAGGATCGTAGTTATCTGTAATGATCACATCCTCCTTGCTTGAAAAATATCGAAAGAAGGTACTTGGTGAAATCTCCGCTGCTTCTGCAATCTGTTCCACAGTAGTTTCGTTATATCCCAGTTCACTAAATAGGCGTAACGCATGCATTTGAATCGATGCAATGGTTTTTGCTTTTTTTCGCTCCCTCAGCCCGAGATTTTGCTGGTGTTCTAGTGACATCTGTTTCACTCCTCAATAGATTGCTCATTCAAGTTTCGCTCCTCATCGAACAATTTGCTTTAGCATATATTCCTGATCCTATACACACTATTGCCCGATTTTGCGTTTACATTCAGTTTATCATGATCCTTTGTACTTCACGATACCCAGAATCGTATATTCCTGACTGTATTTACATCAAAACCACCACAATACCAACTCATATAATTGAATATATAGTGTAAAGGAACTAATGTTGAATCAGGCTGATATCTATTGAGAAATTCAATAAATTAATTTTCTCACCTTATTAGTACAATTCCCTGCCCACCATCAACTATAACCTTGTCGCCGGTTTTCATCCTTGTAGTAGCATTTCCACAGCCTACAACAGCTGGAATGCCTAGTTCTCTAGCTACAATAGCAGCATGTGACAGAGGTGCTCCTATATCTGTTATAATTGCAGCTGCTTTTGGAAAAATTGGGGTCCAGCCTACATTTGTCGTCGAGGTTACCAAAATTTCACCAGGAAGAAGTTGGCTTCCCTCCTCTGGATGACTGAGTACACGTACAGTCCCCTCGATTCTGCCTGCCGATCCTGCAATTCCTTCAATCATTTCCGAATTAGTTGAAATTTCTACCGGTATATATGGATCATAATAATCTACTCTACGATTCGGATCTTCCATCCATTTTAAAGGTTCAAAACGCCCGCGTATAATCGATGGCAACGGAGGTAATTGCTTATATTTTAAATAGTTCGTTCTTCTGATCGAAATACAATCCATATCTAGGCTCCCTCTCACAAGCCAGGTCAATATTTCATCTATATACAGAAAAAACACATCTTCTCCTATCCCCATCAACTTTCCTGCTTTCAGCGCGAAAGAGCGATTTAACCTGAACACACGCGTCCATTCCGAACGAACAGTTTCCCTTAAGTTCGGTCCTTCAGAAATTTTTTTTTACTATACGTTTCAGCTTCTTTATTCTGTATGGAAAGCGCTGTTCTAGTCTTCTCCACACCATTTCATTTTGTTCACGTTGCTTATATAATAATTCGTCTACATTCATACCAGATTTCTTTGCTTCTTTGATCTGTTTTTCCAGCCAACTTGGATTTTCTCTTGGACCAGGGATCGATAGCTCAAACTCATGTGGTCCTCGATGCCCAAATTCCAACAGATAATCCTCCTGACTCATTTCACCTTTTACTACTGAAGATATACCAACAACAGGCCCCAAGCTCGCCAAACCTGTAGTTCCTTTCAGATTAGTTAGAAGCACACTGGTATCCTCATGTCCAATCCATTTCTCTAACTTTTCTTTCCATCGAACAAAATTTTGCATTTTACTGCTGGGGCCTTCCAAAGCAATCCACATCGCTTCAATATTCTTTGGCCAAAGCTGCTCACGCCATAATCTTATCAATTCTTCTTTGGACTGGACATTGCGAATTAACTCTTCTGTTTGAATGCACCAATTCGGTGTTTTTTTTAATGTGCTGTGGTATGAACTTTGTAGCTTTTCGGGTTTGTTTAAAAGCATATACCATTTTGGGAAGCATTATTTTGATAAGCTCTTTTTTTGAAAATGGGTACACAGGGATTTGAATTTTATCTGGTATTTCCCCAAATACATTGCTCATTTTTTTTTAATAATGACTTTTTATTCCATCCAAAAGCAGAAAAAACAGATAGTGATACACTAATATTAGAGTATACCCTTCCACAAATATTACCTGACATTAGATAATAACCCGGAATCACATTATGTTCTTCATCCAGTGCACGAATAATAGACCAGCTTAGGGGAGTAACCACGTCTGAAATAGATTCACCTACATTAGTGTTCGTCCAGAGAAAATCACCTGTTAAAGAATCATTCCACTCAAATGTATCCATATTTCCAGGACTTAAAGTAGTAATAGGTCGTGCTTGTAAAAAAAAGAGTTTTCCATTGGCAATAGCCCATTCAATATCCTGTGGTTCTCCCATCTCCTTTTCTAGACGGGAGGCTTGCCGATATAGCTTTTTGAAATAAGGTAGTAACTCTTGTGGTCCTTCATATCGACCTGACGGTTTGAATAAAGAAAAAGCACAAGCATTCCCCTCACCTGATACCAACTGCTCCCCTAATCCAAATACAAAATTTCCAGACATTACTGAACGATTGCCCGATATAGGGTCTGCTGTAAAAAGGACGCCTGAGATTTTAGAAGGAACCATTATTTGAACTACAATCGCCATTTCATGTGCTTCTTCAAACCCCTGAACTACACTGTATGCCCGCACTCTCTCACTGTATTGAGAATGGTGAACCACATGCAAAGCTTTCAGAACGTCGTCATTTGTTTGTACTTCCAAGACGCTTTCAAATTCTCCTGCAAAAGAAGCTAATGCTGAATCCTCGCTCAAAGCTGAAGACCTTACTGCAAATGAGACATTAGAGTAATTCTTACGAAGCTTTTCCAAATACCTAATCATTTCTTGCCATGCACTTTCTTTAAGCTTCTCCCCTTGAAAGGCCTGCGGGAAAACAATAAAACCGTCAGGAACTGGATAACCTGCTTGAAGCATCCTTGCAAGCATCCCTCCTTTGCCTCCACAGCATTTATGAAGCTCAGGAGTTATCTCTGCAAACCACTCGATTTCATTACCCATTTCGACACTTCCTAACTGTTTCAGTAATAATATTTCAGTCCCTTAATTGGAAGTGGATATATGCTATTCGTTATATTTTGGGTCATTTCGGGACTTAGTATCTTTTTACACTTTATATAAAAAGATAGTCAATGTCAAATTAAATGATCTTCCATTTTATTTTGTGTCCTAGATTGTTAGCCCTTTTGCAACTTTCGGTATATAAATTAGTCTTATAAAAAGAAAATAACCTGCGGAAACGGTCCGCAGGTTTAAAAAGATATATCAAAAGGGGGTCATGCTGTTATTATAAACAACGAATATTAAGGAATGATGTTTCGAATATTACAATTGTATTACAGCCACTCTAGTGTGACTAATTTCCTCGTGTATCGACATTTTTGTGACATTCGCTCCCTTTTTAATCCAGCTGCGCCACATATGCACGATTGGAACGAAGCTTATAAATGATCTCATCATAATCGGCATCATTCACCTTGGCGGACAATACATACCGTAATTCATCATGATCACCGTTAATATACACATCTGTCGCACGGAGCAAACCTCCGTCATGATTCGTTGTTCCGCTCCGATCCTCATTCAGATCCCTTTGAGCTGCGCCAGAGTTAACCTCGTCATTCTTTGCATCGGGTAGAATATTCTCGCCATAAGCCCCTGCGGCTGGAATCGCCGCACCCGCAGAACCTCCTGTGCTCACAGAGCCAGTATTGTTATAAGGGACCAACGGAATTAAAACCCTCGTCTCCCGACCGAGCGTCTCATCCAGAGCACCTACTTCCAAATGTTCAGTTCTATAAGCCTGAAGCGAAGCTCTGGCGCCCTCAGCTTCATCTTCTGTGCGAAAATAAGCCTGAATCTGTTTAGCCATATCAAATCCTCCTCGTTTGGGAATTGTACTGGCATAAATCTAGGAAGCATTCACGGTTAAATTACAATGCCTTTAACAACTCACGCACAAAAGCGGGCTCATCCTTAGGAGTCCGAGACGTAATAAAGTTACCGTCCACCACCACCTCTTGATCCTCAAAATGAGCACCCGCATTAATCAAGTCATCTTTCAATGGAGGGTAAGCTGTAATCGTCCGGCCTTGTAACAAATCGGCACTCGCCAAAATTTGCGGCCCGTGACAGATAGCTCCGATCGTTTTTTTGGACTCATTTATTTCAGTTACAAACTTCAGAACATTTGCATCCAAACGCAGATTTTCCGGTGATGATCCACCAGGAATAATCACTGCATCATAGTCACTTGATTTCACATCGGCAATGGCTTTTTCAATAGTGTAGCTTGCTTTGCCTTGCTTACCGTTCACTTTTTCACCTTGTTTTAATCCAATAATATCTGCCTCATGTCCAGCCTTTTTCAGTTCATCATAAGGGACCTTCATTTCGGAATCCTCAAATTGGTCAGCCAACAAAAATGCAATTTTACTCATCATTATCGTTCAGATCTCCTTTCCGGTTATCCTTAAAGCGAGCTTAAAGTTAGGTTTGTTTGTTTACCACGCTTTGTTATTACCCGCTTGATCTGTGTTTATAACAATTCCAAGCAGTGAAAAAGAAAAAGGAGCCCGTTGGCTCCTCCCTGATGTACTGCTACATAATTATTTTCGATCTCTTTATAACCGCTTGAGACAATACGTCGTTAATGCTGCATTTACAAATGGCTTACCTACGCGGTAGGACACCGCGTCCTGGCTTGTCCACAGCTGTAGCAACATGCTGTAATAACGCATCAGCATTACGAGTAAGGTTGATTGCCTCCCGCATACTACCAGGATAAAGTAGCACCGCGCTTTGATATCCTTCCATTTTTGGGGTCTGACGCATAGCTTCGTCTCTCCTGTCACCCTTAAGGCTTTCCAGATGGCTGCTTACCAACCGGGATGACATTATGGTCCCTCTAAACGGCTATTTTATTCTCTTCTACTCATGTTCTCAGATCATACCAAGAATGGATGCTTACGAACGTTCGCTATCCAAAATCAACGTCACTGGACCCCAGTTGGTCAAGGAAACATCCATCATAGCTCCGAAAATCCCCGTCTCGACCTCCAGGCCCTTGGCTCGAAGCTGGCTGTTAAAGAAATCATACAGCTTCTCCGCTTCCTCAGGTTTGGCCGCTCCCATAAAGTTGGGCCTTCTCCCTTTACGGCAGTCACCATACAACGTAAATTGCGAGACAGACAAAATGGCCCCCCCGACATCCAGAACACTGTCGTTCATTTTGCCTTCAGCATCTTCAAATATACGCAATCCCGCTGTTTTATCCGCTAAATAAACGGCATCGGCTGCCGTATCTCCCTGACCAATACCAACCAGCAGCATTAATCCAGTTCCGATTTTACCGACCACCTTTTGATTCACCGTTACCTGAGCGTCTTTACAGCGCTGAATAATGATCTTCATTGCCTATCCGCTGCTCCTTTACTCTTCCCCTTACAAGGTGCTTACAGTCGTACCACGGCTCTTTCAGCCACCTATGAGTCTTTGTACCCAAGATGTATTACAAAGGCTATATAAACCTGCGTGTATGCTTCACAAATTTATTGCATAATCCGATGCACGGTGTATACATCCTTTACCCGTTTGATCCGTTCGACAACAGAATGCAAATGATCCGTGTTACGAATAAGAATTGTAATGTGAATCATTGCCATTTTATTTTTATCTGTACGTCCTGTCACGGCCGAGAAGCTAGTTTTATTCTCAGAAATGGCCTGGAGCACCTCGTTCAATAAACCATTGCGGTCATGCCCTGTAATCTCAATATCGACACTATAATTGACCTCGGCTGCTTCTTCCCACTCCACTTCAATCACACGCGCCTGATCTTCGCCCACACCCGAAGGAATATTCGGGCAATCGGTACGGTGAACAGATACGCCGCGCCCGCGTGTTACGTAGCCGATGATGTCATCACCCGGTACGGGATTACAACATCGTGCAAAGCGAACGAGCAAATTGTCGACGCCTCTGACGCTGACACCGTTGGTCGGTGTTTTTTTCCGATCACCCTGGGGTTTGTACTCCTTAACCTCGGTCGTCAGCTCAATTAGACGTGCCTCTTCTTGTTCCTTGCGCAGCTTCTCTGTCAAACGTGTACAAACCTGCGCTGCGGTTATACCGCCAAAGCCAATCGCAGACAGCATATCTTCAGAATCATTAAAAGAGAACTTTTGTGCCACATCCTGAAGTTTGTCCTCGCTCATCCACACGGATGGCTCAATATCACGCTTCCTTAGCTCACGTTCCAGACTTTCGCGGCCTTTTTCTACATTTTCCTCACGCTTTTCTTTCTTGAACCATTGCTTGATTTTACTGCGCGCGTGAGAGGACTGAGCAATTTTAAGCCAGTCCTGACTAGGTCCATAGGAGTGCTTGGACGTCATAATTTCCACGATATCGCCAGTTTTCAGACGATAATCCAAAGGAACAATTCTTCCATTTACCTTAGAGCCAATCGTTCGATTGCCAACTTCGGTATGGATACGGAAAGCAAAGTCCAGCGGAACCGATCCAGCCGGTAACTCAATGACTTCCCCCTTAGGAGTAAAGACAAACACAAGGTCTGAGAAAAAGTCCATTTTGAGTGATTCCACAAATTCCGAAGCATCCTTCGCCTCGTTTTGCAGCTCCAGAATTTCTCGGAAAAAGGTGATTTTGTCCTCAAAGTTTGTGTTATTTGCCCCGTTGTTTTCTTTATAGGCCCAATGGGCGGCAATCCCGAATTCAGCTGTGCGATGCATATCCACTGTGCGAATTTGTACTTCTGTAGGCTCTCCGTTGGGACCTACTACGGTCGTATGGAGGGACTGATACATATTAGCCTTAGGCATGGCAATATAATCCTTAAACCGCCCCGGCATCGGTTTCCACAACGTATGGATAATCCCCAATGTGGCATAACAGTCTTTAATGTTATCCACAATAATTCGAATCGCCAGCAAATCGTATATTTCATTGAATTGCTTGTTTTTTGTCGTCATCTTTTTAAACACACTGTAAATATGTTTAGGGCGTCCAGACAAATCAGCCTGAATCCCCATCTCTTCCAGCTTCTCTCTGATACGCTGTATGACATTATCAATAAATTGCTCGCGCTCTGCCCGCTTCTTATGCATCAAATTAGCGATGCGGTAATACTGCTGAGGATTCAGATAGCGCAAAGCAATGTCTTCCATTTCCCATTTAATCGCTGAAATACCCAATCGGTTTGCAACCGGACAGAAAATTTCCAACGTTTCATAAGCGATTCGACGCTGGCTTTCTTCCGATTGATATTTCAGGGTACGCATGTTGTGCAGACGATCTGCCAGCTTAATGACGATGACACGAATGTCCTGTGCCATGGCAATAAACATTTTTCGATAATTTTCGTTCTGCTGTTCTTCCTTGGAACGGAACTGGATACGCTCCAGCTTCGTCAGACCATCGACAAGCATCGCACATGTATCGCCAAAATGCTCGCGAATCTGCGCCAAAGACACCGTCGTATCCTCCACAACGTCATGTAAAAGAGCGGCGATAATGGAGATGGTATCCATCTGCATATTAACGACGATATCAGCAACCGCAAGCGGATGCAGAATATAAGGTTCACCGGACTTACGAGTCTGGCCGGAATGGGCCTGCTCGGCAAAATCATAGGCGTCCCTGATGCGGATAAGATCTGCTTCTCTGGTATAGGCCCCGGCCTTTTTAAGTAATTGCTCTATCCCCATTCTGCTCTATTCCGTGTCCTTTCTATGCAAAATGGAACCCGCCGATCAATGTCGCGCAAAGGTTCCCTTTTAAAAGTGATTTCCTACAATTATGACGCTTAGCACGCCACACGTCAACTATTACAGGTTTGGCACTGTCGCATTATTTTGTCACACATGGTTAAGTAAAATCAGGATTGTTGACGAAATGAAACGAATTATATTGAAAAAATTACGAAAAGTAATTAATGTATATAAGAATAATTGAAAGAACTAAGGAGTGAACTGCGTTGCAACGCGAAATTCAAGTTAATGAAAAGCTTCCAGCAGGACCTGGGATCCTGCTCAGCGTACAGCATTTGTTTGCCATGTTTGGCAGCACCGTGCTGGTGCCCAATATTTTTGGCGTCGATCCCGGCATGATTTTGCTCATGAACGGTATCGGAACATTGTTGTACATATGGATCTGCCGTGGCAAAATCCCTGCCTATCTCGGCTCCAGCTTCGCTTTTATCGCTCCTGTCAGTCTTGTGCTTAAAAGTAACCCTGGCAGCAATGGCTATGCAATGGCCCTGGGTGCTTTCATCGTTACAGGTATTATTTTCTGTCTCGTTGCACTGGTAATCAAATACGCCGGGACACGTTGGCTAGACATCGTTTTTCCACCGGCTGTCATGGGATCAATCGTAGCCTTGATTGGTCTGGAACTGGTTCCGGTTGCTGCAGGCATGGCAGGCATTATTAATGCCGATCCTACTAAAGCCTGGACGCCAGATCCCAAAACGATCACCCTTTCCCTCGTTACGCTCGGTGTTACTGTTCTGGGTGCGGTGTTGTTTCGCGGATTTGCCAAAATCATTCATATTCTAATCGGTATCGTGGTGGGCTATGTGCTTGCTTATTTCATGGGTATGGTCAATACGCAGGCTATTGCGGACGCTCCTTTGTTCGCTCATCCCGCAATTACCACTCCAACCTTTAATGCTTCGGCTATGCTGACGATTCTTCCGGTTGCTCTGGTCGTCATCGTAGAGCATATTGGTCACTTGCTAGTGACGAGCAACATCGTCGGACGTGAGTTGTCCAAAGATCCTGGTCTCCACCGCTCTTTGCTGGGTAACGGGATTTCTACCATCATTTCCGGTTTTGTTGGTTCTACACCTAATACGACTTATGGTGAAAATATCGGTGTTATGGCATTAACTAAGGTATACTCTGTATGGGTTATTGGCGGAGCGGCTATTATTGCCATTCTGTTATCCTTCTCGGGTACGTTCTCAGCGATTGTTTCTAATATTCCATCTCCAGTTATGGGTGGCGTATCCTTGCTCTTATTCGGTGTGATCGCCGCCTCTGGTCTTAGAATCTTCGTCGAGCAAAAAGTTGATTTCGCCAAGCCAACCAACATGCTGCTCGCTACCATCGTGCTTGTGGTCGGAATCAGCGGTACTACGCTCACTTGGGGTGCTGTCACCTTGAAAGGTATGGCCCTGGCGACAATCATCGGTATTATTCTGAGTTTGTTCTTCAAGCTGGTTGATGTGCTCGGCTGGTCGAATGATAAAACGCAGGAACCTTTAACTGAAAAAACACCAGATTAATATCTACTTTTCAATTTTAAAACGCCGCTCCATGTTAGTTATGGATGAACACGCTCAGGCTGTATAGACAAGCGTGTAAGTATCCTTCTTACATGGAGCGGCGTCTTTTTATGCACGGCTTTTTTATTTATTGTTAAAATAAGATATCACACACGAAAACGGGATACGACCTGATTAAGCGTATCAGAAACACCTGTAAGTGACTTGGCAGAACTGTCCATACCTTCCAGATCCTTCAACTGCCGTTCGGATCGTTCCGAGGCTTGGCCTGCACGTTCAGCTGAAGCTTTCGCAATATCTGCAAGATAACCAATAGATGCAGCAACTTCTTCTGAGCCTGCCGACATTTCTTCAGAGGCAGATGAGACCTCCTGCACTTCTGTCGCCACCTGCTGAATATCTTGATTCATCGCCATAAAACGTTCTTCCACCTCACGTAAAATAGATACGCCTTCATCCATCTCCAGAGCCCCCTGCTGCATTCCTTCCAAAGCGAATTTGGTTTCTTCCTGCATGGATAGGATTCGACTTGTAATTTGCTCCGCAGACTCGCTTACGTTTACGGCCAGCTTTCCAATTTCTGAAGCCACTACAGCGAACCCTCGGCCATGCTCCCCAGCACGAGCGGCTTCAATGGAAGCATTCAGCGACAGCAACTTGGTCTGCCCACTAATATCCTGAATCATTCCAATAATGCTGCCAATTTGAGCGGACCGCTCATTTAACGAGCTTACTACCCTGCCTGCCTCATCCATAGACATTTTCGCTTTATGCATTCCTTGGCTGACCACGTTCAACCGTTCATTTCCTTGTTGTGCCTTATGTTCAATCTCAGTGGTAGCCTCGGATACATGCTGTATAGATTCAGCAATACGCTGTATGCCAACAGCCATTTCTTCCATCGCAGTCGCACTTTCTGCTGCTGCGGTCAACTGAAGCTCTGCCCCTTCCTTTACCTGCGCCAGTTCTCCTGCATTATGGTGCGCATCTTTAGTCGCTCCGGAAATCTCCTGAGATATTTTTAAAGATACACCTGAGATTACACCTGACTCTTCGCTCAAGCGTGATGCCATTCCTCTGGTTGCAACAATCACCTTATTGATCCCATCAGCCATTTGGCCAAATTCATCTTTACGATGATGTGGTAATTCAACGGTATAATCACCAAGTGCCATACGATTGGTCATCTGCCTAATTTTTTTAATCTCTTTGATCATGCCTGAATTGTTAATCAATACCGCTCCTATAATTAGTAAAATACCTATAACACTAACAATCAGCAGAAGTTTAAGCATTTCATTCGCAGAGCGATTCAAATCCGATTCTGGCAGTAATACACCGATTTTCCATCCGGTTTGTGGGAGTGTTTCGTACATTATCCGGTAATCCTCATTATCAATGGGTACGGATAGTTGTCCAGACATACCACTTTGAATAGATTGTGCTGCTTCCGCATTCATCGTGTTTTTTAACGGCTCGCCTGCTTTTAAGGACTGAAGACCGGATGACAGAATGGCTCCATTCTTATCCACTAAGATCGCACTACCTTGAGTACCAAACTTCATTTTTTCAATATACGTCTGGATACTCGTCATGTTTAGGTCGGCTGTAATGACACCTAATAGTTTCCCCTCCCTGTCGTAAAATGCTTTCCCTGCCGTAATCATATTGATGTTCAGCTTGCTATCGTAAAAAGGCTCTGTGAAATTTATATCTTTACCACGTTCCACGGCTTCTGTATACCAAGGCTGCGTTAAATAGTCATATTGCGGATCGTCATATTCAGTCGATTGCTTGACTAGCTCGCCGTCTCTATGCACATATATTGAACGGTATGTCACTCCTGGGTCATACGCATCTTTAGCAAAATAAATCCCTAACCCGTAAGTCATATCATTTAATGTCAGCTCTTGTTCAAAGAGTCGTCCATAGCCCTCAATGTTCATTTCTGTTCCCAGTTGTTCCGCACTCTTAGTCAGCATCGAAACAAGCAAAGCATGACGATCTACGTTAGCTGCAATATCTGCTTGAACCCTCGACAAGGAATGAGCAGCATTTTGGCTTATTTCCGTATCCAGCTTCTGTTTGGCAAAAAAATAAGACAAAAAGTTGATTAAAATCAGCGTTATAAGTACTAACGGAACCAAGGTAGAAAGTGTCCGTGCTTGTAAACTCTTAAATTGAAATATACCCAATGTATATCCACCTCTGTTTCTTTTTACACTTTTATCGACATTTATTTTATTTTTTTATAACTAATTTCCAATAAAAGCCGTGGTAATTTGTTACAATAAGAAAATCCAATTTAATTACAATCAAAAAATAGTCCGATGGAGCAACTCTTTAGATAAAGAGATGTTACATCGGACTATTAAGGCAATCCATGTATAAATATTTCCCGGGAAACCCCGGTTTCTAAACACTTAGTACTTAATTAGGGTAAATACATCTACGTCAGGCAGCTTCGCCCGTCCGTTGAGATCAGACAGCTCGATAAGGAAAGCAGCCCCTGCCACATTGCCACCAAGTTGGCGTACCAGGTTCACGGATGTAGCAATGGTTCCGCCTGTAGCAAGCAGATCATCAGCAATCAGAACATTTTGCCCCGGCTCAATCGCATCCTTATGCATAGCCAGAGTATCCTTACCATATTCCAAACCGTATGCTTCCTCAATGGTTTCTCCAGGCAACTTCCCACTTTTACGGATGGGAATAAAACCAACACCCAGCGCATAAGCCAGAGGTGCACCAACAACGAATCCACGTGCTTCCGGACCTGCAATCAAATCAATTTTTAAATCAGATACCAGTTCCTTCATATCGTTGATCGCCTTGCGATACAGTTCACCATTTTTCATTAGGGTCGTAATGTCCTTAAAACTAATCCCTGGTTGTGGAAAATCGGAAATTACCCGAATATATTCTTTGTAGTCCAACTTAGTTCCTCCTACTGTAAACTTCTAATTAGTATATACATTTTACAAAACTACAAGGTAATATCTCAAGACGCACCTTTCATAAGCGACATGATCCAGCTCGTCATCTGGTTGGTGTCCGCATCCAGTAAATACTGCTCCATCTCAGCCATATTGTACAATTCCTGATAGCGCGGAGAAGCAGTTAAATCCCGCTTGGGCGGATTGGATACAAAACGAAATTGACCATCTGTACGAGTCAAAAATTCAAGATCCTCGAAGATGTCCAATACTTTGGATAACATGCGCACTGAACACGAGCACTGCCTGCTAAGAGCAGGTAGCATTGCTTTTTCATCAATTAGCTGTGTTCCCATTCGAGAAAGCACAATGTAAATACGCTTAAACAGCTCCCTATCGGGGCTCACGAGCCGGCCGCCACGCTCACTGATCGAATGAAGAAGAAATACGTTCTCTACATTCTCAAAGGTAGACCATAATGCATGAAACTGCTCGGGTGTATCTGGCGGCTCCAGTACGAACAGCGACTTCACAGAGTGCTGTGTATCTTTTTGACCATCACTAGGAGTAACGCTGCCATCTTTATCGTATAACCATAAGGATTCAGCGCCCACGGAGCTTGATGTCCGAAGCCGGGATGACGGATGGATCAACACCGCAACATCATTCTTTCTTTCCTCTAAGCTTGGATGGAAGATCCTCAGCCCTCGCTCCAGTTCGGCAAGTGGGTCCGATACTCCACGATAATCAAAAATTTGCGGAGCCTGCACACGAATATCCTGCATCATCAGCTGAAGTGAACGTTTACCGTTCCACTCGTTAATTGATAACTCGCCCAACAGATCTATGTCCGTTTGCTGCTGTAAAAAATCAGCCAAATCGCCACGTCGGAAGGCAATCGCATCCAACGATAAACCATTCTGCTCCAATAGTAGCTTCACATGGTTTTTCTCACGTCCCATTTTACGAGCCTCGCGCAATTGAAGCCCCTGTAATATGAATCGTGGAGAAGGATTTCCCATCCCAAAAGGCTGAAGTAATTCCAGTTCTTCAACCACTTGTAAAGACACCTCATCCAGACGACAGACCATATCAGCCTCAGCTATAGGGATAAAATCCTCCGGTGTCAAAATGGAACCTGCATAGCAGTTTAGCCGTTCTTCGAATAATTCCAGATTGTCACGGGACAGCGTCATCCCCGCTGCCGAAGGATGTCCACCAAAATGCTCCATGAGCTCATGGCAATCTGTAAGAGCACTGTATATATCCAATGCAGGAATAGAACGAGCAGAGCCTTTGCACATGCCTGTCTCCGCATCTATGCCCAGAATAATGGTCGGACGATAATACCGATCCAATAGCTTGGATGCCACAATTCCGACGACACCAACATTCCAGCCCTCACCAGCCAAAACAATCACAGATGGGAGCTTGCCTTCATTTAGTTTGGATGCTAATTGCTGCTCGGCTTGTTCCACAATGCGTTCGACCACTTGTTGACGCTCACGATTGAGCAGATCCAGCGCATGCGCAAGTTGGTCTGCTTCCTCCTCTTTTTCTGTCGTCAGCAGAGAAACCGCTCGACCCGCATGATCTAGACGCCCGCTCGCATTAATCCGCGGAGCCAATGCAAATGCGATGTTGACCGAAGTCACTGTGGATATCTCCACGCCCGCTACATGAAGCAACGCTCGAATCCCTGGAAATGCGGAGTTTCTCATGGATTGAATCCCTCTACGTACTATCGTCCGATTCTCACCATGTAGTGGCATCAAATCAGCTACCGTACCAATAGCAGCGATTTCGAACCATTCCTCGGGTACTTCACTCAACAGCGCCTGAGCTAGCTTCAGGGCAACACCAACGCCTGCAAGGCCTTTAAACGGGTAGGGACAATCCGGTAGCTTCGGATTGATCAAAGTATAAGCCTCGGGAAGCACAGCAGGCGGCTCATGATGGTCAGTCACAATCACATCGATTCCTAAGGAAGTCGCATAAGCAATTTGCTCTACTGCACTAATTCCCGTATCCACTGTAATGACCAGCGTCACTCCCTGCTGATGTGCCCAATCTAGAGCATGATTGTGCAGACCATATCCCTCATTAGAACGATGGGGAATGTAAATATCATAAGATGCCTTCAGAAAACGCATAAGCTGAATCATCAATGATGTACTGGATACGCCGTCCGCATCATAATCTCCATAGATTAATATATGCTCGCCGCGCTCCAGAGCCTGGCGAATTCTCGGCACGGCCTCTTTCATGCCAAGAAGCAGAAATGGGTCATGTACATCGTCCACACTTCCGTACAAAAAGCGGTTTGCTTCCCCGGCCGTAGTGACGCCCCGGTTCACTAAAAGCCGGGACAACAATGGTGAAATCCCCAGCTCTTCTGTTAACGGCTGAGCCGCTTCCAGGTTAACCTCCGGGGTCTTCCATCTGTACTGCGAATGAAGCAATCCTATTCACCTTTCTTTCATAGTCGGCCTGCCTTATTGAAGCAAGGACGACGCATCATTATCTGGCAGTTCATGATTGGATTTATAAGGATACCCGGCTTGGTAAGAAATGAACTGCATTTGTACATGAGTTACCTGTGGAAAACGGGCTAACAGTAAATTTTTGGCTCGATCAGCAATTTCCTGCGCCTCCTGCACCGTAATCCGCGGGTTAACACTTATCGTCACATCCACTGTTATGAAATGACCCGTTTCCTGAGCATGTAAGTGTTCAACCGTTACAATACCATATACCCGTTGAATCGTCTCCATAAAGCGCTGGGAGTCTTCCTCCTGCAAGGGCTGTGCAGGCACCTGGTAAGCGGTATTCATTACCATTAGATATCCTTTACGCAGCACCAGACAGGCTACCAGCAAAGCTGCAGTTGGATCAAGATATAATAATGCAGGCCATTCCATTGCCTCGCCAGTCATTGCACCGATCATGCCGATCAATGCAATCAGCGATGCATATAGCGAGTACCGTTCATGGTTAGCGTACCGATCCGCTTCCGCTTTATGGCCGTGTTTAATCGAGTAGCGATATTGAAACTGAAACAACGCTTCTCTCAACACCAAAGCAATAAACACGGTAATTAATGCGTACAAACCGGGAGCTTGCGGTTCCGAACTGCTTAATGAACGAATAGCAGAAATAGCTAGTTGAAGTCCGCTCATCAGCACTAAAATAGCCAGCACCACAGATATAACCGTCCGAACTTTTTCACCGTTCCGCAACCGCGCCAGCATTCCGTGATCTGCACCACCCTTGGAAAACAGCATCTCCTGCAAACGGGAAGCACTATCCGCAGCCGTGTGCAGTGCATCCCCCATCAACGCCTTGCTGTTTGCTGCATAACCGACGGTTCCCTTTAGAACAGCCAGCGCGAGATTGCCTACAATTCCGCTCAACGCCGCAGTTTCTAATGATCGGCTGCGTTCGCTATTCACAACGTTTCCCCCTCAATCCTGAACTAACCATTTCCCGATAAAGCTCCAATCCAATATAACCGAATTCTTAAAACCTTAGAAAACCGCGCCCAAGCAGACGCGGCTTTCTCTTTAATTTATACTACTGGTATTTGCGTAACTTAAGACTTTGCAGTTTTGGCCGCTCCACCAGCTGTAGGCGTCTTTTGTTTCCCCTTCAAGGCTACCCACAGCGGACTGGCAATGAAGATGGAAGAGTAAGCTCCGAACAGCAAACCGATAACCATCGCAAGCGAGAACATCCGAATAGATTCGCCGCCAAAAATGAATAGGCAGACGGAGGCAATAAACACTGTAAACACAGTTGCGAGTGAACGTGTCATTGTCTGTGCAATACTGTGATCGACGACTTGCTCCAAGTCGGTTCTGGACTTTTTCTTTGCAAATCGCAGATTTTCCCGAATACGGTCAAAAATAACGACGGTGTCATTAATGGAGAAACCGACAATCGTCAGAATAGCCGTAATAAAGGTCAAATCCACCTCAAGCCGGAAAATCGAGAATATACTAATGACGAGAAACGCATCATGCAGCAGCGAAACAATTGCAGCAACCGCAAAACGCCATTCAAACCGGATCGAAATGTAGATAGCAATAGCCACAGAGGCCAGCAAAATCGCCCAGATTGCATTTCGCTCCAGCTCTTGCGCCATTTCTGTATCCACCGTATTGACCTCAAATGATGCCTTCGGATCAAGCTCTTTGTTAAAAGAGGTTTTGAATTCATTCACTTGCTGATCCGTCAATACCTGTGAAAAACGAATGCCGAAACGCTCTTTACCTGGTGTATAATCCACCTCTTTGCCGATCCCGTTCTTGTTCAGCAAAGCTTGAATCTGTTCTTGTGTAACTGTCTTAGTCAAATTAACATCCACGTTGGAACCGGAACGGAAATCAACCCCGTAATTCAAACCAAATATCGATAAGCTCAAAATACCAAGCAATGTGATAATAATCGAGAACGTGTAAAACCACTTGCTCATCTTGACATATTTATAGTCCCAATTAAAGCGCACTGATATCACTCTCCTTCACACCAAAATACTTGGCCTTCTTCACAGCATCTGCTTTAACCAGCAGATTGAGCAAGAAGCGCGAGAAGAAGATATTTGTCAAAATACTCACGACAATATCAACGATGAGCACGAGAGCGAATCCTCGAACGGAGCCTGTACCCAGACCAAACATGACGGCTGCCGCTATAATTGTCGTAATATTGGCATCCATAACAGTACGGAACGATGCCTTACTGCCTGCAATGACAGAAGAACGAATCGTTTTGCCTGACTTGATTTCTTCTTTAATCCGTTCATACGTAATGATATTGGCATCCACCGCCATCCCGATCCCAAGTACGAAGGCTGCGATACCCGGAAGTGTGAGCACGAAACCGCCCAAATAAAAAATCGCAAGCACCAGCCAGGTATGAACGATGAGACAGAAGCTAGCTATCAGTCCCGGTACACGGAACATTGCAATCATAAAGATCAGAATGATGACCGAGCCGATCAAACCAGCACGGATCGTCTGATCCAGTGACAGCTGACCCAGTGTAGCCCCTACACTCTGAGAATATTTTTCCGTCAGTTTAAGCGGAAGAGCACCCAGGTTGATCGTATCTGCTAGCTTGTTCGCCTCATCACGTGTGTAGCTACCTGTAATCGAAGCACTGCCATCCGTCAATTCACTACGGACTGTAGGTGCAGACAGTAATTCATCATCCAGGAAAATAGCCAACTCTTTATTCATAAGTCGCTTTGTGATTTCTGCAAATTTAGCTTTGTCTTTTACTTTGATACTAATCTCAGGCTTGTTCAGCTGGTCATAGCCTACCACAGCACCATTCTCCACAAAATCATTACCGCGGAGCTCAATTTTGCTGTATTGACCCGGCTTTTTAGCATCTGCTGCCGTTGCACTACGGAAGGTTAACTCTGCGGGTTTTTTCAGCATGGAGCGGACTTCCGCCTCATTAGAGACACCAGCAAGCCGCACGCGAATACGATTGCTCCCCTCAGTTGTTACTTCCGGCTCAGTCGTACCAAGCGCATTAATACGTCTCTCCAAGCTTTGTGCTGTTTGTATCAGAGACTGGCTGGTTACACGCTGCCCGGCTTCCAAAGGCTGGGCTTCATATAAAATTTCAAAGCCTCCCTTTAAATCGAGGCCTAGTTTTAAACTTTTTAGTAGGCCCGGGCTTGTCCCGACCATAACACCAGTAGTTATGAGCACGACCACGATGAAACTTAGAATTCTTTTCATTCCGTCCCATGTTCCCCTTTCATTCTCAATATTCCTATTATAGCTACCCCTCAAAAAGCAGTCAATTTGAACGCAAAAAAAGACCCCCTTCTATTCGAAAGTGGAGCCCCGTAATGCGGACATCGTCAAATAGTTCATAAAGCTCGTCGCTTTAAGGGAAAGTATATCGTTAACGAGCTTGTGCAGCGGAGGAATACCCTCCTTTTCATATTTATGGCTGACGCAATTCCACACGTCCTTACTGGTGACATGTTCATAACCTACAAGGATCAGCTCGTCTGCCTTACTTTGACAGAGTATCTCAATTGCGTCATCCCAATCCTGCTCATCCAGCTCTTCCATACCCACGATGGCCGTTCCTCCTCCCAGCGACTATCGGTTCCGCAGATCAGCAATTAGCGGGGTTATTGACTGCTTTATAGAACATTTCTGTCCTGATCTTGGAAAACCCTTCTTTTCATCGAAAAATAGCCGTAAATCAACAATATATGCATTCATTTCGCTCGTCAATAGCAGAATTCACCACTCTCCCTCTTGTAGTCTGGATCACCTTGTTTCTAAGCTGAAAAGCTTGTCATGAACATGGACAGGTTCAGCATATCTTCTAAAGAAACACATAGACGCAGAATTTCATTTTGGGGAAGAGGGAGTTGCGATTGAAAAAGCAGACATTCATTCATGGAGCAATTATTTTATTGGCAGCGGGAATCATCAATCGGCTACTGGGCTTTATTCCCCGAATCGCACTCCCGCGTATCATCGGCCCCGAAGGAGTCGGCTTGTACCAGCAGGGGTATCCCTTTTTTATTGTACTAGTGACTCTTATTACCGGCGGCATCCCTCTTGCGGTAGCCAAGCTTGTAGCTGAAGCTGAGTCGGCGGGGCAACCCGAAATGTCGCGGCGTATTTTGCACACTAGCTTGCGCTTCACCATTACACTCAGCCTGATCGCCATGGCAATCTGTCTTGTGTTTGCACCTTGGATCACAAGCCATCTCCTGACCGACAGCCGTGTGTATTATACATTCGTGAGTATGAGCCCGATGATTGTCATTGTTGCTGTTTCCTCAGCTTATAGGGGCTATTTTCAAGGAAAACAAAATATGATCCCTTCCGCAAGCTCCTCCATTGCGGAAACCGTCATGCGCATTTTTTGCGTCATTTGGTTTGCTTACTTGTTACTTCCCCATGGGCTAGCCTACGCTGCTGCAGGTGCAATGCTTGGTGCTTTGGCGGGTGAATTCATTGGCATGGTTGTGCTGCTGTGGCAATACGCCTGGAACCAGCGAAAAGATCACATTCTTCAACCGAAGGCGCCTTTACCTTCAGAAGTTCATATCGAGCAATCATCCGTTTTGTCACGTCTTATGTCGATTTCCGTTCCCGTTACTGCTGGAAGGCTTGTCGGTTCCTTATCTTATTTGCTCGAATCTATCTTATGCATGCGCAGCCTCGCCGTAGCAGGCATTGCAACTGGCGTGGCAACTGCACAATATGGAGCGATGCAAGGCATGGTTATTCCTGTGTTATTACTACCTGGAGCCCTTACCAGTTCGCTGGCTGTTTCACTCGTGCCTTCGTTATCCGAAGCAGCAGCGAAAGGGCATATTACCGCCATTCACAAACGTTTGCATCAATCGCTTCGTCTTGCTTTAGTCGCAGGAGCTCCATTTGCCGTAATTATGTATGTATTAGCAGAGCCGCTGTGTCTGCTGCTCTACAATAATGGCGATATTGCGGGCATGCTTAAACTCATGGCGCCCTTTGCACTTTTTATGTACATTCAGGCCCCGCTTCAGGCAGCACTTCAGGCGTTAGACCGTCCTGGAAGCGCCTTATTGAACACCTTTGTCGGAGCCATTATCAAAATTGGGCTGATTGTATGGCTTGCTTCCCAGCCTCAGTACGGTATCTACGGAGCTGTCATCGCCATCTGTATTAACAGTGCTATCGTTACCCTCCTACATGGCTTCAGTGTCAGCAGACTGCTTCGCTTTCGTGTACGTTTACTTGACTTCTGGAAAACCGGGATAGGCATGATCATTATGGCGGCAGCGGTATTATATACCTACAGACATTTAACGATTTTCGATCAAATGTGGCTCCAGTTTATTTTTGCCGCAGGCTTGGGAATTATTCTGTACCTTTTCCTGATGACCTTGATCAAAATGATCGACTGGGACAACCTCACACGCATTCCAATCCTGAGAAGATGGTTTAAAGCATAAAAAAAAGCTAATCTGAAGATTCTCCATAGACCGGTGGTGTAATATATACATCCCCTCTATGGTTGACCGAGCATAAGAAAACATCCTTAAAATCTTTGTGTCCCTTCGCTTGAATCTGATTTTTAAGCCAAAAACGGTTCATATCCATCCGTTCCAAATTTCGATCCAGCACCTTGCCATCCATAATTAATGGAATCGGCAGTCCCTCATATCTAAACTTTCCACCGATTTGTGGAGAAGGGTGGACTCTATTTTCCTGGTGCTCTTTGCTTATCAAATCATTCTCGCTTTGTTCCTGCTTTATTTTTTCGCGTTTAGCGCCATCGTAAATATCCTTGCTAATCACCGTGAGTTTACCTGTTGTTTCCAGAATGACATATTCAACCTCGTCCAAACTTTCTATATTTTGTTCACGAAGTTGTAACAGCAAGTCATCTAAGTTATAACGCTGCTTCGCCATTTCGTCCTTGTTTAGTTGTCCATTGGAGAACAATACACTGGGCCTACCATCAAATAGTAAGCGCAGACGCCGACTTTTCAGACTGAAATAGGAAATCCCGATTTGCAAAATTAACAGCACTCCTAAAGGAATCAACCCTTCATAAAGTGGACGTTTTATATCCTCCAGGCTGAACACAGCAATTTCCGCAATCATAATGGATATGACGAGATCGAAAACAGACAGTTTTCCGATCTCCCTTTTACCCATCAAGCGCATCACCAGATATACAATAAAATACATGAGCAGCGTCCGAAAAATATGAGCAAAAATATCGTGACTCAATAGGTTCGCCTCCTCTCCTGTACTTGCGGCAAGACATTAGCCGTTCATTGTACACGTATTCTGACCGTTCCTCACTTGGCTCATACAAAAAACAAAAGGCTAAATTATTGAAATAAAGAGAAAGACTGCTTACGACTTGGTACTAACCCGGGAAGCTTGGCCATAGAATGATAATAGTTCAAACCTTGGTACAGGAGGAATTATCCATGGAGCTCATTCGCCGCTGGTGTTCGTTTCGTCTGGCCCATCCCATTTTATCCGGCTTATTTTATGCCTTTGCATGGATGCTGTTTGGCGCATTGATTCTTTCAATACTCTTGTGGATGACACAGATGCAAGAACAGGATTTATCATTGTATACGTACATCGTCCACGCATTCGCCATGCTATCTGGCGGCTTCGTCGCTGGTAAAAGATCCACGAACAAAGGCTGGTATCAAGGCGGTATTACAGGCATTCTGTATGGACTAATCGTTCTTCTAGTCGGTTTTTTGGCATTGGATGCAGGCATGAACGGTAAAGACCTAATGCACTTAGGAATCGCGTTTGTCATAGGAGCAGGTGGCGGGATGTTTGGCATTAACTTCAGCAAGTAAGTCGACATGTATGCAACACAAAAAAACCGAGCCCCCTCTAAGGCTCGGTTTTTGCATTACAATCGCATATTACGATTTAGAAACAACTTCCTCAGTTGCAGTGTCTTTTGCAATCGCATTACTAATTGCACTGCGGTCAAAGGTCAGCTTTGTCACATCATTCACACGCAAAACAACCACATCGTCCGTAATCTCCACAATTGTACCGTGAAGACCTCCGATTGTAATTACTTTATCTCCCTTTTTCAAAGCTTGAAGCATCGATTGACGCTGCTTTTGTTTTTTCTGATTCGGACGAATCAGCAAGAAATAGAAGATTACAAACATCAGAGCCAGTGGCCAGATCATTTGAAAAAGTCCGCCAGCTCCACCAGGTGCAGCCGCAGCTGTAGCAAAATGAAACACATTAAATCCCCCTTTCGTATACTCTCCCCTAAAACTTAAAAGCCTTTATCATTATCATGAAGACCGTACTGCTCAAAAAATTCATCGCGGAAATCAAGCAGCCTGTCATCCATAATCGCTTGTCTGACATTACGCATCAATTGTATTAAGAAATGCAAGTTATGATACGTTGTCAGTCGGAGCCCGAAGGTTTCATCTGCTTTAATTAAATGTCGCAAGTAAGCACGTGAATAATTGCGACAAGTGTAGCAATCACAAGCCGGATCAAGCGGGCCAAAATCGCTTGCATAATTCGCATTCCGAACGACAAGACGTCCTTGACTTGTCATCGTTGTCCCATTGCGAGCAATTCGGGTTGGAAGTACACAGTCGAACATATCCACACCACGAATGGAGCCTTCAATCAAAGCATCCGGCGAACCTACGCCCATCAGATAACGTGGTTTGTTGGTAGGAAGCAGAGGAACCGTATAATCGAGCACTTCATACATCAAATGCTTAGGTTCACCTACACTCAGTCCACCAATAGCATACCCCGGGAAATCCATGGAAGTCAAATCTGCCGCACTTTGCTTACGCAGATCTTCATGCATGCCTCCTTGTACAATGGCGAACAGACCTTGATCATGAGGACGCGCATGTGCCTTCAAACAACGCTCAGCCCAACGGCTGGTACGCTCCAGTGACTTTTTCACGTATTCATACTCAGCCGGAAACGGTGGACATTCATCGAAGGCCATCATAATATCCGAGCCAAGTGAGTTTTGGACTTCCATTGCCACTTCCGGAGAAAGAAACTTCTTATCTCCATTTAAATGAGAGCGAAAATGAACACCTTCCTCTGAAATTTTACGCATTTCACTTAAGGAAAACACTTGGAATCCGCCGCTGTCTGTTAAAATAGGACGATCCCAATTCATAAACTTGTGCAGTCCGCCCGCTTCACGGACAATATCATGACCAGGACGAAGAAACAGATGGTACGTATTACTCAAAATAATTTGAGCATCCATCGCTTTCAGTTCCTCAGGGCTCATCGTTTTAACAGTTGCTTGAGTTCCCACAGGCATAAAGGTTGGAGTCTCAATAACTCCGTGGGGGGTGTGTACACGCCCCAGACGTGCTCCTGATTGCTTGCAGGTCTTAATATGTTCGTATCTTATTGCTGGTGCCATATTTTCTCTACCATCCTTAATTAATAAATGAACATAGCGTCCCCGAAGCTAAAGAACCGATATTTTTGGTCAATCGCCTCCTGGTAAGCATGCATAATATTCTCTCTGCCAGCTAGTGCGCTGACCAGCATAACCAAGGTGGACTTAGGCAAATGGAAATTCGTAATCATTGCATCCACCACACGGAATTCATAGCCTGGATAAATAAAAATCTGTGTCCAGCCACTGCTGGCCTGTAGCACACCATCTACGAAGTTATTGCCCACCGTCTCCAGCGTTCGGCAACTGGTTGTTCCCACTGCCACGACTCTCCCACCGCGTGCCTTGGTTGCATTGAGTACATCTGCCGTTTCCTGTGACAATGAATAGTATTCTTCATGCATAACATGTTCTTCAATCGTATCCACCGACATCGGTCTGAACGTCCCTAAACCGACATGAAGTGTGATAAAGGCAACCGTAACGCCCTTCTCTTTAATTTGGTCCAGTAATTCTTCTGTAAAATGTAACCCTGCCGTTGGTGCCGCAGCAGAACCTTCGTGCCGAGCATAAACGGTTTGATACCGCTCACGATCATCCAACTGTTCCTTGATATACGGAGGAAGCGGCATCTGCCCCAAGCGATCCAGAATCTCCTGAAAAATACCATCATATGAAAATGAAAGTACCCTGCCGCCCATATCTCCTTCTTCCTCAATAACTGCCTTCAGCTCATCACCGAAAACAATAACAGCTCCCTTTTTCAGCTTTTTGCCGGGTTTCACCAATGCTTCCCATCGGTCTCCCTCCAGTTGTTTAAGCAGCAGAACCTCGGCCTTAGCCCCAGTGTCTTGCTTGATGCCAAACAAACGTGCAGGAATTACTCTGGTATCATTCAGAACCAGCGTATCCCCTGGCTGAAGATACTGCACAATATCCGAAAATGTATGATGTCCCACTTCGCCGTTGTTTTTGTTTAACGTCAGTAATCTAGAAGCGGTCCGCTCAAGCAAAGGCGTCTGTGCAATTAATATTTCAGGTAGTTCAAAATCGTAGTCGTTTACGTTCATATATTGGTCAGTCCTTAACTATATCCACATTTTTGTAATAGTGTTGCAAAATTTTCTTGTAATCATACCCCTGCTCTGCCAAACCGTTGGCCCCCCATTGTGATAAGCCCAAGCCATGACCATTCCCTTTACCTGTAAAAATAAAGCTTTGCGTTTTGTCGATGACCCGTGCATGGCGATCTTCATTCATGACGACCACCCCGTTACCACTTGAAGTGCTGGTGCCAGATGCAGACAGAATTTGGGTGCCTTGTGTGCCGCTTATATGAGTAGTAGCTCCATCAGCGCCTAATACAGTATAACTGCCGGTACTCGCAATATCAAACAATGTGCTCGGCAGTCCCCCCATCGCTGAGCGATACATGTCCGGATATTTCACTTTTAAAGGAGTGCCATCTGCTTCAACCTCCAATACTCGCCCTGACGGACCTCGTTTGGTGACATCAAGTTGATTAATAGAGGATGGTACCGTGCCAGTTATTTTTCCTTGCAAGGACTTAGCAATTTGAGCTGCTGTAAAGGGACCTCTAACCCATGCATAGTCTCCGGACTGAGGCACCTTTTCCAAAACAATCATCTCTTCGCCCGGCTGCGCCTTTGCTACGGGGGTAACCGTTGATTGGATTTGGGGAATAGGACGCACATTTGTATTTTCCGCAGTGACGGTTATTTTGTCTAACCCTGCTTCTGTGACTCCCTCCAGCTCCTTAGCATTATCCTCGCGAATATAGCCTGTCTTGCCACTGGAGAGAAGTACGTGATACCACTCTTGTGCTCCTTTTTGTGCCGAAGTATCTCCCGAGCTGTCCACGCTCGCAAACGCTTCACCACCACTATTCCACACCTCGGAAGCATCTGCTGTCACACCGCCCGCATTAGAAGAGAATACAGCTTCGACCACTTTGCCGCCACTCTTAATAACTTCACCAGCTGTTGCATCTACAGCCTCGTTGACATTCGCATGTTCTGAGCTCTTACCGTTGTAAGCTTGGCTTAGGGTGCCATCTACCACATTGCCGATCTGAAACCGATTGCCTTGGGCAAGCGCATAACTGCGAGCAGCTACCGCTTGAGCCTTGAGCGCTTCATCTGGCCATGAAGAATAGACCTCTGCTCCTACTACGGAATACAAATACTGCTCCAAAGGGACTTCATTTACAAGCGCCAGCTGTCCTGACGTCATGCCAATCTCCATGTCGCCGCGATATGTACGCTGTGATCTTTCGACCACTTGGATTCCATTATTACCGCCGTTGACAATTACCTTGCTGTTATTAGAGCCACTTAGCATGTAATGAGACATCGCCTGTGAGCCTGTCGTTACTCCTGCTTCCTGTCTTAGAATCAGACCAGTTTGAGTAGTATTCACTTTGGAAAGGGTGAGTCTGGGCTGCTTGCTCTCCAGTTCTGTTTTCAAGGCCGACAGCTTGCTGTCATTACTTTCTTCTCCAACCCATACAGCGTACTGGCCTCTTGATTGAATTACTGTAAAAGCATCAAAGCCTGCGGCAGCAATAGTCGTGCGAACAAGATTAGCCTCCTGCTCGGTTCCGTAGCTTCCCGTCGACCAATGTTTGTTTCCCTTAACTTCGGCCTGTGCTCCGGTTGCTGAGGAAATCCGCTGCACAGCAGCCTGTGCCGACTGTTCACTAGCATATAATCCCGCATACACTTGATAGACAGAGCTACCGTTTTTTGAACCGATAAAAACAGTAGGTTTATCATTAGTCTTTTGTAGAGCTTGAGCCGCTTTTATCGCAGTCGCTTCATTTCCTTCAAATACCTTCACTCGATAGCTGTCTACACTAAAACGAGCCGTACTGTCCGGCAGTCCCATCCAAGCCTGAAAGCTGCCCCCACTGTTCTGGCCGACACTCAGGCTTCCTGATGATTTCAAAGTTACAGCGGGGACTGTCGCTTTATATTTGCTACCTAGATCCGCAAAGATCACTACACGAATATCTTCTTGGGCGGCAGCAGCGTGAACACCCGAAGACCAAGGTATGCAAGCTGTAGCTAATACCATAATAACTGCTGCTCGTTTGAAGGCGCCTGTCCACGCTCCGAAAGTTTTTTTTCGGTTCAATGTTTCTCCACTCATTTCTAGCTCCCCCAATTCTAGCTGACTATCACTTTTATTACATGATTTATCGGATCTCGACCTGCGTATTTCCCTTTAAATACATCGGCGGAATAAACCAAATTTTGAACCCGCTCGAATCGGACTTACACACTTCTTACCTCAATTTATCTGTCTATCCATTTCATATCGTCATACTTTCGAATAGCATTCAATGATTTTTAAAAGTTCACCATGGTTTTCTAGTCACCGTGGGTCTGTTGGCATTGGAATTCCAAGGTGAGCATATGCCGCCGGAGTCACCGTTCGTCCCCGAGGTGTTCTTTGTAAAAGACCAATTTGTAACAAATAAGGCTCATACACATCCTCAATCGTCTGGCTCTCTTCGCCAATGGTCGCAGCAATGGTGTCCAATCCTACAGGTCCGCCCCGGAATGAATGAATCATAGCCTTAAGCATTTTATGATCAATTTCATCCAGCCCGAGTGGATCTATTTGAAGTCTCCTTAGTGCTTCAGCAGCCAACTCTGAATGAATAATACCGTCTCCGGCCACTTGGGCAAAATCACGTACCCTTTTTAACAGTCGGTTGGCAATCCGCGGTGTTCCCCGTGAACGCAATGCAATTTCCTCCGCCGCGTCCCCGACAATCTCAATCTCCATAATATCCGCATTCCTAGACACGATGTAAGCCAGCTCGTCTGTCGTATAAAACTCTAACCGACTAATAACGCCAAACCGGTCACGTAATGGCGCAGAGAGCAACCCAGCGCGTGTAGTAGCACCTATAAGAGTAAAGGGAGGCAAATCCAAACGCACCGAACGTGCACTCGGACCTTTGCCAATCATAATGTCCAGTGCAAAATCCTCCATCGCCGGATACATAACTTCTTCCACTGTACGATGAAGGCGATGAATCTCATCAATGAACAAAACATCACCCTCTTGAAGATTGGTTAGCAATGCTGCCAAATCTCCTGGTCTTTCAATTGCAGGGCCTGAAGTCGTACGTAAATTAACCCCCAACTCATTGGCGATAATGTTAGCCAGCGTGGTTTTACCCAATCCAGGCGGTCCGTACAATAATACATGGTCCAATGCTTCTTTACGCATCTTGGCTGCTTCAATATATACTTTCAGATTTTCCTTAACCTGATTTTGCCCGATATATTCATTTAGATAACGGGGGCGAAGGCTTAACTCCGCCGTCTGGTCTTCCATCATCAAATTGGCGGAAATAATCCGGTCATCCATATTCCATCGCTCCTCTTTTTACCAGAATCCTATCCACGGACATCAGCGTCCTATCCGGCAAACAACAGTTGCAAAGCCCGTTTCATCAAAATATCAGCTGAATCATCAGGTTTCGCATCTTTCTTCATTTTGCTCCATACCTTATCTAGTTCAGCATCCGTGTAACCGAGCGCCTTAAGCGCTTCACGCGCCTCACTCCAATACGAACCTTGGCCTTCTTCTACAACAGGCTCCGCAAACAATCCGGTAGCCATTCCCAACGCCCCAATACCGTCCAGCTTGTCTTTCAAATCTAGAATCATACGTTGTGCCGTCTTTTTACCAATTCCCGGTAATTTGGTGAGAAATGTGATATTCTCCTGATAAATCGCCGTCACCACATGAGCAGGCGTACCGCCTCCCAAAATCCCAAGTGCCACACGCGGTCCAATACCAGATACATCGATCAGTTTACGGAATAATTGCTGCTCCTCACGGGTTGCAAACCCAAACAGTAAAATAGCATCTTCCCTTACATGATGATGAGTGTAAATAACCACCGGTCCTTCCGTTTTGGCGAACGCGTAAGGATTGGGACAAAATACCCGATACCCTACACCATGCACATCCAAAACGACATATTCATTTTCCAAGTGAGCTACAGAACCACGCAAGAAATCTATCATTTTCGTAATACCTCATTTAATTTTGAATTTAGTCCATAGGAATGCGCATGACAAATAGCCACTGCCAAAGCATCCGCTACATCATCCGGTTTGGGCACAGCCTGGAGCTTTAGAAACATTCTAACCATCTCCTGTACCTGCTTCTTCTCCGCCTTGCCATACCCTACAATAGCCTGCTTTACCTGCATCGGCGTGTATTCCCCTATAGGCAAATTACGTTGTTTGGCAGCTAATACCAGCACTCCACGTGCCTGACTTACGGACATAGCCGTTGTAACGTTGCGATTAAAAAAGAGCTTCTCCAATGCTACCGCATCCGGCTTATACTTATCAATTAATTGCAACATGCCTTCATATACATGAAGCAGCCTGTCTTCTTCGGGGGTGTGTGCCTCCGTCTGGATGCAGCCATACTGCACAGGAACCACCTTACTACCAACCTTGTCTACAAATCCGAAGCCCACAATGGCAATACCCGGATCAATTCCTAGAAAACGCAAAAAAATCTCTCCCCTATCGCTCAAACATGACGTAACTAACTAACAGCCAGCACTATCGTCAATATACATGACCAAATCCCATATAAAGCGAACATATGTGTCGTTCTTTTCATTATAACAAAACTTTGTATCTAATAGAGGAAAAAGTTTAACCATGAGTGAAAACATAAAAAGAGACGCTACAAACCTCACCTCGTGGGCAAAGCCTAACGTCTCCGTACTTGGTGTAATCAATAATGCTGCTTTAATACCCTCTGTGTTCGCTCCACTGCAAAATCACTAAAAGTGGAGATTACACTGTTATACTCATTTATATCCTGTACACGGATTCCCTGCTGAAGTTGTTTATATACCCCTTCCGGCAAGGCCGTCTCCATGGACCCTATATCCAATTGAAAAAAGGTACGAATTACTTTTTCCTTTTTTGGCAGCCCTTCAAACAGTGTAAGCTGCCCATCAGTGCTTAAGCCCATATATGCGCGCTCTTTGCATGACTCCGACAAATCTTCCACTCTGCGCTCCAACCACACTTCTCCTTTAGTATTAAGTCTTCCCTTCCAATCGGGATGTTGCTTCAGCAAATTTTCCAGCTGCTTTGAACTTAACGTTCCCAAGGAAGTGGTCTCCGTGCCACATACGTAGGTAGTTAACAAACGGGTCTTCCTGCTTATACCGGAAGCACGAATACTTTGCAATAGCTGCATCTGTGGGGAGCGGTCTTCGGTCGGGCTATATGATAACTCCTTCATTTCCACCTCTGCCATAACGGGAGTAGCCAGTGGTTGCGACAGCATAGCCTGCATATGATTCGAAAACAGAACGCCCAAACCTGCCAGTAAACAAGCCGCACTAAAAATAGTACATGCCCACACTGCTCTTCTCCACTGTTTCCAGCGCCGTTTCATCTGTTTTTTCCAACTTAATCGCTTCACAGTAATCCCTTCCGTCCCACTTTTTGTGTTAGTGTAACCTGAAGATTACTGAATTATACAAAAGATAATAACATAAACAAAAAAAGCCGCTGCTTCCAGCGACTTTCTTTTGAATCGGGATGACACGATTTGAACATGCGACCCCCTGGTCCCAAACCAGGTGCTCTACCAAGCTGAGCTACATCCCGAAATAGATGCCGGTGAGAGGACTCGAACCTCCACGGTTTCCCTCACGATTTTGAGTCGCGCGCGTCTGCCAATTCCGCCACACCGGCTTATGAAATTAATGGCGCGCCCTGAGAGATTCGAACTCCCGGCCTTTTGATTCGTAGTCAAACGCTCTATCCAGCTGAGCTAAGGGCGCAAATATGGAGCGGACGACGGGAATCGAACCCGCGACCCTCGCCTTGGCAAGGCGATGCTCTACCGCTGAGCCACGTCCGCAATACAATTATATTCATGACGTATAAGTACATGAATGGTGAGCCATGAAGGACTCGAACCTTCGACACCCTGATTAAAAGTCAGGTGCTCTACCAACTGAGCTAATGGCTCCCAACAGGGTAATGTAACTTTGTGAAAATGGCGGAACTGACGGGATTCGAACCCGCGATCTCCTGCGTGACAGGCAGGCATGTTAGGCCTCTACACCACAGTTCCATAATAATTCTCATTAAAAAGTTAATTGGTTGCGGGGGCAGGATTTGAACCTGCGACCTTCGGGTTATGAGCCCGACGAGCTACCGAACTGCTCCACCCCGCGATAATAGTAGGGAAATCTATTGAAAATAAATGGTGGAGGCTGAGGGGATCGAACCCCCGACCCTCTGCTTGTAAGGCAGATGCTCTCCCAGCTGAGCTAAGCCTCCATACTACTATGACCCGTAGGGGATTCGAACCCCTGTTACCTCCGTGAAAGGGAGGTGTCTTAACCCCTTGACCAACGGGCCATGCTATAAAATAATTCTGGCGGAGAGAGAGGGATTCGAACCCTCGAGACGCTTTTGGCGCCTACACGATTTCCAATCGTGCTCCTTCGGCCAACTCGGACACCTCTCCATATGGCTCCCCGAACAGGACTCGAACCTGTGACAACTCGATTAACAGTCGAGTGCTCTACCAACTGAGCTATCAGGGAATAATAATTATAAAGTTCGCTTGGCGGCGTCCTACTCTCCCAGGACCCTGCGGTCCAAGTACCATCGGCGCTGGAGGGCTTAACGGTCGTGTTCGGGATGGGTACGTGTGGAACCCCTCCGCTATCGCCACCAAACGTGAATTTGCTCCGCAAATTCTTCCGTAAGGTTATTCGGTTCATCACGGATCGTGTGAATGAATCGCCATACGCTTGTTGTATGTACTTCTACATACTTTCAAGGTTACACCTTGAAAACTGGATCCGAAACTCATTGCGTCTTATCTTTAGGATAAGCCCTCGACCGATTAGTATTGGTCAGCTCCATGCATTACTGCACTTCCACCCCCAACCTATCTACCTCGTCGTCTTCAAGGGGTCTTACTCATTGGGAAATCTCATCTTGAGGGGGGCTTCACGCTTAGATGCTTTCAGCGCTTATCCCTTCCGTACATAGCTACCCAGCGGTGCTCCTGGCGGAACAACTGGTACACCAGCGGTACGTCCATCCCGGTCCTCTCGTACTAAGGACAGCTCCTCTCAAATTTCCTACGCCCACGACAGATAGGGACCGAACTGTCTCACGAACGT
>NZ_AMQU01000019.1:0-121902 GCF_000307675.1 Paenibacillus sp. ICGEB2008
TACGGATGTGCACGTGACGCCGGGGAATGTACATGATTCCGTCCCCTATTTGTCCCGTTTGGACCGCCAAAGAGAACGTTTTGCTTTTCAAGTAGAAGCTGTTGCGCTAGATTCAGGTTATTTAACAACGCCGATTTGTCGAGGTTTGCAAAGCCGAAAGATTTTTGCCGTGATTGCTCACCGAAGATTTCACCCCAAACAAGGCCTGTTTCCGAAATGGAAGTTTGAATACGATGCCAAGAACAATGTGTATATTTGCTCAGCAGGACAAGAATTAGCCTACCGAACGACAGACCGAAAGGGATACCGGCAGTATGCATCTGATCCGGCTCAGTGCGAGTGTTGCCCGTTGCTGAGCCAGTGTACTCAGTCTAAAAACCACCGCAAAGTGGTGACTCGGCATGTCTGGGAAGACAGCAAAGAGTGGGTACGGAGCAACCGGCTAAGCCCATCCGGGAAACAGCTGTACCGCAAACGAAAAGAGACGATTGAGCGAAGCTTCGCGGATGCCAAAGAGCTCCATGGGTTTCGCTATTGCCGTTTGCGCGGACTTCCGAACGTCAGGGAACAAGCCCTCATGACGGCAGCCGTGCAGAACATGAAGAAGATGGCGATCCACCTGGATCGCCTGGAAAAACAGGGGTGAACCCTGTTTTTCCAGAGACCAGAGATCTCGTATGTAAAGAAAAAAAAACCACGTCTCAAAAAGACGGGGTTTCTCGACAATCTGAAGACCTGCTAAGGTCTTCTTCACCCTCACTTCTATATACGACCTTCGAATACAATCTCAGCCGGACCTGTCATATAAATGTGATTATCATCCTCGTTCCATTCAATATCCAGATCGCCGCCCTTTAGGCTTACCATGGCGCGGCGGTCGCTGTATCCATTTAGTACAGAAGCAACAAGCGTAGCACAGGCTCCAGTTCCACAGGCTAGCGTAGGTCCTGCTCCCCTCTCCCATACCCTCATATCTATATGCTTCCGACTCTGTACCGTGGCGAACTCAACATTTGTTTTTTTAGGGAACAATGGATGACACTCCAGCTTTGGCCCCCAGGCCTCCAGATCAAAGCTAGGCGCATCCTCAACATAAATGACACAGTGCGGATTTCCCATAGAAACAGCCGTAAAGCGAAAACCACTTCCTCCAGCTTCAATGGGCTCATCTATTACGTTAGTCAAATCGAGTGTAGTTGGAATTTTCAATCCTTCCAGAATCGGCTCTCCCATATCGACCTTTACCATTCGTACAGTTCCGTTTTCCACAGTCAGTTCAACCTGCTGCACACCTGCACCCAGCGTCTCAATCGTGATCTGTTCACGGTTGATATGCTTACGGTCATACACATATTTGGCAGCACAACGAATAGCGTTACCGCATTGCTCGGCCTCCGAGCCGTCTGAGTTAATGATGCGCATGCGAAAATCTGCTTTTTCAGACGGCAATATATATACCAATCCATCGGCGCCAATACCAAAATGTCGATCACATAGCCGAACAGCTAATTCCGAGGCGTCAGACGGCAATTCCTGATGCCCGTACCAAACGATAAAATCATTACCCAGACCATTCATTTTAGTGAATTCCATAGCTTCCCCCCGCCGTTGCTGCTGATGTCATGCTCCTCTTGAAGCTTTGATCCCATAATATCATACAGGGCAAAAGCGTGAAAGCGATGCGATATGCAAGACCCGAATTCTAGGCTGAGAACTTTGTACGTCCCGCTGAAAATCGTGTATTTCCGCCGTGACGACGGTTACGTCGACCGCCCCATACACTTCCCGCTCCCATCAGGAACGTAGGAATTCCAGCTGCGACAATAGATAGTGCCCATTCACGTAAACCAAGGGGTACCGTTTTGAAAATAGGTTGCAGCACAGGCACATACATTACAACCAGCATCAGTACAATGGAGGACAGTACGGCAAGCACGAGATAACTATTTTGAAACGGATTACGATGGAAAACGGAGCGGGAGCTACGGCAATCAAATACATGAATTAACTGCGCCAGCACTAACGTAGCAAATGCAACCGACTGCGCTTTGATCAATTGCCCTGCATCATTCGGAGCAATCCGTAATGTCAACCAAAAGGCCGCAAGTGTACATAGGCCAATCAACAGACCGCGACTAATAATTTTCCAGCCCAGTCGACGTGCAAAAATATTTTCCTTTGCGCCACGAGGCTTATGCTCCATAAGATCCTTTTCCGGCTGATCCACACCCAGAGCCATCGCTGGCAAACCGTCAGTTACCAGGTTCACCCACAAAATCTGAATGGGTAACAAAGGTAGCGGCAGCCCAGCCATCATGGCAAAGAACATCGTCAAAATTTCGCCAACATTGGAGGCGAGTAGATAACGAATGAATTTACGGATGTTCTCGTAAATATTTCGTCCTTCCTCAATTGCCGCTACAATCGTTGAGAAATTATCGTCACTCAGTACAAGTGCAGCTGCTTCTTTGGTCACGTCTGTTCCTGTAATGCCCATGGCAATACCGATATCCGATGCCTTGATCGCAGGTGCGTCATTGACGCCATCTCCGGTCATAGCTACGACATGTCCGCGTCTTTGCAGCGACTTGACAATTCTCAGCTTGTGTTCCGGCGACACCCGCGCATACACAGAGACGGTATCAACAACGTTATCCAACGCCGCATCATCCATGAGAGACAGTTGCTGTCCTGTCAATACATTTGAGCCGCGTTGGAGAATGCCCAGCTGCTGTGCAATGGCCTCCGCAGTTGTGCCATGATCGCCCGTAATCATCACCGTGCGAATGCCGGCACGACGGCACTTGCCAATGGCCTCGCGAACCTCGCGGCGTGGCGGATCAATCATGCCGGTCAGGCCGATAAAAATCAGCTGTGTTTCAGCCTCCTCAACCGTAGAGACACGCTCATGCGAGCGGATATCACGGTAAGCGACGCCAAGTACACGCAGCGCCTCCGATGCCATACCTTCATTGGCTGCCAATACCTTTTGGCGCAGCGTACCCGTTAACGGAACGACATTCCCTTCCCATAAAATGTAAGAGCACTGACCCAGTAGCACGTCTGGCGCTCCTTTGGCAAATACAATATGTCCTCCCTGGTGGCGTACGAGTACCGACATCCGCTTCCGATCTGAGTCAAAAGGAAATTCTCGCTCCCGTGTGTACAGTTCGTATAGCCCTTGTCGCGTGACTCCGCCTTTGGCAGCTAACGTGACCAGCGCTCCTTCTGTCGGATCACCTTTCAGCTCCCAAACAGCGGAAGGCGTCGGCTCTTTGGTTTTCTTTTTTGAACGCAGCTCATCTATGTCAGCTTGAACAATCTCCGCATTATTACAAAGTACACTAGCTTGCAGCAATCTACGCAAGGATTGTCCGTTTTTTAGGTCGGCCGGAAGATCCCTGTCCATAATATGACCGTGTGGATCATAACCTTCCCCGGTAACTCCCCAGAAACGACCATCCAGCCACAGCTTGGTGACTGTCATTTTATTTTGGGTCAGTGTGCCCGTTTTGTCAGAGCAAATGACAGACGCACAGCCGAGCGTCTCAACGGAAGGCAGCTTGCGCACAATGGCCTTGCGTTTGATCATACGCTGTACACCCAAAGCGAGTGCAATGGTTACAATCGCGGGTAATCCTTCTGGTATAGCTGCCACAGCCAAGCTCACGCCGGCCAAAAACATGCTCATGGCTGGCTGACCATGCAAAATACCCGCTATGACCACGAGCACGGTTAGCGCTAACGCCACAATAATCAAAATTTTGCCCAATTGTTCCAGTCTGTGCTGTAACGGTGTCTCCTGCGACTCCGTATTTTCGATCAAGTCTGCGATCTTTCCCATTTCGGTACTCATGCCTGTGCGAATGACCACGCCTTGTGCGGTGCCTCTGGTCATCATGGTGCCCATAAAACCGATGTTCTTTTGGTCCCCAAGAGGTACTTCGGCGGCATGAATAGGACGGGAATGCTTACTCACCGGAACCGATTCACCTGTCAGGGCAGACTCCTCGACATCACAGCCGTTTGTACTCAACCACCTTACATCTGCAGGGATACGATCACCACTTTCCAGCAGCACGATATCGCCCTGCACAAGTTCTCTGGCCTGAACATGTATTCGTTTGCCGCCTCGCAGCACCTTGGCGGTTGGAGCCGAAAGCTGTCTTAAAGCTCGCAATGAACGTTCAGCTCTGAATTCCTGCACAAAGCCGAGAATTCCATTTAGCACAACGATAGCAATAATGGTAATCGCATCCAGATACTCGCCGAGTAGGCCAGAGATCAGGGTCGCTCCCATCAATACAAGCATCATAAAATCCTTGAACTGGTTGAGCAGCAGCAAAATTGCCGAAACACGCTTGCCCTCGCTCAGCTCATTCCAACCCGTCCTTTCTCTTCGTTCCGCAATCTGTTCCTCCGAAAGACCCTGCTTCGGGTCGACTTCCAGACTAGTTGAAAGCTGTTCATTGCTTAATTGGTGCCAGTGTGCTTGTTCCATTCTCCCCAATTCCCTCCCGGTCAGATAGTCCGTTTCCGTCGGTTGTGCGTAGGATGGCTGCCCGTTATTCTATTTTTGTGCCACGATTGCTGATATGCTGGACAGACTTTCTTGATTCAATCTATTCGGACAGGACTCGAAATATCACAAAGCCGCTTAAGTTTTGTCCCAAAGTTATGTATCATAGAAGGAAGGCGAAAATACATTTGCTTCAAAGGAGAACATACATTATGGCATTGGACGGAATCGTAACCCGCGCTATCGTACACGAACTGCAAGCCATCCGGGGCGGGCGCATTAATAAAATACATCAGCCAAACGAACGCGATATCGTGCTGAACCTGCGGGCACAAGGCGGGAGTGTAAAGCTGTTGCTGTCGGCTAATCCGACATTTCCGCGCGTACATTTTACAGAGCAAAGCTTTCTCAATCCGACAGAAGCTCCCATGTTTTGTATGCTTCTTCGCAAACATTGCGAAGGAGGCATTATTGAGAACATCACGCAGGTGGGCATGGAGCGCATTATTCATATGGATATACGTCAGCGTGATGAGCTGGGGGATATTTCATTGAAGCGCATTATTATTGAAGTGATGGGTAGACATAGCAATATTATTTTGCTTGACCCGGAAACAGGTATGATGCTGGATGGCATTCATCATGTCACACCCTCTATCAGCAGCTATCGGGTCGTTATGCCAGGCTTTCAATATACGGAACCTCCTGAACAAAATAAGCTGAATCCACTAGAAGTCGAAGAAGCAGCCTTCATCTCCTCGTATCAAGCAGCCCTTGAGGCCGAAGAAGCTCCCAAACGCTGGCTCGTGAACACTTTTACCGGACTTAGTCCCCTTATTGCTGAAGAGATACTAATCCGAGCATCTAACGAAGAAGCATCTGGTGACAAGGATCGTCGACTGTGGAGGACATTCAGTGACATTATGGATGACGTGCGGAATCATCGTTTTCAGCCAGTATCTGGACTGAACGCACAAGATAAAGTAATATTTTCAGCCATTCCACTGACGCTGATCGAAGGAGAACGTAAGGAATACGCTACCATCAGCGAGTGTATGGAGGACTTTTTCGGTGAAAAAGCAGAAAGGGACACGGTTAAGCAAAAGGTTAGCGACCTACTGCGGTTTCTACAAAACGAGCGGAGCAAAAACGTAAAAAAACTCGATCATCTCCATCAAGATTTGGCTGAAGCGGAAGATGCCGATCAATTTCGGATTTACGGAGAGCTGCTGTTCGCTTCACTGCATGAGGTAAAAAAGGGAGACAAGGAAGTAACACTCACTAACTTTTATGACGAGGAACAGGGTGCGATCACCATTCCATTGGACCCGCTACTCAACCCTTCAGATAATGCACAACGTTATTTTAAAAAGTACAACAAATATAAAAACAGCCTGGCTGTCATTGACGAACAACTAGCAAAAACACACGAAGAAATTCGTTATATGGACAATCTTCTTCAGCAGCTAGCCCATGCCTCTATTAACGACATTGAGGAAATACGTGAAGAGCTGGTTCAGCAGGGCTATCTCAGAGATCGGGTTAAAAAAGGAAAGAAAAAGAAGAAAAATGACCGCCCGACCTTGCACGTATATACATCATCCGAAGGCATCGAGCTGCTGGTCGGCAAAAATAACTTGCAGAATGAATATGTGACCAACCGACTGGCCGGACCCAATGACACGTGGCTGCATACAAAGGATATTCCAGGGTCACACGTCGTTATTCGTGCCGAGAAATTCGGAGACGCAACGTTGGAGGAAGCTGCTCAACTGGCTGCCTATTTCAGCCAAGCCAAGCAGTCTAGCAGCGTACCTGTAGATGCCACTTTGATTCGGTATGTACGCAAACCAAGCGGTGCGAAGCCCGGCTTTGTCATCTACGATCATCAGCGTACGCTCTTTATCACACCTAATGAGGAACTGGTCAAAAAGCTGCCGAACCGCATCAAAAACGGCTAGGTTCCACCAGCATATGGAATCTACAAAAAAAAGCCCTTTGCCCGTTGCACGTACACTTCTGGTGTTCCATGCGGTAGGCAAGGGGCTTTTTCTCATTTACTTTTGTCCAACAGCAGCCTTTCTCAATTCCTCGACAACCTGACCATCCACACTACGGCTACCCAGATCACCGTGGAAAATCACACCTTGGCGCGCACCGTGAAAATCCGAGCCGCCTGTTGCGATAAGCCCATAATGCACCGCCATAGCAGTATATCGGCTCTCAGCCTCAGCATCATGGTCTGAATGGCTCACCTCCAACCCTACAGGCTTCGCTGCCTCTATAATGGAGCGTACCAGTTCATCATTTCCATACAAGCCAGGGTGGGCCACTACAGGCACACCTCCTGCTTCACGAATCCAGCTTATAGCCTCCGCAGGCTCTACACGGGGTACAGATACGTATCCGGGCGCGCCTTCTGCCAAGTAACGGTCAAACGCATCACGCATGTCCTTCGCGTAACCTTTTTGAACCAGGGTATCTGCCATATGCGGACGTCCAATGCTTTCATCTGGCGCTAGTGGTCTGCCCATTGTAGCCACCACCTCATCTAGCGTGATTTCCACGCCCAAGCTACGCAATCGACTCAAAATCAAATCATTACGGGTATCCCGCGCCTGTCTCAGCTTTTCCAACCGTTCCAAAAATATTTTATTACGGTAATCCATAAAATAACCTAATATATGAATATCTTTGCCACCAGCACGTGTACTGATTTCCACACCCGGCACCACTGTCATTCCAATGCGTCTTCCCTCCTCCAAGGCTTCCTCCAAACCGGCCACCGTATCATGATCTGTAATAGCCACACCGGCCAACCCTTTTTCCTTCGCCCAGCGCACATTATCAGCAGGTGATTGCATACCGTCAGATGCTTGGGTGTGTGTATGTAGATCATATCGTTGTGAATTAATCTGTTCCTTCATTACGCAATTGCTCCTCCTCTTTCATCACTACAAGTTTGTCCTGCGAGTCCTCGAATACGTCCAATCCCTGATCATGACGACGCAAGTAAGATAAAAAAGTTACTACCGGGATTGGCAACAAAGCTGATTTCAGATGAATCGCATAAAACTCTCGTTTGAAGGTAATATCTGAAATATTTACAATTTTCAACAACCCGAGCGCAACCTCGTGTTTGACTGAAGAAGGTGACAGCATGGTAATCCCCAGTCCTGCCTCTACCGCTGATTTGACCGCTCCAGTGCTGCCCATCTCCATTACAATATCAAGTCGAGAGGCATCCGCACCACGATTTTTGAGCCCATCTTCTATGACTTGTCGTGTACCAGAACCTTTTTCTCTAGCTACAAAAGGATGCTTGAATACATCTTCTAAAACTACTTTTTTGGCCTTGGCTAACACATGCCCCGAAGGAACAATCAGCTTCAGTTCGTCCTGCATCACAGATTCCACCACAATATCCGGGTGTTGTACCGGGGCCTCAATCAGCCCTAAATTCAACTGATGCTTTAGTATATCATCCATAATTTGAGTCGTATTCATTACATTCATTGCCATGCGTATGTGAGGGTACTCCTGACCAAACGGGCCCAACATTCTTGGCACAATATATTCACCAATCGTTAGGCTGGCGCCAATATGCAATCTTCCCTCCAGCATGTGAGTAAAAGCAGACATTGCCTCGTCAGCTTCCCTGATCAGTTGCATACTTCTTTTTGCAAAAGGAAGTAATGTCGCTCCTGCCTCCGAAAGCTCAATTTTTTTAGTCGATCGGTGCAGTAGCTTCGTGCCAAAATAATCTTCCAAAGATTGAATTTGCATCGTCACCGCAGGTTGCGTCATATGCAGCGCTTGCGCCGCCGCCGAGAAGCTTCCGCGCTCCGCTACGGTATAAAAAATGTGCAGCTGATGAAAGTTCATATTGACAGCCCTCTCCCCTCTGATCTCCTTATTTTAGCATAAGAAAAACGTCTGCGAACAATTTCCGAGTAAACTTACCGAAATGAGGAGTATATGCTTGCAAAATAAAAAAGCATGCAGCTGATAACTGCATACTTCTACTCAAACTCGACGGTGTCAATGAGCGCGGTTTCTAATGGAACCGTCCGCCAAATCACCGTCTATTTTTGCTTACGAGTGCTTTTCATCAGTGTCATGCGCCGCGAATGGCGCAGCCATGAATAGTAGGATTTTAAGTCCCTCAATTCGATAGTCTCTGACATCCGACCCAAAAAGGTAATGATAATCATCTTATGAAGCGGATTTCCCGCAATGTCCATCTCACCTGGCAACTCACCAAATTCGGCGACAACGACCAGATCACCATCAATTAAATATACATCCTCTTCATTATGATAGTAGGACTCCATCCTGTTTTGCTTCAGGCACTCCCAAAGCCAGGCGGCGATATGATTCGTCTCGGACTGTTTCTGCTCTACCCGATCTAAATAACGTGTTTTCGCATGATTTGTAATCACGATATCGGCGACTTTCTTATCGCCCATCTCCACGTAGAACGGTTCGTATGTACTCCATCGCTGCATTGCCTTGTCACGCACGGGATCACTCTCCCCACCAGATAGGTCTTTATATCTACCAATATATTCATATGTTACCTCAACAGACCCGGGACTACAAGTTACAAAATTGAAGTTTATGGGTGTTTTTTAAAGATTTTTTAGGTCTAACAGCATTAAGATTAGTATGCAAAAGTCCTGGCTTCACAAAAAAAAGCCAGCCCGTAGGCTGACCTTTTTTTAAGAATTCTGAATGTATAGACAATCAAAGCTTATATTTCATATTCTTTCATCTTTTCCTTATCGTCGTTGTACTCCGTCCTAATCTCATTTCGGAAAGAGCGCTCAACCTTACGTACATAGGAAAGTCTGCGAATATTTTTAACGGTGTCCTCTGCCCGATCCGCATTCATATAAATAACTACATAATGCATACGCTTTGAAATATAGTGGACATTTCCGTATTTCTCCAGATTGCGGGCAGCCTTGATATCGCTTACCCAAATGATGTACCCTGTCCGCTCGGCAAACATTCGCTTCATCTCCCCTCCGTATCATTCCTATGGCCTATCCGCAGGAGCATTTTCCTCCGCTGCCGCATCCGCCCTTTTTCACATTCGGATCGTTGCTCGGCACCTTAATGGTCTCGGACACGGAATATGCAATTGTTTCAGACATGGCATGAAGCATATCATCCAGCGCCTTTTCGGCCCGTTTGAACTCCTTAACAGCCTCAAATTGTTCCAGCTCCAGTTCAACGACCTGCACTGCGTCCTTCGCTTCATGATAGTTGGGATGAAAATGCCCAAAACGCTCCGTTTCAGCGAAAAGCTCCTTTTTGGCATCCAGCTTGCGTACACACGCCTGAATAGACGGATTCAATTCCACACGCTGCTTCCAATATAAATAATCCGATACCTCAAAGGACCGGTTGACCATATCGCCCAATTCATAGGCGTTAATAAGCACTTCTGCCATATTGACCGTGTTCAATTCGGCTACGCTCATGAATGTCATCTCACTTTATATAAAGTTCTACCCAATAAAAGTAGACTCATTTATCATACCACATCCTTCTTTTGAGAAGAAGGAGTTTCATGCACTTCCTGACACGACTATGTAAAAGGAACCAACAACCTCATATCGGACCAATCCCTTGGCTGCAAGGTCGCACGAGAAGGTGTTTCCTCATCCATTCCTGAGGCGTACCAGCCTGTGACACTCCAGGGATCGCCAGAAACCACCGATTCCGGTATCCATTTAACCTCTTTCCCGCTGATACGCAATCCCACCGCCGCCTGCCAACGGATCGCTTGCTCCATCAACTGCCTGGAAGTGGACGTATGGTAACTCCTCCATTCTTTTGTCCATGAAGAGGGTACTGTAGATCTTTCTGGAAAATAGTCAGACGGATCAGGCAGGGTGTGCTCTTGTTCATAGAAATGCAACGTACGCCCGGTGTAAACCAGACCAGCTCTTCCCTCTTGTGAAAATAGGGAACGGCCTGCTTCTAGGTTCTCTGTCTCCGTCAAAAGTGGATAATGATGAGCTGGCTCATCCGCACCTTTTGGCTCAAGACGCGGACTTAATCCAATTGTAGCGAGCGCTTTTCGTATTTTGTCAGCAGAGCGCACCGGGATAATAAAATCTTTGTCACCGAGTCGCTCCAGTAATCCTTCCAGTGCAGGATGACGCGCAACCATGTCCGCATCCTCCTGAGTACCGCATCGCAGAAGTGTTACTGTCGCAAAAGCCGTTCGTCCCACATCGCCTGCCCACTGCTCTACTGCCAGCCGTACATGTTCTGGCACCCCTGTCCGACTGTACTTGTCCAAAAGAGCAGGAATCGCCTTAGACTCCATGCCCAGCTCGATTGCCTCTGTAATACTCTCTCTGGTAATCCGATATACTACCATCCGGTCTCCTGTCACACGTTCACAGCAGCATTCCAATCGCCAGCGCACATCATATGCGACATCTGGCGGCACTAATATTTCAAAATCAGGCTGCACATAAAAGGCACCTTGCTCTTGATGTATATCCTCGTCATGATAGGGACGAAGCAGATCTGTCACAGAGACATTCCAGCGAAAACACAATTCACCTGATGTGGTCTGACCCCAATCCCCCATTCCAAAAGCCGTCAGGGCCTTCAACCAACCCTTTATATCTTCCATAAAAGGTCCATTAAAATTAAAATCAGATACTGTTTCATCCGCAAGCCCATCGAGAGTTGCGTTTGTAGGAACAATATCTATAAGGGTACTGTTTGTGGAATCATCTCCCTTTAAACGATTTTGCGGCATTAAGCCTACCTGAAGCATCCATTGCAGCAGACACTGAATAGATATCCATCCGTCTGTTCCTACATACTGCGAGACGGCACACAGCATATAGCGAAAATGCTGTATGGGCGCTTCAGCCTTGCCGTACCTTTCCATGAGGGTGGCAAAAATATGCTTGCGCATTTGCCCAGCAGACAAGCGAATCCATGTCGCCAGTTCCGCTTCCTGAATGCGGAAAGACACAGTTTCTTTCACAAGCAGGCCCAAACTAAGTAGTAAATCGATCATGACCACCGTTTGTACTGGATACAGCTCGGCATGCGCATAATGCAACCCAAGTCCCTCCAGGTCCTCTGGACGAAAGGGGGTAAGTTCATTTAATTTTTGCAATGACCGCTTATGTATGGTTCCTTTGGCCGTCAAAGGAACCCCCTGTATTGCAATACGTGACAACACATGCAGCAACTCCGACTCCAGTCCTGTCATTGCTTCATGTACCGTTATCGGATGATCCGTATGTATCCCGTTCATTGGAGTTTGCTCTAACAGCATATCGTACAGAGCGGGTAGTCGATCAATCGGAATATATAAAATCCGCTCACCCCACGATTTGGTGACTGCCTCCAGCCACCCCCGGGTGCGAAGCCCATGCAGTGCCAGTTTTGTTTCGACTCCGCTTAAAGCACCTTGGGTAAGCTGCACAGGCTCCTCTTCCCTCATAGGTTGTGCAGCATGCCGGATAAAGCATCGTTTAAGCACCAGCAGTTCATCCGCTGAAAGCTCATTCCAGCTGCCTTGCGTATTCGTTACGCCCATCCTTGATTAGGCCTCCTTTTTCTTTCCGCCATCTTCAGTCTCATCCTCCTGGCTTCTGCTAGCCATTGTCCTATCAAACCTGCGAACCGCATATTCATAGCCCTGCTCAATCAGAAACAGCTGACGACGTGCTGCAAAATCCGTCTCCTTACTGTTCTCTGTCACTAATGCATAAAAATAAGCTTTATTCTCGCCTGGCTTTGGTCGTAAAATGCGGCCAAGTCGCTGCGCTTCTTCCTGACGGGAGCCAAAGCTACCCGATACTTCTATGGCCACCGCTGCATCCGGCAAATCCACCGCAAAGTTCGCCACCTTAGATACCAATAGGGTTTGAATACTGCCCTTGCGAAACGCATCGAACCAACGCACCCGCTCACTCTGAGTCATGGATCCCGTAATCAGTGGAACATCCAGCTCCTGAGCCAATTTACGTAACTGGTCTAAATATTGGCCAATAATAAGCGTGGGTATCCCCTTGTGTTTCTCCATTAGACTGCGTACTGCCTCCAGCTTAGCCGGATTTTCGGCTGCAATTCGGTATTGCTGTCTGCCTTCAGCGCGCATACTTCGCTCCAAAAGGTCAGCGGTCATGGGCAAACGCAGCTCTACACAATCGACCTGAGCAATCCAGCCCTGTCGTTCCAGTTCCTTCCACGGCATATCGTACCGTTTGGGTCCAATTAAAGAGAACACATCCCGCTCACACCCGTCCTCTCGAACTAACGTAGCTGTTAATCCCAAACGACGGGTAGCCTGAATATCAGCCGTCGCTCGAAATACTGGCGCAGGCAGCAAATGTACCTCATCATATATAATGAGTCCCCACTTCCGCTCACTCAGTAGCTTCATATGTTCAAACTCTCCGTATTTGGTGCGACGATGCGTCAAAATCTGGTAGGTTGCCACCGTTATCGGTCGCACCTCCTTTTTCTGACCACTGTATTCCCCGATAGAATCGACAGGAATATTCGTCTTTTGCTTCAATTCTTCGATCCATTGCCGCACGGAGATAGTATTAGAAGTTAAAATGAGCACCTCACACTGAAGGCGATTCATCACTGCCATACCGATCACTGTTTTTCCGGCTCCACATGGGAGCACTAGTACACCACTCCCCCCTAAGCCGTCTGCACCTTCAAATGCATCAGCGGCTTTCACCTGGTAATCACGAAGCTGCAACTCCGTTTGTCCCTTTCCCAAGGTAAAACGAAGCAGATTCCCCTCAAGATAACCTGCCGTATCCACAACAGGATATCCCAAGCGAGTTAATTCCTGCTTGAGCAAGCCACGATTTTCGGGCGGTACGGATGCACTTGTCTCATTGGTGCGAAGCAAACCAAGCTGTTTTAGCTCTTTCTTGTTTAATAGCTCATCCAGTAAAGCTGGGGTCTCTGCCGTCAAGATCAAGTGATCCCCTATTGTGTATGTGTTGGTTTTACTCGCCTTTGTATCTCTGTCTGACTCTTGCTCATCACGATTCGCGTCAATCGTATCAGTGCCGTAAATTTGTTCTTCTTTTGCACTTGCCCGTGACAGCGTCAACGTCCCGTAACGAGATACAAGCTGTTCAATATCTCTCAACAAATCACGCGGAATACCCCAACGGGACATAGCGTGCAAACTATTTTGAATGTCCTCAGCACTCCACCCGAGAGCGGCCGCATTCCAGAGCGACAATGGAGTGATGTGATATGTATGAAAAGCGGACGGACTTTTTACCAGCTCTGCATAAACCTGCAACTGTGAACGGGCCCATTCCGAATCGGGCAAACCCATTTCCAGCAGAACGGTAAAATCACGTTGTACAATACAAGGATGATCTGGGTTCATGACTACCTCCTGACACTCAAAAGTTCTATAATAAATAGCTTATCCGTTTATTCGCATATCAACCGGAATAGCAAGGAGTCCAACCCACACTCGGGTTGAACTCCTGATCAGAAGCTCGGGATAATGACCGCCCAAACTGGTACCTGCTATATTATCCTTCTAGTGAACCTGCTCGGAAATTTGGCTAAGCGCCTCTCCAGCGTTGTCTGCAAAAATATTACGAACCGCTAAATCCCCAATCGAAACAATCCCGATCAGACGGTCTCCTTCCGTCACGGGCAAACGACGGATTTGCTGTTCTGCCATCAGTTCAGCTGCTTGGTCCACTGACATGTCAGCACTGGCTGTACGAATACCTGTTGTCATTACCGTATCCACCGAACCAGAACCAGAATTTTTAGCTGCGTAGCCGCGAATCACAAGGTCACGGTCTGTTACCACACCGATCAACTTATCACTGCCTTCGCTTTCCACAACTGGGATAAAACCAGTATCATTGTCTTTCATTTTGACCGCTATTTCGTAAATATTGTCCTGCGGGGTAACCGTTACACATTTTTTAGTCATAACTTCCTGAACCTTTTTCATGGGTACTCCCTCCTTTTCAAGAGTAGGGTACCCCATTTCATTCAGCTCATACTCCAGATTGGACCCTTCCCAATTTAGCTCGTATTAGCCGTTAATTGCCCCTTCTTTTCGTCCAGCAACATATCCGGTAGACATGGCAATAAACAGACGAACTGCGTTGATCATGGCATCCTCATCAAAATCAAATTTTGGATGGTGATGCGGATAAATTGCTCCTTTGGCCGGATTACCCGCCCCGACGAACATAAAACAACCTGGCACACGTTCCAAATAATACGCAAAATCTTCGGCAGGCATCAACTTTGGCGCTTCCTGTACATTCCCCTCGCCGAACACAGGCTTTGCTTCCTTAAAAAAGCGGGATGCTTCCTGGGCATCGTTAACAACTGGCGGGTATCCCATAATGTAACGAATTTTTGCTGATGTCCCATATGTTGCTGCTGTAAGCTCAGTTACCTCATGCAATCGCTCTTTCATGACCGTCCGGGTCTGCTCATCAAACGTACGAATGGTTCCACTCAAGCGGCAGGTTTCTGCAATTATATTTTGCGCAGAGCCCCCTTGGATCGTTCCCACCGTCAACACAGCAGGCTTTAACGGGTCGACTGAACGGCTTACGATACTCTGCAGTTGCATAACAAGAGCTGAGCCTGCCACCACACTATCATTAGTGGACTGGGGCATACCGCCATGCCCACCCTTACCTGCAATTTCAATATAAAAATCGTCGGCAGCCGCCATCAACGGCCCTGCACAACTCGCAGCGGTCCCGACCGAGAAGGGTGTCCATAAATGGATGCCATAAATCACATCCACACCTTCCAGTACGCCATCTTTGATGACATTAACCGCACCCCCAGGCAGCAATTCCTCCGCAGGCTGGAACAAAAACCGGATTTCTCCCTCCAGCTCATCGCGGTTCAGACTGTAATAGTATGCTGTCCCAAGCAAAACAGACGTATGTCCGTCATGTCCGCAAGCATGCATGGCCCCATCCACACTGGAGCGATATTCACATTCCTTTTCATCCTGAATAGGAAGAGCGTCCATATCGGCGCGTAACATAACCACAGGTCCAGGTTTGGCACCACGAATGGTACCTACAACACCGTGTCCCCCTACCTGTCGGCGAACATCTAATCCCCAGCTCTCTAGCTTATCTGCTACAAAAGCAGCAGTTTTACTTTCCTGAAAAGAAATTTCGGGATTCTTATGTAAATGTCTACGCCACTCCACCATGTTTTGTTGTAATTGATTAAACCAGGTTTGGTCCATCGCCTGTTGTATCATTATGTTCCACCTCTCCTTTTAAAACATCGGGCCAGCTTCCGATAAATCATGCAGCTTTACCCCATACGCGCCGTTTCTCTCAAGTCTTTATTTTTATCCTATTGTAGCAGATATGGAATTGTTGTGATATCTGTTGCTCCAGATGGTTGCAGAAGCCTATCAAACATACTATGATAAAATGGATAAACGATAAAATGATAAACGTCTGCGAGGAATATACCTTGCGGCGAATACCGGGGGAAGCTGATATGAGAAATACGAAGCCGGAGACTCGAAGAAGAGGGACACCGGATTTCCAATTGCTGATCCTCACTTTGTTGCTGGTTGGATTCGGTGTAATCATGGTATTTAGCTCCAGCTCCAGCGTAGCTCTGCTGAATAAAGAATACAATTTTGACTCTTTATATTTTGTAAAGCGCCAGTCTGCATTTGCTATACTTGGACTTTTTATTATGCTGGTAGCTATGAATATTAAGATGGAAAAATATAAAAAGCTTTTTGTGCCTTTATTTTTCATAACCATATTACTGCTAATCATCGTACTTTTTACAGGCTCTCTGAATGGTGCAAAAAGCTGGCTCAGATTTGGTAGTATTGGCTTCCAGCCAACAGAACTCGCAAAGATATCCATCATCCTTTACTTATCCGCACTGATTGTCAAAAAAGGAGATCGATTTAGAGATTTGCGGACTGGCTACATACCTGTAACTGTCATTGTAGGCTCTGTCGCAGGACTCATCATGCTTCAACCGGATTTAGGCTCCTGCTTTATTTTGGTAGCCACCAGCGGCCTGATTATTTATGCCGGGGGGGCCAGCGTCAAACACATTACAGCATCAATCATCCTGCTCGTGCTAGGCGCTTCCATCGTATTTGGTATTGGATCGTTGTTTGGAGGAGATTCCGACAGCGCAAATGGACAAGCTACTGCTGCCAAGCAAGATTATAAAATCGGACGCTTTCAAGCCTTTCTTAATCCCGAGAAGTATAGACAAGGCACAGGATACAATCTGGTGCAGTCCCTCCAAGCAATTGGCGAAGGCGGCTTAAACGGATCGGGATTTGGTAAAGGCATTATCAAGCTTCATTATCTGCCCAATTCGTTTAATGATTTTATCTTTTCAGTTATTGGTGAAGAATTCGGATTTATCGGAACAGCCATTTTCCTAATGCTATATTTGTATTTCATTTGGCGAGGCATGATCATTGCTCTGCGTTGCCATGATCCGTTCGGAACGTTGGTGGGCACTGGCATCATGGGTTTGATCGCCATTCAGGCCTTCATTAATATCGGCGGGGTAACCCAAACGATTCCAATCACTGGCGTAACTCTTCCGTTTATTAGCTTTGGTGGTTCCTCCCTGCTTGTCATGATGTTTTCTATGGGCATCATGCTCAGTATTTCTCGTGAGAACACCAAACAAGCAGTGCAAGAACGCACTACAGGGGTGACGGTCCGTAGTGAAGTTCCCACTCGCTTTCAAACTCGTAGAACCAACCGTTACCGCTAAAAAAAGAACTTCCATATGACCACTAATCACGGTGGCATTGGAAGTTTTTTTTTGTATATGTATATAACTACAGGTCCGTCTGCAAAATGTTAACCAGCAGATTCACAAAACGAAAACTGGCGTTTTATAACCACCAGTTTTCGTGTTCTTATGCGGATTATCGCAGAGAATTCCCGGCATCTATACCATTGGTGAAAAATGTTCATTTAGCATGCAGTGGTTCTATTACACTGCGTCGTCCTTGAACGCGACACCTTCCACTTTTACGTTCACTTCCACGACCCGCAACCCCGTCATGCTTTCGACGGCTTCTCGCACATTTTGCTGAAGAATTCGGGACACCTCATGAATAGGTGTTTCGTAGAGCACGATAATACGTAGATCAATGGCAGCTTCCAGTTGTCCAACCTCCACTGATACGCCCTTCTGCACATTTTTACCGCTCAGCCTTTTAGCCCAGCCTTCCGATAAGCCGCCTGACATTGCAGCAATGCCTGGTGTCTCTAATGCGGCCATCCCGGCAATTTTTCCTACGACATCGTTGGAAATCTTGATGTTTCCTGCTTCCAGTTGTTGAATTTGCTCTGCCATGACCTATGTCCCCCTTCATCCATCCTTTATTTGTATTGTAAAGCCTCAGCCACTCCAAATGCAAACCTTACGTATAAAAACATCGTTCGTTTACAACCTATATCATTTTGGGTATATTAATTTAGAAAAATCCATACAAGTGACAGTATTCACCAAACTTGTACACATCTATTGATATCGAGGTGCTCTTCATTGAAAAAATGGTTATCTCCCGCTTTGCTTATAGCGACATTTGCTCTTAGTGCAGTCGCTCATTACACACATTGGAATGCCATAGCCCAATTTGTCATTTGTGCGATTTCTGTTGTATTTGTAGCCGGTTTTCTCGGTAGGGCGACTGAAAGTGTTGCTCATTATGCTGGTCAACGTTTAGGTGGATTCTTAAATGCCACCTTTGGTAACGCAGCCGAACTGATCATCGCCATTTTTCTCGTCAAAGAAGGTCTTTACGATATGGTAAAGGCCAGTCTTACCGGTTCGATCATCGGCAATCTGCTGCTGGTGCTCGGAGCGAGTCTGTTCGCTGGCGGTTTGAAATATAAAGTGCAAAATTTCAATATATCGCTGGCTGGATTAAGTGGCTCCCTGATGATTGTGGCTGTTATTGCCTTGTTCGTTCCAGCTGTCTTTCTGAACACACATGTGATCACGGATAGCGAGTCAGATACACTCAGTCTCATTGTTGCAGGCACGCTCATTGTCGCGTATATTGCGTGGCTTATTTTTTCTATGATTACGCATAAGGACTATTTAGCTGACGTGACCGAACAAAAAGATGAAGAATTGCCGCATGAGCATGCCCCTGTATGGTCTAGAAATAAATCCATTGCCTATTTGGTACTCGCTACCGTTATGGTCGCTTTTGTCAGCGAATGGCTGGTAGGTACACTGGAAGTATTTACGACTCAATTTGGACTCAGCGAATTGTTTGTGGGTGCATTTCTTGTCGCTATTATTGGTAATGCGGCCGAACATAGCGCTGCCATTTTACTAGCCATGAAGAACAAAATCGGTGCATCTGTTGAAATTGCTGTCGGCAGCAGTTTGCAAATCGCCCTATTCGTTGCCCCTGTGCTGATTTTTGTCAGTTACTTTATGGGAAACACGATGAATATCGTTTTCACCACCATTGAATTGGTAGCCATTGCCGTCGCTGTATTTATCGCCAAATCCATCACTCAGGACGGCTCAACCAACTGGTATGAGGGACTCATGCTACTGGTAGTGTATGTATTGTTGGGTGTATCCTTCTTCCTGGTGTAGCTTCCAAATTTTAAAATGTAGATTACATTGTAGTGACTTCTTCGCGTTTCGTTTATTCTTCTGATCACTAATGCCCTTGAATTTTTAAGACGATATAACCCCTTAAACTGTAAAAATTCAAGGGCAAAGGTGAACGCTATAAGCTACCTCTCGTCCCCTTTTTAAAAAATGGCATCAAAAAAAGCATGCTCTCAAACTTCGCATGCTCTCATCAATTCAACCGTCTTTCTAATTAGCCTTATTATTCATGGCCTCATATAGAATAGCCAGATTGCGTTCCAGCTCACTGACCAGCTGTTTACCTACCATTTCCGGAAGAAGTCCGGCGCGAACCGCAAAATCCACTTCCTTGGAAAATCCGTACATCTGAGTATCCAGCACTTCCTCATAGAGAGGGCAATAACGGGTTGCCAGATTCTCCATCTGTACTTCAATAAGCTTCTTTATTTTATCTGCATCTTCCTGAAGCAGATTAATGGCCTTGATATTCAATTGTTCCTGCAAATCAGATGAAGTCATGGATTCTTCCCCCCTATGTCTCAATGTCGCACAAGACGTCCTAACCTTAATATTAGACCAAATTGCAGGCTAATACAAGAACCTGACAAAAAAAGCATCCCTACAGTTACAGGTAGGGATGCTTTTGCTTCCTCAATAAGTTAGGTGGCTACTGAAATGTGCAGCCCGTGCTTCTGGAACACCTCAATAATCGCTTTTTTGGCTTCCTCGGCGTCAGGCCCGTGAACATGCAGCTCATAACTGTGACTGCTGACCAACGTCGTAAACAAGCCCAGTATACTTTTCACATCAATATACTTATTTTCGGAATGAAGGACGATGGAAGAAGTGAATTTGCTGGCCGTCTGTGCAATTTCAACAACCGCCGCATTATTGTTGGACATAGTAAGATCCCTCGCTTTACTGGATTGTCGTGTATCAATGCTCATTCATTATGATACATTGAAATCGCTTTCTCAGCAAGAACAGATATCGTTATTTCAAGTTTTCAGGATTTAAAGGCTCCAGCTCAGGCAGCACAAAAATGCCATCCTTACGGATTAGAACATCATCAAAATAAATTTCACCGCCACCATATTCTGGACGTTGAATCAATACCAAATCCCAATGAATCGAAGAACGGTTACCGTTATCCGCCGTTTCATAAGCTTGACCTGGTGTAAAGTGCAAGCTGCCTGCAATCTTCTCATCAAACAGAATATCCTTCATTGGGTGTAAAATGTGTGGGTTAAACCCGATGGCAAACTCGCCAATATAGCGTGCTCCCTCATCGGAATCGAGAATATCATTTAACCGCTTTGTATCGTTGCTTGTCGCTTCCACGATTTTACCATTTTCAAAACGGAATTTAACATTCTCAAAGGTAATTCCATTATACAGGGTTTGTGCATTATAGCTAATAGTTCCGTTAACTGAATCACGTACAGGCGCGCTGTATACTTCGCCATCCGGAATATTGCATTGACCCGAACACTTAATGGCTCCGATTTGCTTGATAGAGAAGCTCAAGTCAGTACCTGGACCGCTGATCCGTACTTTGTCTGTCCGATTCATCAAGTCTGCCAATGCATCTTGAGCCTTGTCCATTTTTGCGTAATCCAGGTTACATACATCGAAATAAAAATCTTCGAATGCTTCGGTGCTGATATTGGCCAATTGAGCCATGCTGTCATTCGGATAACGCAGCACTACCCATTTTGTGTGTTTCACTCGTTGTTCGCTATGTACCGCATGCTGATAAATTGAATTATACATTTTCATTTTATCTTCCGGTACATCTGACAGATCATTTACATTTTCGCCTGCACGAATTCCGATGTAACAGTGCATTTGTTTCATCCGGTTGAGGTCAATTTCAGCCCAAGTTTCCAGCATTTCCTTTGTCGCATTGCGAAGCATAGCGCTCTGCACCTTACGATCTGTAAGCTGAACAAAAACATTTCCACCCTTTTTACCAACTTCATGAATGATGGCGTTAAGCAAGTCACGCTCTGTACCAATCATTTCGATCAATACATTTTCTCCAGGCTGCACTTCAACAGAGTAACCTACCAGATTTTCCGCAAGCTTAAGTATTCTAGGATCTTTCATGTAGTGTCTCTCCTTCTTTATTCACTCTTTTTGAACAACGGTTAATTCAAATTCCATTGTATCATGCCCGCTCCGTTACTTGTAGTCCTCAAAAACAACTCGGGTGATCAGTGCCTCCTGATGCTGCTCTTCATTCGCAACCTGTCGGGAAATTCGGCATTCGGATGACAGCTTTAAGGGTAAACCCGTTTGGCGATCTATAGTTAAATGATACACAGTCCGAACATTAGAATGCTCCAGCTGGTTGTTCATATCCTCACAACTCTGCTTCCATACTTGGCTCAGCTTTTGTTGCAGCTCTTGGTTCGTTTCTGTATGCTGCGTTTTTAATATCCTGATTTGAGGATTTAACGTATTCATCTCTTCCATTAAACGTTCTTTTAACCAACGCTTTGCCGAGGCAGGTTCTGGTTCAATCCTCACCACCCAAGTTCCCCGGGCAGCTCCCTTTTCCATACGAATGCTCTTATTCAGTGTATTTAATTCCTCGAGCTCCTGAATCGGATTGAAGCGATTTAACATGCCATTTTGAACCATAGAAGTATCCCCAGATGTCAGCGCAATCCATTTCCCATTTTGACGAAGAAATCGTTCATGTGTAACACCAGGCTCGGACTTATCTTCTTTTAGTGCTACATAGTCGCCTTGCTTACGGAAAGCCTCTGTAGATCCCCAATGCATGATTAATTCATCGTGATTTCTTAGCTTCCCGCGATATTCAAACTGTTTAGCCGTAGGCAGACCGCCGTCAGTTCTGATTCCAGTCTTTCCGCTAAATGTTATCCTCTCTCTGCCAGCCATTCCTGCAACAGCTCTTCTAAAAATCTGCTCAGGAGTATATTGTCGATCCAGTACACAACCGCTTAACACACATATAATTAGAAACACACAGCCCCGCATTACCCATTGCTTTCTCCAATGCATACCATCATCCGTCCTATCCTAAACATGACTATAAATCATGATAAAAATTCTGTTTCAGAACATTCATGTTATAGCTACGCTTAGGATTACCTGTCTACAAACGGTTATGCAAAACAAAAAGAGAACATTCCCTAAGGAATATTCTCTACACATCGCCTATATGATCAATAACTATACGATTACGGCCTTCATTTTTTGCTTCATACAAGGCCATATCAGCCCTATAAAATAAAGATTCAATACTGATCTGCTCGTCCAGCCAGTTCCATTCAGCAATCCCGCAAGAAACAGTCACCTGAGGATTAGTTTCATATTGTACACGGCTACGTATTTTTTCCGCATACCCCAGTGCCTGCTGCACCCCCAGCTGCGGCAAATAAATGGCAAGCTCCTCTCCGCCCCATCTGGCACATACATCCTCATCACGGGTCGCCGAGCGAACAATATTGCTGACGCTTTTCAGAATTTCGTCCCCCGTCTGGTGGCCATACGTATCATTCACCTGCTTGAATTGGTCAATATCGACCAAAATAAGAGAGCCACAGAAATCCTTTTCCTGATGCTCCTGAATGATTCGGTCTACATAATGACGCACATATAAACCTGTTAGCATGTCCATATTAGCGAGACGCCGCACCTCGGCATGCAGCATAGCATTAGTTACGGCCAGTCCGATATGAGGAGCCAGCATTTGCAGCATCTTGTAATTATCGTAAGAAAAAAAGTGTGGAAGCTTGCTCGATAATAATATAACCCCTCTAGGAGTCCCCCTGTTCTTCATAGGCACAGCCATCAATGACTGAGAGTCCGTCGCATCCATAAACCGAGAGGATATCTTTCCATCCTTTCTATAGTCAGACACAATCACAGGCTCTCCTGTTTTGCATATCAGTCCAGCAAATCCGCCTTCACGAGGGTAACTCTCCAGCTTTAAACTTTCCACATTGCTTGACATCACCCTAAAGCAACTTCCATCCTGATCCAGCTGCACAATACAACAAAAGTCGGCCATGAACATTTTTAATAACTCCTGCACGGCAAACTCAAATATTTCATTTAATTTCAGGCTCTGATTCAAACGCTGAACCAACTCATTAATGAGCCGCAATTCATGGATAAGTACATTCGATTGCTCCAGCAGCTTCGCATTTTCAAATGCGGTGCCAGCTGTATCTGCCATCATCGCAATCAGCTCTACGTCCACTTTTTCCATACTATCCGCACCTGCCGGAAGAATCATATGGAAAACACCATATACGCCCTGCTTACCACGTAACGGGATACCGATTTCAGTTATTTCATCTTGTGGACCAGCAGGCTCATTCACAGCCATTTGCCCTTTCATAAATGCACGGACACATACATCCTCGTCCCGTTCATGCAGCAACAAAGGCTTGACCTGAGGATTTCGACTGTGCCGATCCTGACTCATATACAACGTGATATCCACATGGGGAAACAAATAGGCGATACTTCCAAATACTTCATCCAGCACGCCTTCCACATCAATCTTGTCATGCATCCGTTTTACAATCTGAAATAAAATAGAGCGGCGTCTGCCCTCACGTTCGCTCCGATTCTGCATCCCTAGGATATCTTCCATAAATATATACTCAAACTTCGAGTAAAAGCAGGATCTAAAATGCAAAGAAGCCACTAACAATGCGTCCTGATTCGAGACAGAATGTTGAGCAGGCCGTGTAAAACGAAGAGCGGCGAAAGGCTCTCTCTTGTAATTGCGGCATAATATGGGGACCATGTATACAAATGCAAGGCTCCCATCTCGAAGTTTACGCTGGCTCACTTCCATCTCTCTAGATATGCAACAACGCTCGACCAACTCTAAATCCTCGTCATCATCCTCTTCCCTACCAGCAACCCGAACACCTGTAAAATTAAAGACAGCAGTATACTCTTCACTGATCCAGGATATACCATTGCTCTGCTGTAACCAATTCCGATATCCTTGGACGAGAAGCTGATTAATATAGGGGTAATCATAGGGTGTCATATCCATGTTCTGGAGCCAGGCAAAAGACGTATATCCTTTATCATCAAACAGCGGAGCACCGCTAGCCTGCACTGTTTTACCGTCAAGCGTTTGCTGATCCGTTGTTGAAAATTCCGACATATTAAGGCGCTCCTTCACAGCAAAATTAGCTGTACCAAGACAGCGGCTATACACCACTATAGCTCATAATATGATCTATTTTACTCTCAACTTTAGAAATTTGCATCCATTTTTCAGAAATTCGTCCCACTTTTTTAGTTCTAAAGCCCTATCGACAAATTTTGACGTTTTCATTCTTTTTCTCTTCTTGACATTGACCCACTATACCATATAATATATATTATTGAAAAAGACTGTACGGCAGAACTATCTACTGTGCGGATCTTAAATTTTGGGCGTAACAGTTTGTGTCACCCTCATCTTTTTTGTTGCTGACAGGACAGCGGCTGAACTTTTCTGTCAGTAGTGCGTCTCACCTTACTAGGTAACGCCGAACAAATTGGAGCGCAAAGAGAGCCCCAACTCAAATTTTAATTATGAAGGAGTTAACTCTATAATGGCACGTTACACTGGTCCTAAATTTAAATTGAGCCGTCGTCTCGGTATTTCCCTGAGCGGCACAGGTAAAGAATTGAAACGCCCTTTCCCTCCGGGACAACATGGTGCAAACCAACGGAGAAAAATCAGTAACTACGGTATGCAGCTTCAAGAAAAACAAAAGCTGCGCCACATGTACGGTTTGGGTGAAAAACAATTCCGTACCCTGTTCAACAAAGCTCAACACATGCACGGTATCGCTGGTGAGAACTTCATGTTCTTGCTGGAAAGCCGCCTGGACAACCTTGTATTCCGTCTTGGCTTTGCTAATTCCCGTGCAGGCGCACGTCAATTGGTAGCTCATGGTCACGTTACTGTGAACGGCAAAAAAGTTGACATCGCTTCTTACCAAGTAAGCCTTGGCGACGTGATCGGTCTTCGTGAAAGAAGTCGTTCCCTGTCTTCCATCAAAGAAGCTTTGGAAAACCGTAACCACTTGGCAGCTTACCTGGAGTACAATGACGCAGCTCTGGAAGGTAAATACATTCGTTTGCCTGAACGTGCTGAATTGTCCCAAGATATCGATGAAAAACAAATCGTCGAATTCTACAACCGCTAATCCTTGCATTAGCACCAAAAAGCACCCGAATTCATTCGGGTGCTTTTTATATTCCCCACACATTAAGCCTGAGAGTTTTATTCAATGGGGATGTACACTTTCATATTCAAATGATCAGGATAGGAATTCATCACGTCCGTAATTTCAAAATCAGGTCCCTCCCTCCGTTCAAAATTAGAATTAGGAAGCCATGTGCCGTAGATAAAATCTCGTATACTCTGAACTCGTCCATTTGAACCTGAAGCGTCAAACTCAGCATACTTGCCTGCTGGAATCTCCATATATATGAAACCCTCAGCCAGTTCTTTTGATTCTTCTTCAACGGCCTCACCCACCACAAATGAAAATGCACCGTTGTCTTCAAATCGACAGGCAATCCCATATGACATTCCCGGTGCGATTTTATTTGGAATACACATAAAATATTCATGTGCGCCAAAGTGTTCATAAAATCCTGGTATTTCTTTATAATGCTGCTCATTATTGAGATTTGTTTTATATTCATATCCTACAATTTTGGTCGTTTCGAGTTGCAGTATCACAGGCTTGTTCACCTCTAATTCCTCCGTTGCGTTTTTTTTTGTAATCCAGAAAATTGATTTTACTTTGATCAGAAAGCTCAATATCACAGTTACGATATTTCCCAGGGGTAATCCCAAAACTTTTTTCAAAAGCGCGAGTAAAAGCTTCTTGCGAGTTGTACTGATACTCAATAGCTATGTCCAATACCTTTTGGTTGGATTGCTTTAGCCGTTTTGCCGCCTCGGACAATCTTCTCCTTCTTATATATTGTTGAACTGTAAAACCCGAAATGGCCTGAAAAACCCGCTGGAAATGAAAAGCTGAAAAGTATGCCTGTGAAGCAATCTCGGCAATTTTTAAATCTTCCCGGAGATTCAATTCAATAAACTCAATCGCACACTGAATTCGTTTAAAGTAGTCCATATAATCCTTCCCCACACTTGTTATTTATCTAGCCTTCACCCACATTGGGCAACCCACGTATTCATTATGTAAAACTCTGTATCTATTTGTTTGATTATTTGTGCTAAGTTTACCACGGCTTTTCGCTTGGTAGAAATAAAAAAAGCAGCACTGAGATACGAGATCAATCTCAACGCTGCTTTTAAATGTATTTTAATTATCCAAGCTTGATTTTAGCAAATTTCCGTTTACCTACCTGTACAATGTCGCCTTCCTGCGGCTTGTATGCTTCGTTCACATCGGTCCACTTCTCTTCATTAATTTTGACCGACCCCTGCTGAATACTACGCTTGGCCTCACCGTTAGATGCTGCAAAGCCTAGATGAGTCAGCAACTGGATCACACGAATGCCACCTTCTTCTAACTGATCTGCTGTTAAGGTGAATTCTTCAATGTCATCAGGAAGCGCGCGTTGTTGGAATACAGTCACAAAATGCTGCTTGGCCGCTTCTGCCGCCTCTTCACCGTGGTACATGCGCACTAATGTTCCGGCCAGTTTCATTTTGGCATCACGTGGATGCACCGAACCCTCCTTAACACCTTTCGCCAGCTCTGCCAGCTCCTCATTGGTAATATCCGTTGCAAGCTCAAAATATTTCAGCATCAACTCATCAGGAACGGACATCGATTTACCATAAATTTCATTTGGCTCCTCATCCACACCAATGTAGTTACCCAAACTTTTACTCATCTTTTGAACGCCATCAAGCCCCTCAAGCAGTGGCAATGTAATGGTTGCCTGCGGTTCTACTCCGTATTCCTTTTGCAGGGTTCTGCCCATCAGCAGATTAAACTTTTGATCTGTTCCTCCCAATTCTATATCGCTTTGGAGAGCCACAGAGTCCATGCCCTGCATCAGCGGGTAAAAGAACTCATGGATGCTGATCGGCAAGCCGTTTTGGTACCTTTTTGTAAAATCATCCCGCTCCAACATACGGGCAACCGTTACTTTGGCAGACAGAGTTACCACATCCGCAAAAGACATCGGTCCTAACCATTCGGAATTGTAGTATACCTTTGTCTTTTCAGGATCGAGAATCTTAAAAATTTGTTCCTTGTATGTTTGTGCATTACGCTGTACATCTTCCTCAGTCAGTTGCTTGCGGGTCTCCGATTTACCTGTCGGATCACCAATTCTGCCTGTAAAATCTCCGATAATCAGTTGCACTTGATGCCCTAATTCCTGGAACTGGCGCAGTTTGTGCATAACAACCGTATGTCCGATATGAATATCGGGTGCAGACGGATCTAGACCCAGCTTAATTTTAAGTGGCTCGCCGCTAACAACCGATTTAATAACCTTACGCTTCAGCTCATCCTCAGGTACAATTTCCGCTACTCCACGACGGATCACTTCTAGTTGTCGTTCTACCTCTGCCTGTTGCTCAGGCTTCAATTCTTCCCATTTCATCCTGAATCCCTCCTATTTTCCATCCAATAATTACTATTTAAACAAACCAAAAAGCCCCTTTCATCCCAAGGGACGAGAAGGAGCTACTCGCGTTACCACCCTAATTAAAGAAACGTATGCAAAAAACCAACGTTTCTTTCTCTTCATTCCTATAACGGGTTTACACCCGGTACCGGATTACTATGGAGAGCTTCGCAAACCTGCAAAAGCTTCCATTCATCCAGACAGCTCCAGACGGTAATTCAAAGGAGGGACGCTACCGATTCACACCACCCATCGGCTCTCTGCACAACGTGATTCCGCCTTCTACTGAAGTCTTTCTCCGCTTTTCACGATATTTACTTTGACCTATTTATAACACACTGTTTTTATGTAGTCAACGACACCAAAAGACAGGCTTTTTAGCATATGGGTTCATTTTGTAATTTTATGCTATAATAATGGCTGTTATAAAGGAGGAAGACTTAATGGTTGAAGAAAAAAACAATGTATCAGAGCCTAAGCCTTCCCGCTTACGGAGAACCATGCGAAGGCTCGGCCGTGTCATAAAGTGGGTCGTCATCATCGGTTTTATGGGGGCACTATTCGCAGGGGGAACCGCCGCTGGCTATGTTGCTTCTATTGTAAAAAACGAGCCCGTGCGTTCCAGATCTACGATTCTACAGGAAGTAGATAAAAATGCAATTACAGGCTTCGCTTATTTTAATGATGGCTCTCCCATCGGGCAGCTTCGGACCGAGGAAGATCGAAGACCTGTTACGTTTAAGGAGATTCCTCAGCTCGTCATTGACGCAGTTATTGCCATTGAAGATAATCATTTTTACGAGCATAAAGGTGTCGATTTGTCGGGAACGCTGCGTGCTGTGAAGCAAAAGGCACTACATGAATCCGTACAAACTGGAGGGAGTACGCTTACCCAGCAGCTTGCACGTCGTGTCTTTTTAAATCTTGATCGTACGGATGACCGCAAGGTCAAAGAAATTTTGCTATCTCTGCGCCTTGAGCGCTTCCTGAGCAAGCAGCAAATAATTACAGCCTATCTCAATAAGGTACCTTTCGGTAACGGATCAAGCGGTTACAACGTCTTTGGTATTAAAGCAGCGGCCAAAGGTATTTTTAATGAGAATGATTTGGGCAAGCTTAATGTAGCCCAAGCTGCCTATCTGGCAGGTCTGCCGCAACTCCCTTCTTCTTATTCTGCTTACAACGGTAAAGGTGAGTTTAATGAAGCCGGATTTAAAAGAGCGATTAACCGCCAGCACCTGGTGCTCAGCCGAATGCTGGAGGAGAACAAAATCAATAAAGCACAATATGATGAAGCGATGGCTTTTGATATCAAAAAATCTCTAGCACCACGCACTGTTAAGGCTTATAACACCTATCCATATCTTATGATGGAAACAGAGCGGCAAGCTGCTCAGGCACTCATGTCTGTCACCAATCCGAGTCAAGCAGCTAATGCCAGTGCAGATACCAAAACCAAGGATGATAACGACATGCTCAAAGAAGCTGAACAGCAGCTTCGCACAGGCGGCTATATGGTATATACCACCATTGATAAGAGCGTGTACAAATCCATGCGTCAAATTGCAGAAAATAATGACAACTTCTCTGCTACAAGTAAAACCAAGGGTGACGAGCAAGCGGCGGCCATTCTGATTCAGCATAAAACCGGCGCCATTCTCGGTATGATGGAAGGTCGGGACTTCCAAAAAGAGCAAATGAACTATGCTACCCAGATGGTACGCCAGCCGGGTTCAGCCATGAAACCGATTGCTGCTTATCTGCCTGCTTTGGACAGCGGTCTTGTACAGCCTGGCACGATTGTGGATGATGCTCCTATTATTTTGAAAGATGGCAGTAATGGATATCACATCCCGAAAAATGCCAACAACCGCTACCAAGGATTAGTCACAGCGCGTTATGCACTGAATCAATCGCTAAATACGATAGCACTCAAGCTGTTTAACGAAAAGGTAGGGATCAATAAGGCTTGGGCTTTTGCAAAAAAACTGGGTATTACCACCTTGGAACCAAGTGATAACAACGCCCAAACTGGTGTACTCGGCGGCTTGGCCCACGGGGTAACCGTTGAGGAACTAACCAATGCATATGGAGCCATCCCAAATGGCGGTGTGTTTAATGATGCCTACATGATCGAAAAGATCGTGGATTCGCAAGGCAATATTGTATACAAGCATCAGCCTAATCCTGTACAGGCCTTCACACCACAAACCGCCTACCTGATGACAGATATGTTACGTACAGCCGTATCGGAAGGCACAGGCAGACTGGTGAAGCGTAACTTTAATCAATCCGGCAAGATTCCGATCGCCGGCAAGACAGGTACTACGCAATCCTACACCGATGTGTGGTTTGAGGGTTTTACGCCTGACGTCACGCTGGGAGTGTGGGTTGGTTACAAGCAACCTGTCAATAAGCTTGAAACGAAAGTACAAAAAGAGCGGGCTCGTCGTCTATGGGCTCTAATCATGAATGAAGTAACAGCTAAAGATTCTCAGTTATTCCAAACGGACAGTTTCAAGAGACCTGACGGTATTGTAAGCCGGACAGCGTCCGCCTATGGTTCAGACATTTATAACAGTAAATATTTACCCAAAAACAGTGAAAATGGTGTTACCCGTGCGAAATACATTACCTATCAGGGTGTAAATTACATTCCACGTGATGGTACGCCAGATGATATGTTGTATGAACGGACCGTTAGAAAACGGGAAAAGCCAATCTCAGAATTGATTAAAGAGCTTCAGCAAGCCTTTAGAGTGATGAGACGGCATAATTCGTTGTCCTACTATCTGCCTCAAGATGCAGATAAAGAAGCACCTACTCAGATTGATCCACGCAAGGACGATGGGGCAGCTCCTAACGCTCCATCTAGCGTCAGCGTAAGCTATAGTGATGGCAAAGCCATAATTAGCTTTAGCCCAAGCGGAAACAGTGATGTTGTAGGTTACCGTCTATATCGTTCTACAGATGGAGGCAGCTTCCAACGGCTTGGAAAGGTTGTCATGGCTGATGGCTCCAAGGTATTCTCTGATAGCCCTGGTGGAAGCAGCGCAAGTTACTATGTGACCGCCGTTGATGTGGGAGGACATGAATCTGGGCCAAGTACCCAAGCAAGTGCAGCGCCTGTAGTGCCACCTGCAGATTCTGAGTCACCAGATATTCCGGGCGAGGGAGATGGAACAGGTGCACAGCCTACAGAAGTTCCTACTGCTCCTGGGCAGCCCCAAGCTAAAGCTGCAGGCACGTCCGTAGTCCTCCAATGGAGTGCAGGAAAGCCTGCGGACGCTATAACAGCCTATAACGTATATTACAGTGAAAGCGGTGCGGAGCCTTTTAAAAACATAGGCTCTACCGCAAACACCAGCTTTGAGTATAAACCAGGCCGCAAGCCCAAAGGCTGGTTCCGTGTTACTTCCATGAATACCATGGGGGAATCAGCTCCTTCTGGAGCCGTTCGTCCATAGTTCAAAACAAAAACAAGAAGCGATAGTTTGGGTGAGATGCATGAGTTCACCCTAATAAAAAGGGAGTCTCCATAGCTATAATAGCTATGGAGACTCCTTTTTGGTGCAAACATGCACCAATTCAATCCTCAATAGTAGACAAGTCACCTGTAGGAAGGTTAAGCTCCCAAGCTTTCAGCACACGTCTCATAATTTTGCCGGAACGGGTTTTGGGTAACCTTTCCTTAAATTCAATTTCACGCGGAGCAGCATGAGCAGACAGCCCTTCCTTGACGAAGCGGTAAATGTCCTGTTGTAACGCTTCCGACGCGGTATAGCCATCACGCAGGGCGACAAAAGCTTTAATGATCTCTCCTCGTACAGTATCTGGTTTGCCAATGACTCCTGCTTCCGCTACGGCAGGATGCTCCAGAAGCTTGCTCTCCACCTCAAAAGGACCGATGCGCTCTCCAGAGGAGTTAATAACATCATCAATTCTTCCCTGAAACCAGAAATATCCGTCCTCATCCATGTAAGCTGAATCACCGGATACATACCAACCGGAAAAGCGGAAATATTCCTGAAACTTATTGGGGTTGTTCCATATGCGGCTCATCATGGATGGCCATGGTGTACGAATCGCCAAATGTCCCATCCTATTAGGAGGCAACACCTGGCCTCTGTCGTCCAAAATAGCAGCCTGAATACCTGGAAGTGGCTTTCCCATCGAACCCGGCTTAATCGGTAGCTCTGGGTAATTACAGATCAACTGTCCTCCTGTTTCCGTCATCCACCAAGTATCATGAATACGCTGTGTGTATACTTGCCAACCCCATCTCACTACCTCGGGATTCAGTGGCTCCCCAACGGATAATACATGCCGCAAGCTGCTTAGATCATAATTGGCAACTACCTGCTCCCCTGCGCTCATCAACATCCGAAACGCCGTAGGAGCACTATACCAAATAGTCACTTCGTGACGTTCAATCGTGCGGTACCAATCCTCTGGGCTGAAACGTCCTCCACGGATGACATTCGTGGCTCCATTTAGCCAAGGAGCAAAAATACCATATGATGTTCCCGTAACCCAACCAGGGTCCGCAGTACACCAATACACATCATCTTCCCGCAGATCCAGTACCACTTTCCCCGTATAGTAATGCTGAATCATTGCATTTTGCACATGATACACGCCTTTGGGCTTGCCCGTTGAGCCTGACGTATAGTGAATAATTAATCCATCTTCACGCCCCAGCCATTCGGGCTCAAGATCTTCTGAGGACGTGAGCATTTCCGTTTCGAAATCAATAATTCCCTGCTCCCGTTCGTCCATATCACCAACCACAAAAATATGACGCAACGCAGGAAGCTCCTCACGTTTCACCCGTGAAAGAAGCGCAGGTGTGGTTACTAGTGCCACCGCCCCGCTATCCTCCAAGCGATCTTTAACCGCCGTTTCCATAAACGCCTCAAATAGTGGACCGACAACAGCCCCTACCTTTAAAACCCCAAGCATGCTAATGACCAGTTCAGGTGAACGCGGCATGAATATAAACACCCGCTCCCCTTTACCAATACCGTATTTGCGCAGCACATTTCCGAACCTGTTGGAGCTGGCACGGAGCTGAGAAAAAGTGTAGGTTTCATGACGGTTTGCGTCGCAATACAAAAGTGCTGCTTTCTCCCCCCGGCCTTCCTCTACATGTCGATCAATCGCCTCATGTGCCATATTCACTTTGCCTGTTTCATACCACGTAAAATGACGTTCTACATCTTCCCACTGAAAGTTGTTGTAAGCTTGTTCATAAGGGCCCATGTTGGATGTGGGAACTACAGCTTGGAGTTCTTCAATCTTCATGCGTTCAGCCTCCTCACAATGGAATAATGAGAATTACACAGAACAAAATAGCGCTTACAAAATTAATGATGCAAATCAAGTCTTTTGATTTGTGGTTTGATTTAAAGCATTTAATTGTGAACAATTCGTGTCTAAATCAGTATATCATAGGTGAGGATGTGACGACCATCCTTTTCATTTATTTGTTTTTTTGTTATAAGTAGGGGATATGAAGAGGTACTGATGGCAAACAAGGAGGTCGCACCCATGCAGCATTTAAAATTGTACCACTTGGACACACTGGATCATAACGGACAAACCATCCATGTAGAAGGACCGGTATCCGCTGATCGATTGCGTTCATTTCAAATGCATGCGCAATTGGACGCCTTTCGTAAACCAAAGGAGCAATTCGACGCGCTGGTGGAAATTTCAGAACTGCCTGAAGGCAGAATCATCATTGCCCATGATGGAGAAACCCTTCTGGGATATGTCACTTTTCACTATCCAGATGAGATGGAACGCTGGTCGGAAGCTGGCATGAAGGATTTACTGGAACTCGGAGCTGTCGAGGTAGCCGATGACTATCGCGGACTGGGCCTGGGTAGCCGAATGATTCGGATTGCCTTTGAAGACGGACAGCTCGAATCCTATATTATTTTTACAACTGAATATTACTGGCACTGGGATTTAAAAGGCAGCGGTCTTTCCGTATGGGAATACCGCCGCATGATGGAACGTCTGATGAAAACCGTAAATATGGTATGGTACGCCACGGATGATCCTGAAATATGCTCACACCCTGCGAACTGTCTGATGGTACGAATGGGAGATGATGTGCCCCTCGAATCACGAGAACAGTTTGACCGTATCCGGTTTGTTCGAAGATTCATGTATTAAAAATATTACACTCTTATCCCAAATGCTTGAGCATGAACTCCACAATACGGTGCGAACGATGTGAGGCTTCTACCGTAAACTCAGCATAATTCACGTGAGCCGATCCATCAGCCTTATCTGACATAGATCGTAGGACAACATAAGGCACAGCGTTCATATGAGCTGTCTGAGCCACTGCGGCGCCTTCCATCTCGGTACAAGCACCGTCCATTTCTTGATGCAATGCTGTCACTATCTCACAATTTGCGACAAATTGATCGCCGGAAAGTACTTTCCCGACAATGTATCGATCGCCAAACGATTTGCAGGCTTGTTCAGCCAGACGGACAAGCTCGGGATCGGCCGCGAACTCTGAGGTGTCCTGATAAGGAATGACCCCTCTGGCATAACCCAAAGGCGTTACATCCATGTCATGCTGCATACATGTTGATGAGATGACAATGTCCCCAATGTTTAAATCCGGGTGTACCGCCCCTGCCACTCCCGTGAATATAATTTGTTCTACGCCAAAATGATCAATCAAGATTTGTGTTGTTACCGCAGCATTGACTTTGCCTACACCGGACTTGCAGACGACTACCCTTTGCCCGTGAATCATTCCGGTAGTGTATGTGATTCCCGTCTTGGTCGTCTTGCTTGCTTCCGTCATTGCCGAGAGCAGCAATTCAATTTCTTCATCCATCGCACCCATTAATCCATAAAGTCGGCTCATTACGCATCCCTCGTTTCTTAGTTTGATGATGATGTCACAAGAAGCTATGTATCTACGAAAAAAGCTCCGTCAAAGGAGCTTTCATCGAAGGTGTATCCTATTCGGCACTGTGCCTAGTCTAAATAATTAACTGATAACCGCAAAATAGTCTCATGCGGCAAAATAACGCGAGAGTTCTCCACGTTTTCCTTCTTCATCAGCTTGGTCAGCAAACGCATGGCTACCGCACCCAAATCGTACATTGGTTGTGCGACGGTCGTCAGCTGAGGACGAACCATGGAGGCCATACGAATGTTGTCAACACTGATTACCGAAAAATCATCAGGTACTTTCAATCCCTCATCCTGAATACTATGAATCGCACCAATTGCCATTTCATCCGTAGCGGCAAAAATAGCACTTGGTTTCTTCTTCAGACCAAGGAAGTATTTCATGGCTTCAACACCGGATTCATAGCGGTAGTTTCCGATTCTCACGAGATCCTCCTGATAATCAATTCCAGCTGTTTCCAATGCTCTCTTGTAACCTTGGAAACGTGCATAGCCGTTTGCAGGGTCTTGAAGCGTACCACTGATCATTGCGATTTGACGGTGTCCATGGCGGATCAACGTGTTAACTGCATCAAAAGCAGCGGCTTCATGGTCAATATCAACTGAAGGATAGCTACCTTTTTCATCACTCGTTGCACATAGAACAATAGGAACTGCAGCTGTATGGAAGGCCTGAATATGCTCGTCCGTTACTGTGCCGCCCATGAACAGCAGTCCATCCACTTGCTTTTCAAGTAATGTGTTGATAACGCGGATCTCTTTTTCTTTACGCTTGTCGGCATTACATAAAATAATGTTATAGTGATACATATTTGCAATATCCTCAATACCGCGTGCAATTTCTGCAAAAATTGAGTTCGATATATCCGGAATAACCACGCCAACAGTCGTTGTCTTCTTGCTGGCCAGACCTCTAGCTACCGCATTCGGGCGATATCCCAATTGTTCAATCGCTTCGTACACCTTCTTGCGGGTCTGAGGTTTTACATTAGGATTATTGTTAACTACGCGGGACACCGTGGCCATTGAGACACCAGCTTCGCGAGCTACATCATAGATCGTTACCGTCACATTCCTTCTCTCCATTGCCAATAAATTTTCAACCGAATCCTAGATCAACTAATTAGAACCATGATACGACAAAATACTACTTTATGCAACGACAGCACTCATTCTATCTATGTGAGATGATCGTGAAGCGCACGGGCTGTAATATTCGAATGGGATGTATGCCAGACAGCCTCCCCGTCCTTGATTAAAATGGCCTGCGGCGATTCATGTTTCACCTGAAGCATGTCCGCAGCCGCATTGGACACCGGCCGATCCTCTACTACATAAATGATACCGTATTCAATATTTTCGTCGGGAGCACCTTCCAAATAAGACTCCACTTCCTGATATGCACCTGCACTTATCGGACAACGTGTACTGTGCTTAAAGAGGAGTAACGGCTTGTCTGATGACGCTTCCAGAGCCGTATTTAATTGTTGAATAGTAGTCATTTTCGTCATCGTCGCCATTGGATATACATTCCTTTCTGTGTCTTGTCGTATGGCCTATTCTCATCGTAACAAAAAGAACATGTAAAATCCAATGGTGACCATGAAAATTTTCATATTTTTTAGTTTTTCGTATTCGTGAACACCGATTTACTGGTAAAACCGGATAATTGAACCAATCTTTTCTCTACATCATTCATCCAGTCTTCATCTCCTAGGCTTCTCGCATAGCGATAAAGATCCAGCAAGAGATTAATTCGAAGCTCCATTCGCTCCTCCAAAGCAGATTGCCAATCGACATTGGGATTGTCCGCTTCCTCCAGTACAAGCTTGCGAATAATTTCTGCCAGTTCATTGTTGCGAGCAAAAGATATTCGCCGGGGCGCAGGTTTGCTCCCTAGACTTTGTAGAAGTTCCTTAATGTCCTTCGTCACATGTTGCAGAACCTCACTGGAAAAGCATGACGGGCATGAAAATACAGGAACATGCAAAATTTCAACCTTACTCGCATATATTACCTTTCGTAATTCCAGTCCCATCGGTTCACCGCATTGGCATTGCTTTTGCACTTTTACCACCTCATTACATAGGATCAAACTATATAAGGATCTCTTCAGCATCCAGATATATCTATCTACTAGTCTATAAAATATTTGTTAACTCTATAAAATCTATCATACCTTTTTTTTATTTCGACTTTGGGGCCTCAAATCCTTCCACAGATTGCAGCAATGAACAAATTACCAAAGCTTTGGGGGTCAAAAAATGACGACGATTGTTGTTAAAGAGCGACTCCTAACCCGAGAATCTGCGGAGGAATGGACTTCGGGCGTACTTTTTCTTAAGATGTAAAAGTACAGATTACAAAACAAAGGTGTCATCATGTGACGCACGAAAGGATGGTTGGATGTCAAGACTTACCGGAAAAAAGGTAATTGCCCTGGTAGATGAGGAATTCGAGGATCTGGAATTATGGTACCCGGTGTATCGCGTTCGTGAAGAAGGCGCGGAAGTACATTTAGCCGGTGCTGAAAAGGGTAAAAAGTATATTGGAAAATACGGCGTACCTGCTGAAGCAGAATATGCCTTTGAAGAACTGAATAGCAGCGATTATGACGGAATTCTCGTTCCTGGCGGATGGGCGCCCGATAAACTGCGCCGCTATCCCAAGGTCATTCAACTCGTACAGGAATTTCATGCCGCACATAAACCCATCGGACAAATCTGCCATGCAGGCTGGGTACTGATTTCTGCAAAAATATTGGATGGTGTTACGGTCACCTCCACACCAGGTATTCGTGATGATATGGAAAATGCAGGAGCCATCTGGAAGGATGAAGCTGTGGTGACAGACGGACATATTGTATCCGCTCGTCGACCGCCTGATCTTCCCCCTTACGGAAAAGCGTTCTGCGATGTATTAGCTAATAGCGCTCAGAAATAAGATATCCAGTCCGCACATTCAGGACTTGAGTAACCCTTATCTATAGCTATATCGAAAAAGCACCTTCAAAACCACTTTATTCATGGTTTTGAAGGTGCTTTTTTGTACGAGCCAAGCTAAGCTTTCAGATTTTAAAGCATTACTGCCGCCCAGGTCCGGCCGGGGTGCAGCTGATATTAGCTGCAGTCAGCTTGTCTTCGATCGCTGCACCAGTAGACATGCCAAAGCAAGCACGAGCAACTGTCATCGCCTCAGATGCGGTCGTATTCAGCACACGATGCTTGACCCGCAATAAAGATTGGGGGGACATACTGAGCTGATGTATTCCTAGTTCCAGCCAAAGTGGAACGGATCGTTCATCTCCAGCCATCTCACCGCAGACACTCACATCAATTCCGGCTTGATGTGCCGCCTGTGCAGTCATGCGCAGCATTCGAAGTACAGCCGGGTGGTATGGATGGTACATATGCGCAATCTGCTCATTCATACGGTCCACAGCCAGCACATACTGAACTAGATCATTTGTTCCGATACTAAAAAAATCGGTTTCAGCTGCTAATAGATCCGCGATCATCGCCGCAGCCGGAACCTCAATCATAATTCCTCGCTGTATTTTGGGATTATAGGCAAGCCCTCTTGCATCCAGATCCGCCATAGCCTCCTTTAAAAGAACATCTGCCTGACGGACTTCCTCCACAGATGAGATCATCGGGTACATGACCTTGATATTCCCCGTTGCACTGGCTCGCAAAATTGCAGTCAATTGAGTTTTAAACATTTCCTTCCAATCCAAACTAATCCGTATAGCACGATAACCTAGAAAAGGATTTTCTTCCTCTGGGAGTTCAAGATAATCCAACGGCTTGTCGCCGCCGATATCCAATGTACGGATGACTACGGAGTGATTGCCTGCCTTTTCCGCTATTAGTCGATATACTTGATACTGCTCCTCTTCATTAGGAGCAGATTTACGATCCATATATAAAAATTCCGTGCGGAACAGCCCCACACCTTGAGCTCCATGCTTCAAAGCAGCCTCCAGTTCTTTAACGGAGCTAATATTGGCCGCCAGTCTCAGCATGGTTCCATCCTTGGTCACAGCTTCTACCGAAGCGAGTACCTGAAGCTGCTCTTTTCTACGTCGCTGCTCGTCACGCAAAATGATATAGTGGTCTGTTACGGATTTTTCCGGATTCACATACACTCTACCCAGGTCTCCGTCCACAACCATCATATCTCCAGTTTGAACAGGCAAATTCATATTGCTCTCCAATCCAGAAACGAGTGGAATGCCAAGCGCACGGGCCATAATCGCGGAATGCGATGTTTTACCACCATTCATAGTCACAATCCCTAACACATAGCTGGGATTCAAGTGTGCCGATTGGGATGGTGAGAGCTCTTTGGCTACCAGGATATAGGGCTGAGTGTCCTTGGGAAGAGTCACTTCCGGTGCGCCCAGCAAATGCTTGAGCAGTCGGTTCCCCACATCCTTGATGTCGATTGCCCGCTCCTTCATATATTCATCATCCAGCAAATCAAACATGGTCACAAAATGATCAATAGCTTCCTTCACAGCCACCTCGGCCGCCTTATACTGACGCTGAATAATGCCGCTAATTTCATTCATGAACTCCGGATCTTCCAATATCGCTAGATGAGCATCAAAAATGCTGGATTCCTCCGCTCCCACCATCTCTCGGAACTCATCTTTAATAAACTGGATTTCACTTTTGGATGTACGTATCCCTTCATACAAACGTTCAAATTCCTTCGCTAGATCTACCGTATCCATTTTTTGATCAGGTAAATCCCATTCCCAGCTCGGCAGGACAAATGCCTTCCCGATGGCCACACCTGCTGCGGCGCCGATGCCTTCTATCATGTTTCTACCCCTCCAACATTCCTGTCATGCAGCACAACGGACATTACCGAAGCCTGACCTTTTTTCACTGTTTTAAACGGAGCAAAGCTCCACGACTTGACGCGATCCGGATTCGTGATGACCATAGGAGTCACCAGCGATGGAGCTTGCTCTCGTAGCGCCTGCAAATCAAATTTGATCAGCAATTGCCCCGGTTCCACCGTATCGCCTGCTTCTACCATAGCAGTAAAATTCCCTTTTAGCTGTGAAGTATCAATCCCGATGTGAAGCAGAACCTCAAGTCCTTCTCGTGTGGAGATGCCTAAAGCGTGCATGGTCGGATACAAGTGCATCACAGTACCATACACCGGAGACACAAGTTCACCGCGTTCAGGAACAAAAGCAACACCGTCCCCAACCAGCTTCGTTGCAAAAATTTTGTCAGGCACTTCATGAATCGGTAGCATTTTTCCATGTACAGGAGCATTGAACAAAATTTGAGGGAGATCACGCTCCATCAGCTTTGCAATTTCCTCACGAATCAGTTCTGAATAGGTTCCAAATACGACTTGTAAATTCCCCCCGCCCAGATTAATAAGCCCGGCCGATCCCAAAGCTTCATCGCTCCGGTATCAATCAGCCTGTCATTATGGACAGTCAGCCGTAAACGGGTGATGCAGGCCTCTACCTGCACAATATTCTCTTTCCCACCGAGTGCTTCCAAAATAAGTGGAGCACTGTAAGGAATATTACCGGCCCAATCCTCCAGAACCGAGCCTTCCTCACGTCCAGGAGTTGGAATCCGGAAGCGACGGATTGCCCATCGAAACAGTACATAATACACAAGCCCGTATGCCACTCCGACTGGAATTAACAACCAGGCGTTATGTGATAGATGGAAATTAAGGACATAATCTATAAAACCCGCCGAATATGAAAAGCCATGATGAATGTCCAGTTCAAAGGTAAGCCACATGGCCAGACCGGACATAACCGCATGAACGAGGAACAAATAAGGAGCAGCAAACAAAAAGGCAAACTCAATCTGTTCCGACACTCCGGTAAAAAAACAGACCAATGCGGCCGTCAGAAACGTTTTTTGCACCTTTGGCTTCAAATCTTCACGAGCTTCCTGAATGATCGCTAACGCAATCGCAGGGATCGCAAACATCATAATGGGAAACAACCCAGACATGAAATAGCCCGCTGTCGGATCGCCAGCAAAAAACCGGGGTAGATCCCCCTGCACAACGTTGCCAGACGGAGTTTTGTATGTACCCAGTTGAAACCAAAATATATTGTTAAGCAGATGGTGAAGACCAAAAGCTGCCAACAGCCGGTATAGAATGCCGTAAATAAGCAGTCCAAAACCGCCCAAGCTCGATTCCAGGCCTACAATAAATTCCAGTCCTCGTTGAATCAGCGGAGCAATAATCAACATGAGCCCTGCAAATACAGCAGAGAACAGACCAATAAGCAGCAGAACAAATCGGGTTCCCCCAAAAAACTGAAGCACTTCAGGCAACTTAATGCTTTTGAAGCGATTATAAGCCAACCCTGAAATGATCCCCAAAATGATACCAATGAGCGTCGCTGGCTGAATGAGTCCGTTTCCAAATCTCAATGTGACCTGATCATATATAGCCATACCAGCCAATGCAGCCAGTCCGGCCTGACCTGCTTGATTCGACATACCCAGTGCAACACCAACCGCAAACAAATACGGCAAAAAATAAAAAATCCCGTGTCCCGCCGCATTTGCCATATCGGACACCATAGGAAATCCCCACGTGGCCCAAGGAAGGCTGCCGAGACTTAGCAATATTGCAGCTGCCGGTAGCACCATCGTCGGGAGCATGACAGCACGACCAAGCTGTTGTAAGGATCCGAGCCAATTCATGGCATTCCTCTCCCTTCTATCCCTGATGGTAAGCCGAATAAATACTTTTGTCAAAGCCATGGTTCCGTCAGCCAAAAATATTTATTTACGCTTTTACAGGTCATATAACTTATTACTCAACGATAACCCTATGAATTTAACTAGACCCTATCATATTCCAAGCATACATACATACATTATATGGATTCCTGAAAGTATAATATACTGTATCATAATTCTGATTTCACACCAAAAACCTTCAACCCTATGAAACAAGGGAAGAAGGTTTTCTTCATGTACATATAGCATGGGTCAGAGGTGTGGTTATCCTTTACGTACAGCTTGGGTTACTGAATCCTCCACTTTAATGCAACGATCCATAATAACCGTCATTCCATGCTCCTGCGCAATGTCAGCGGCTTCCTGGCTTATAATTCCCTGTTGTAGCCACAATATCTTAGCTCCAATAGCAGCGGCTTCACGCGCAACCTCTGCGCAGTATTCACTGCGACGGAATACATTAACCAATTCAACGGGCTCTGGTACTTCAGCAAGACTGGCATAGCAAGTCTCTCCAAGAATCGTTTGCCCTGCGGCCGCAGGATTAACCGGAATAATCCGGTATCCCCGCTTTTGCATAGCATAAGAAACCATGTATGAGGTGCGGTCTGATTTATCAGACAAACCTACAACCGCAATATTGCCTACTTGTTCCAAAATATTCTTAATCTCTTCTCTGGACGGATTTTCAAAAGCCATTCTATCTCCTCCTGTCTGTATCTTAACTTACCTTTATTTTACCCATTCTACGGAAGCACCAAGCGTCGTCAGATGGTCGAAATACTGTGGATACGATTTGGCGACATGATGCGCATCCTTGATCACTAGCGGCTTCTGCGCGCGCAAACCTACAACCGTCAATGCCATAATGACACGGTGATCATAATGCGCGTTGATTTCCACTCCACCTTCGACACCCTCCGGTCTACCATGCACAATGATTTCCGCTTGACGTTCTTCTACCCGAGCCCCAGCCTTGCTCAACTCATTCAAATAATCCGTAATTCGGTCACATTCCTTATACCGTAAATTTTCCACGTTATAAAAACGAGATGTACCTTCGGCAAATACAGCCGCAGCTACCATGGCAAGTACAGCATCTGTCGCGGCATCACCATCAAACTCGATGGCCTTCAATCGGCCGTTCCCCTTTACAACGACGGTATCGTTCTCATGTGTCAGTGGTACTTCCATCATACGCAGTACATCTACAATAGCGCGTTCTCCCTGTTTGCTCTGCTCTTTAAGACGATGGATGGTAACATCGGAATTCGTTACTGCAGCCGCCGCCAGCACCGCAGCACTCCCTGGATAATCCCCCTGTACAGTATACGTACGTGGCTGATAGGATTGCCGCCCCGGGACGCGGAAAGACATGTAGTCATCACTTGCATGAATAGTAATACCAGCCTCTTGCAATACCTCTAGAGTCTGCCCAATGACCACTTTGGATTTCAAATCATGCAGTACTTCAATTTCACTATCTTCCTCCAGTAAAGGTGTAAGGAACAACAGAGCGCTTAAATACTGTGAGCTAACCGAGCCGGACACCTCAATTTTACCGCCCTTCGCCTGACCACCCTGAATACGTATTGGCAACTTGCCTTCACGATGATCTACTTTAACACCTAGTTGGCCCAATGCATCAATTAGATCGTCATGGGGCCTTTTCCCCAATGAGTCGGGATATGTATTCACAAATGTAACATCCGGACATAGGGACGCAATTCCCATCAAAAAACGGAGCACCGCTCCTGCATTGCCTACGTTCAGTTCCTTCACAGCTTGAGGATGGCTACCAAAACCTGTAATCACTATTTTTTCATCATCCTCTTCCAGCACTGCTCCCAGATCGGTGATACAACGACGCATAGCGTCACTGTCCTCACTATGAGCTGGATAATAAATAGTACTTTGTCCATCGGCTAGTGCAGCCGTAAGCAGATAACGAGTCGTGTAGTTTTTGGAGGACAAAGCCCCAATCTCTCCTTGCAAGGAAGGGGTAGGTCTAACGATAACATCCATATTATACATGCTCCTTTTCGATTCAAACCATCCTAGTTTACGTTAATTATACAAGTTGTAACGTTCATTTCTCCACCTAAAAAATAAGGAATATTCATCTAGGTCTGTCGAGGTTTAGCAACCTGGTTGACTAATCTTTATTTAATTTTTAGATTTAGGCTAATTGACAGCTTAGAGATCGCTTCGCTATCATACATAGAGAGTGTGACGTTTCTCACACGCCAACAATACAAGTAATACCCATTTACATTAGAAAAGAGGTCCAGCCATGACGCAAATCGCTCTGATTGAACCTTCTGAGCTTCGCGCACGCCTGCAAGCAGGAGAGCAATTGCAATTGATCGACGTCCGTGAGGCGGAAGAAGTAGCGGAAGGTATGATTGAAGGTGCCAAGCACATTCCGCTCGGACAGATTCCGGGCCGCCTTGAGGAAATTGAACGCACCGGTGAAATTATCTTTATTTGCCGGAGCGGTTATCGCAGTGAACGTGCCTGCGAATATTTGCAGCAGCTAGGTTACGAGGGTTGCACCAACATGACTGGTGGCATGCTGCAATGGTCACAGGAGCAGTAAAACAGCTAGTCTATAAAAGAGACGGAAACTTTCCGTCTCTTTTATTTAGGCTCAGGCTTAGACGCGGTAAAGCATTAAAATATTATGCTTCTATCATACCATAGCGTCAAAAGATTACACAATCCTTTAGCGCATCCAAAATCGTATCTAAAATACCCAATCAAAAAACGGAAGCTTCTTCTACCCCAAGGGCAAAAAAGCTTCCGTTGTGTTACATACTACATCCTTACACATTCGTCAGTTCATTAGAACCATTGATGATGGAATACGCCTTCTTTGTCCACACGCTTGAACGTATGTGCACCAAAGTAGTCACGTTGCGCTTGCAACAGATTTGCTGGCAAACGCTCAGTGCGATAGCTGTCATAGTAAGCAAGCGCGCTGGAGAAGCCAGGCACTGGAATACCTTGAGATACAGCCACGGAAATCACTTGACGCCATGCATCTTGATACGTTTCTACTACATTTTTGAAATAAGAGTCCAGCAACAGGTTTTTCAGAGCAGGATCACGGTCATACGCATCCTTGATGTTTTGCAGGAATTGCGAACGGATAATGCAACCACCGCGGAAGATCATTGCAATTTTTCCGTATTTCAAATCCCAATCATATTCATCGGAAGCTGCACGCATTTGAGCGAAACCTTGAGCATAAGACACAATTTTACTTGCAAACAATGCTTTACGTACGCTTTCGATAAATTCTTTTTTGTTGCCGCTGAAGGATTCAGCTTTAGGACCGCTCAGCACTTTGCTTGCCGCAATGCGCTCATCTTTCATAGCAGACAAGAAACGGGAGAATACGGACTCAGTAATCATGGACAATGGCACACCCAGATCCAGCGCGCTTTGGCTTGTCCATTTACCAGTCCCTTTTTGACCTGCAGCGTCCAAGATCACATCTACCATAGGCTTGCCTGTTTCAGCATCATATTGGGAGAAGATGTCAGCTGTAATTTCGATCAGGTAGCTGTCCAATTCACCTTTATTCCATTCTGTAAAGATTTCATGAAGCTCTTCTGCACTCACATTCAGAACTGATTTCAGCAAGTGATATGCTTCACCAATCAATTGCATGTCGCCGTACTCGATACCGTTATGCACCATTTTTACATAGTGACCAGCACCGTCGGGACCGATATATGTACAGCATGGGTCGCCGTCCACTTTAGCAGAGATTGCAGTCAGAATCGGCTCTACCAGTTTGTAGGCACTTTCTTGTCCACCTGGCATAATGGCAGGACCATTCAAGGCACCTTCTTCACCACCGGATACGCCTGTACCAATAAAGCGAAGTCCTTTTTCCTCCAGCTCCTTGCTGCGGCGCTGTGTATCAGGGAAGTAGGCATTGCCTCCGTCTATAATAATGTCGCCCTTGTCCAGATGAGGCACAAGCTGTTCAATCGTGGCATCTGTAGCTTTACCAGCTTGAACCATGATCAGAATTTTACGGGGTGATTCCAGTGAGTTCACAAATTCTTCAATGGAGAAAGTACCCGTCAGTTTTTTACCTTCTGCTTCTTTGATAAGATCGTGCGTTTTTTCTGGAGAGCGGTTAAAAACCGAAACGGTGAAGCCTCTGCTCTCAATATTAAGGGCCAAGTTTTTACCCATTACCGCCAGGCCGATCACACCAATTTGCTGTTTTGCCATCTGGTTCCTCATCCTTTGCAACATATTTTGTGTTCTATATCGCCGCTTTACCGCATTACACTTTATGTGAATCGGAACACGTGCACTTCTATTTTAACGTTTTTAGTGTCAGAAGTGAACCCCTGTCTAATCGCAGATCAAAACACCCCATTTTGCATGAGGTGTTCTGATGTACTACGCTTCCATCATCAGCAGTTGGTGAGATAGCGTTTGCAGGCGTTTATGGCTATTCTCGATTTTAATCGTATCTTTCTCCGTCATCGCCTTGAACAGCTTCTCCAATTCATCGTCTACTTCCATCTTAAGCAGCAGCAGCCGGGTTTCCCCTTCATTGGAAGCATACATATCCTCCATTTCCTGAGCGGACAGCACCGGTCCCTTCTGATAAATAACGCGCTGCTTAAAGCCAGTAACCTCGACCAGACGAATGACCTCGCCGAACAAAATATTTTCCACCAAAATATGATGATCCTTGACTCTTTTGACAATGGCATGACCTCGGGTGCTTCCAATCAGCTTCTCCAACCACTCAGCCAGCTTGGCATCGCGGATTACATAATCTCCAGCCAGCTTGTAGTGTCCAGTGCGCAATTGTTGAAAACGGAGCTTCACCAGCTTGCGCCCGGTTCTCACCGACAAAACCAGATACGACTCATCCTCGCTCCAGTACAGCGAATACCCTTCCGATATCAAATCCTTGATCAGATTATGGATATGCCGACGGCTAAACCGGAGCTCTAGATTGCAATATTCTACCTCACAGCCCTTGTTCACGGCATTCCCTCCTTTTTCAAGTCCGATTCAAGAAGTCCGGCTACAGCAAGCCTGCGGCTTTCCCGCTTGATCTTCCCTTGCTCTATTTTATACTTCATTTTATGTAAGGGTACTTGGTTATTTGACCTATTTTTATGAGTAACAACGCACAATCCTACTTTTGCCTTATATGCTTGTACCGAGCCCGGCCTAAAGTCGGCCAAGCCCGCTGACATTATGCTATAATCGGACATATTACGTCACACGATATGGCTTAGCCTAGATACAGGAGGAATAGGAATGACATTCAGTGGATTTACTGCAAAGGACTTTGATGTCTTTGAAATACCAGGATTGGAACCTCGCATGGAGGTGCTGATTCAGCAGGTTCGGCCCAAGTTGGAGGCGATTGGCGAGGAGTTAGCCCCCTTCCTGACGGACTTATGCGGGGAGCCTATGCACGTTCACGTTGCCAAGCATGCACGACGCAAGGTCAATCCCCCGATCGATACATGGGTAGCCTGGGCGGCAAATAAACGCGGGTATAAGGCGTTGCCGCATTTTGAGGTAGGTATGTTCGCTTCCCATATATTCGTCATATTCGCAGTCATTTATGAAAGTCCGAATAAAATCACATTTGCCCAGGCGCTTGAAACCAACCTGAGCGATGTGCGATCTAACATACCAGGTCACTTTTACTGGTCCATGGATCATATGGCTCCACAAGGTACAGAACAGCAGCAAATGGACACTGAAGAGTTTCAAACCATCATTAACAAGCTGCAGCAGGTGAAAAAAGCCGAGGTCATGTGCGGGCTCCGCATTGATCGTAATGATCCTCTCGCTAGTGACGGAGCTGCGCTACTGCAGACAGTGCGTTCCACTTTTGAGCATTTGCTGCCACTGTACCGGATGTCTTTTCCAAAGGAATAGCTTCAGAATAAATGCAGCCCTGACCCGCTTTTGATAGTACCTTTCAAGCCTTAACAACGATTTTTCTCCGTGGATTGCGCGCCAAAGCCAGATGGCAGCCAAACATGAGCAGCATCACGATCCCACTGATGATAAATGGAGCTGTGTGTCCAGCGCGGTCCCATAGCACTCCTGAAACGAGCGGACCAATAACCATGCCAGAGCCTTGGAGTGTTAAAAAAAAGCCCCATACTGTTGCACGCTCGCTTTCCGGAATCAGTTGGGCAAGAAACGTGTTCCATGCAGGCAAAATGAGCGCATATCCCAAGCCAATGATTGCTACGGATACAAACACAAGTGGGATGGTCTGTACTGTTGAAAAGAAAAATAGCGTGGTCCCGGCAAGCAAAAATCCGATGTGCAAAAAGTACTTGGTTCCAAGGCGATCCACCAGCTTGCCACAAGGGATCAATGCCAGCACAGTCACCCCACCGCCGGCAATCAGAAGCACGCTATACAAGTTCGGTGAAATTCCGAGATCCGTCCGCGCGTACAGCGTTAGCACAGGGCTGATCAAACCGATGACAAAGGACTGCAAAAACAGCGCAGGGTAAATTAACGGATTCACATTAAGCTTGGTTTTGAGCGTGTTGATCGTCTCCTGGATACCACTCAGCACTTGCCGCTTCTGCTTGGACTTCCCATCAGAAGATATGAGAGCGCTCTGTTCGAGGTCACCTTTGCCAGCAGACCTGTTCGTTCCAGGCAGCATAAGAGCAACCAGTAGTAATACAATACTGCATCCTATCAAAATCATGAACACCATACCGTAAGAGTGTCCGTAGTGGGATATGGCGAAGTTCATAACGAGTGGACCCAAGCCCGTTCCGCCCATGGACGCAATTTCCAGTGTTCCCATCGCTGCACCATTATTGTTATTAGGTCCGGACATTTCGGTTGTTCCGGTCATCACACACGGCCAGAGCGGAGATGTCCCCAGTCCTAGTAGCAGACACGCGATGACGAGCCACACAGGTTCTGTCAGTGCGCTTAGCATAATGATCGCTACAAGTGTAAACAACAACGCGGTTGACATCGTGCCACGGTAACCGAGCCGTTCAGCCATCCAGCCCGCCGGTGCCCGGAATGCATTGTCTCCGAAATACTGAAGCGAAAAGGCTAAACCGATAATTCCGGCCGACAGCCCCAACGTTTCTCCCATATATACCGGCAGGATGGAAACCAGAAGAGATCCCTTCATAAATTCGACCAGAAACACCAGTATCCATAATTTGGCAAAAAAAGAAGTCCACAGCCGCTGCGAAGCTTTTTTTCGTCTAATATGCTTCATCTATCCCACATCCTCCGCCTTTGTTTTTTGTCTATACTTTCGGGGTTCTCCGCCTACTCCACTCTTTCGCAAATAAATGCGCCCTCAATCGCTTGCATTCCTACTTCAAACTGCTATACTCAATTTTGTTCTATTATCAATTGCACAGGATTGTCGAAATCCTGCATGAAAGGTTGTGACAACACTAATGAATCAAAGCAACACCCCGCTTTTTACTGCTTTGAAAAAGCATGCTCAGAGCAACCCGGTTCAATTTCACATCCCAGGTCATAAAAAGGGAGTGGGGGCAGATCGGGAATTTCGCGAATTTATGGGGGATAATGCTTTTTCCATAGATATGATCAATATCGCTCCATTGGACGATCTGCATCAGCCATCAGGCGTCATTGAAGAAGCTCAAAAGCTTGCAGCAGAAGCCTTCGGAGCTGATTATACTTATTACAGTGTACAGGGGACAAGCGGAGCCATTATCACCATGATTATGTCCATTTGTATGCCAGGTGATAAAATTATTGTACCCCGAAATATACACAAATCCATAATGTCTGCCATTATCTTCGCTGGTGCGAAGCCGGTATTTATTTCTCCGGTCAGTGATGAGAATCTCGGTATTCACCACGGGGTTACAACCAAGTCCGTACGCCGGGCGTTGGAACGTCACCCTGACGCCAAGGGCGTCCTTGTCATCAACCCGACATATTACGGTGTGTGCGCCGATTTGAAGGAAATTGTAGATCTCGCTCACAGCTATAATGTGCCGGTCCTGGTCGATGAGGCTCACGGAGTACTGATTCATTTTCATGCTGATTTGCCGATGTCCGCCATGGAGGCGGGGGCAGACATGTCAGCTACAAGCGTTCACAAGCTGGGTGGTTCTTTGACTCAAAGCTCGATACTAAACGTAAATACAAAAAACGGATTCGTTAACCCGCAGCGTGTACAAACTATTTTCAGTATGCTGACAACGACGTCCACTTCGTATATTCTGCTGGCTTCGTTGGACACATCCCGACGCAATTTGGCCCTTAACGGCCATGAAATCGCACAACGTGCTCTGGAATTAGCTGAATATTGCCGCGCAGAGGTCAACAAAATCGAAGGGCTATATTGCTTTGGCAGTGAAATTCTTGGCACGGAAGCTACCTATGATTATGATCCGACCAAAGTGACGGTTCATATTCGCCATTTAGGCCTTACCGGATATGATGTGGAAAATTGGCTGAGAGATCACTACAATATCGAAGTTGAGCTTAGCGATATGTATAATATTCTCTGTTTGGTGACTCCTGGTGATACCAAAGAGGAAATTGACATTTTATTAAAAGCTTTGCGCGAGCTGGCTTCACTACACTATTCCACAGGTCAGCAGCATGAGCTGGTTGTAAAGATACCGGATATACCGCAGCTCTCCCTCATTCCGAGAGACGCTTTTTACGGAGATACGGAAATCGTACCCTTCAAGGAATCTGCTGGCCGTATCATTGCAGAATTCATTTATGTATATCCACCAGGCATCCCAATCCTATTGCCGGGCGAAGTTATTTCGCAGGACAATATTGATTATATTGTAGATCATGTGGAAGTAGGCCTGCCTGTTAAAGGACCTGAGGATCGAACGGTACATCAGGTGAAGGTTATCGTTGAGACTGACGCTATTTCTTAAACAATGATCTGTTAGCATCTGCATGCAAAAAAAATGTTGATGGTCAACAAAAAAAGCCCCCATTCGGGGGCTTTTCTAGTGTTTTGAAGAGCAAGAGCAGCTGCTGTATCCAATCTTATTCGTATTGGGCAACAAGCTCGCTATAAGCTGCTTCTACACGCTTCCACTCATCTTCGTCCTCAATATTGTAAAGCACCATTTCTTCGTTTTCTTCTTCCATACGAAGAATGATACCATCCGCTTCGGGATTGCCACGCTCAAGCAACAGAGCATACACGTGATCTTCTACGTCAAAGGTCTCTACCAGCACCATTTCTACATCTTTGCCATTTTCATCAGTTAGCGTAAGAACCATTTCTTCATGTTCGTGGTCATGATCGTGGTTGCAGGCTTCACCGTGTTCATGTTTGTGATCACTCATGGAAATACCTACCTTCAAATTGTTTTATTTTCCCTCGTATCGTAACATGATCAAGAGTGCAGGTCAATTTGTGGTATGCCTAATTTATGGCTGTAATGACTTTTTCGGATACCAGTGTATAACTACCGTCTTTACTTTCTTTAATGTAGAAACCGACTCGATAGTTCCCTGCTGTTTTGAAATCATACGTAAAGTCGTTCGTACGGAACCAGAAGTTATCCTTTTGCGCTCCTTTGATATCTTGGGACTGAATATCCTTTACATTGCCCGAAGGGTCGGTAATCGCTACTTTCACTCCGGAGATATCTGTTTTCAGGGTATCAATTTGGCTGAAAACATTAAACTTCACTTTGTTACCTTTATTCACGTTACCAAACACAGTATCTCCCTTGAACAGGAACATATGCACGTTTGGCTGGTCGAAGACAACTTTTCCACCAGAGGGATCAAAATTTACAAGCCCGTTAAAGTCACGGATAGGCACATAAGTTTTCCCATCAATGACAACTGCGCCATCTTTTGACACTTCTCCGTTAATAATCAACTGCACTTGGTCCTTGGCGGACTCCGCCGAAATGACGGTCCCTCCCATTATTGAAAAGGCCATCACTAGGGCCATCACTTTTCTCCATTTCATACTACATATCCCTCCATCGTTATCTGTTAAAAACCATCTGTCGTACATTTATACCTAGCTCAGCCGCACAAGTTGCGCTGTGTTTCACAAATTGTCCAAAGTTTTTACATAAGGAGCCAAATCTTTAGTTCCTGCAGCCTAGATGTTAAAATACGATTGTAGAGTGTCTTATAACACATCGTCTGGAGGGTGAATCCATAATGGGCCTAACGATACAGATGCTTGGTACAGGTAGCGCCTTTGCCAAGCATTATTACAACAACAACGCGCTGCTGGATAGCGGGGAAGGCAAGCTGCTGATCGATTGCGGTACAACCGCATCTCTAGCATTACACCAGATGGGTGTCCCTTTGCCTGATATTGACGCTATTTTAATCACACATATTCACGCAGATCATGTCGGAGGCCTAGAGGAATTTGGTTTTCAAATGAATATCCTCCATCGTCGCAAACCTCTGCTTTATATCGCCGAACCATTAATCCACCCTTTATGGGAGCATACGCTCAAGGGCGGCATGTCACAGCAAGGTATGATTGACAAGCTTGAGGATGTATTCGAGGTAAATGTCATAACCCCTGGCGTACCCACCACCTTAGTACCGGGTATCCAGGTAGAGCTGATCCCTACACGGCATATTCCTGGCAAAAACAGTTACTCTTTGTTCATTAATGATCGTCTTTTTTATAGTGCGGACATGGTTTTTGATCCCGATTTACTTCATCATCTGGTGCATGAACGGGGATGTCGGAGCATTTTACATGAGGTTCAATTACAAGGTGCCGGAGAAGTCCATACAACGTTAGATGAGCTGCTAAGCTTGCCAACACCTCTTCAAGAGCAAATTCATCTGATGCACTATAGTGACGATATGGAACAATTTAGAGATAAGGCAGGGATTATGTCCTTTCTGGAGCAGCAACGAGTATATCCGCTAGTAGAATTGGAACGTGCAGAGTAACCGACTAAAGGGAGTATTAACAATTAACAAAAAGCCGCCCGACTTTCCTACAAAGGATAGCTAGGCGGCTTGCTGCATATTTTTTGTATACAATGATAAGCTTGGACGTTAATGTTGCGAGTCAAGGTCAGAACAACGGCAGTTGATCCAGGTTATTAGAAGGATCTCCATCGGCATCCCCTCGAATTCGTTTGCTTCCATCCTTGGCCTTGAACACGTTGACGCCTGCAATTGAACCTGCTTCAATCTCGTTCAACGCTTGGCTATAATCCAAAATCCGTCCAGTAGACGTCTGAAATGACGCAAGATCGCCATCCCCGTTTTTACGTACTGCCGTAATTTGTTCTCGTTCTGTATTAGCCATGCTGCATCGCTCCTTATCCATAGTATAGTGGAGGAACTTTTACTAGCATGCGCATTGTACAGCTTTGTATACCCCCTGTGCCTCGACTACAACTTTTTACGCATACGTACATGCGGTATTCCCGCATCATCAAAAGGTTCATCGGAGATCGTTTCATAGCCAAGCTTTTCGTAAAACTTCTCAGCTTGACATTGAGCATCTAACAACGAGTATCTCAGCCCAAGTTCACGTGCACGTTCCTCCAGTGCTAGCAGTAATACACGTCCATAACCTGCTGCACGATGCTCCTTGAGAACGGCAATACGTTGCATTTTAGCTGTCTCTTCATCGTAATATGTCAGCCGACCAGTAGCCACCATTTCCCCATGTTCACAAATTAGCAAATGATGGGCGGTATCTCCCAGCTTGTCATAATGATCAATTTCAAGATCCAGAGGAACCTTCTGCTCTTCGACAAACACTTTGGTACGGATCAATATTGCCTTCTGCAGTTGCTCTTCTGTTGTTACAGTTATAATTTCTGCGGCCATCATCTGTTCCTCCTATCCTTAATTTCAAATGTAAACTCACTAAATTTGAATTATATATATAAATAGTCATGAAGTACAGGCTGATTTCTATTTTTTCACTTTACATATATGGTTAATACATGATATTATCTAGTAACTACAGGACGGTAGCTCAGCGGGAGAGCATTATCTTGACAGGGTAAGGGTCATGGGTTCGATCCCCATCCGTCCTATACCGAACCCCCCTTGATTTATAGGGGGGGTTCTTATTTTTATAAACTCATATCCGATACGAATTTAATACGAATCACTTTTTGATACAAAAAAGCAGCGGCTAAGATCCGCTGCTTTCGTTGTTTTGGAACACATCAAAATTAGTACCATCATGCCAGTTACGAAATACCAATTTACTGATATATATTTCCCTACCAGAAACTCGTAGGTCTTTTTTGGGCTCATCTTCATTATTTCCTCAACATACTTGGGGCGCAGAGTCATAGGGTATTGCGCCCAATCATTAGCCACTTTAATTTCGTTCATTTTCCCACTCTTTCTCTACTCCTTCTCAACAAGAAGGTTCATAATAGAAGCAAACTTATTATATATCTTGTATTTCTCAAGAACTGCCTCTACAGCAGCCTGTGTCCGTTTCCGGTCGATCTCAGGAGAGAGGCTGCGCAGAACAATGGCGGAAAGAGTTTCAGAGCGAATCGAAAATGACGAGCAGTATTCATAAGGTCCAATTCCAAAGCAATACGCGTATCAAATCCACCAAGCTTTTATAATCCAATCTGCTCAACTCCGCTTCTATATTGTTTAGGTTCGAGAGATACTAAAATACTTTGTTATTTTCAGTACCAATAATGCTCAATTCCTTCTTGGCTTCGACCAAGTTATTCACATCAACCACCAACTCCCGGATCTCTTCCACTTGCATGGGCGGTTCAAGAAACTCCGGTATGTCTCCGACAAAACTACCAAACTGAAATAACCCGCGCGATGGGATCGGCGGGCCAATGTAAATTAATATGCTCTCTTTTATTGTTAACACCTCCTTCCTGGTGGAATAAGGGCAAGAAAAAAGCTGCCTCTCAGCGACCATATAAACTAGAACTCGGTATTTTTAAAACTTGAAAATGAGCCTTGAATATTTCCGATTTTAGACGAACCAATTCATTGTAATTTATTGTTTCAGAAGCGGTTAAATAATCCTCTAATTCACGTAAGAGCAAGTTCAAAGTTATAACATCATTAACAAATAACTCCTTGTTGTGAACCTCAGAAAGTGAACTGAATCTCGGAGCAGTCTTAAGAACTCTCAATAAGTTTGTTTTATCGTAGTTACTGTTGTCTTTAAACAAATCTATTTCGAAATATACTTGCCTTAGAAAGTAAGACATTATCTGTTTCTCTTCTTCAAATTGTTTTATCCAACTTGTCCTTTTATCCTTCTCTCTATAGTATTCTGTCATAACCCACCCTGTACCGATCCCTGTTATAATGGCTATCACAACATCTTTTAAAATATCAAGTATAATCCCCATTGCTTCCTCCTAAGACATCTAAAAATGCACCACTTAAGGTGCTTATCTTCAAAATTCAAATTTTGCTGGCAAACTTAGCTTGTTCCCCTTCACTTTCTCGTGCTCAACCTTTATCCCATATATCTCAGCGGCGAGATCTTCCTTAAAGGGAGTATGAACAATCAGTTCTACTTGATACCACGGTGAATCAGACGATAATGCGAAGAATTCACCTTCAACAGGGACTCTACTAAAGTCAAAATATTGATTCTCCCAGTTGGCTTTCCCCATGTCATGAGTATGAACAAAAACTTTGGGCACTTCAAACACCTCCTTCCTTCGACACAACAATTCAACACATAGGAAGGATATTCCTTTTTATGCGCCGAAAGTAATAGTACGAAAGGAGGTGTTTATGTTCCATATACTTGAAGATATCTGGGACGGTGTCTATGAACGAATAGTTAAGCCCCTTTTACAAAACGTTGCTGCGGTAGCCATTGCACTAACACTTTTAACAGCCGTATCCTACTATTTTTCATAAGGGTGAATAACTATGACAACATACTACGTTACTGGTACAAAGCAATTTACCAGTGAATTGCAAACAAAGCTCATGGAGTTGTCAAATAATGAGTTGAAAACTCCACATCCGTACACTCAGGAACTGGAACTTTTAATGTTTGCAATTACTCGGAGCAGCACTCCTGGCAAAAAAGACTTAGATTCGCGTTTCGGCGAATACTACCAGTTTATTCTGTTGAACGAACATGCGAAGAATTTACTGATAGACTACAAAGTCCCTTTTGAAATACTTGGAACTGTAGAATATGAAGATCCGATCAATGAAGGATTTAGTCTCTTGATCAGAAATACAAGATTCGTTTAAATAAATGGCACCTTGCGGACTCGAACCGCACATTTTCTTTAGGCACTTAAAGTCCCCGGAGTTGATCCGGGGATAAACACTATTACAGCTCTTTGACTACCTTGGCTATATGGACCGGAATCGTAAGGCCCTCGCTCTCAGTCAATGAACTATCTACATGCAGCTTGATAGCCAATTGGTCGTATTCTCCCGTGCCTGTAGGGACTACAGGGTTACCATATGCGTGTGGACCTGCAAAGCTTACTACTCTACCAGTGGGGCTATACTTACGAGCCTCAGCCTCGGTATTTACCACCTTAAAGATATTATCCGAACCAAGATACCCAAATCCGCCGTTACGTACTGCGCTTGCCTCTGTACTCATTACAAAACACTTCCTTTTCTATTATTGTGAAAACAAAAAGAGCGACGCATATACGCCACTCTCATTAGGTCTTTTAATTAGGTGCACGGTGTGGGAATTGAACCCACGCCTTTAGGTCTGTTTTACTCGGGCCCGCCTGTGCTCTACCACTGAGCTAACCGTGCATAATGGTGATATTGAAGAAACTAAAAAGGTCGGCACGATAGCCGACCTCCTCATTGCATTTAAATTATTATTCCAATTCCTCTCTTGTGTTACCTATGCGAACCGACATACCACCCTCCATAGGACCGCCTGGTGAAGTAAGGTTTACATAGAAACTACCAACAGTCCAAGCACTTGAGTTGATTTCATCAAATGTTTCACCTTTTTCTATTCTTCCCTTCATTTTAACCGGACCACTAGCTGACCCCTGAGTTACTGTTATATTAATCGGGGCTTTCCCATCATTATGCACATACACTCTAGCATATCCGTATTTCGGATCAACATAGAAACGCTCTGACATGTCGGTGTTTGCAAGAGACTTGTTCAGCACCTTATTTGTGTCTTGAGGAGTAATAACATGATCTCCCGCTTTTGGTGTATTCACATCGGTCGATGTGTTTGCAGATTGGGAAACTGCTGTTGAGCCAGTTGTAGCTGGTGTAGAATCAGTTACAGCATTTGAATCTGCAAAAATCGCATTGGGTACGGCAATAGCTCCCCCAATTAGTCCTAGTGCCAAGGCTGGTGCAATAAAATGTTTTTTCTTCAAAGCTTATTCCTCCTATATTTGTATATTTAACTACCACCTCAGTCTACTAAAAGATTCCATGTTTTTTAATTTTTCTTACAATAAGATCATATTAAGGTAAAGCAAAGAGGGCAGACCATGACGGTTTGCCCTGTGTTTGTGTTGAGTTGGTTTCTGCATACGCACGTATGAAAATAGAGCCGTACAATGAAGCTACGGCTCTTCTCACGTATTTTATGTGTGTATCCTTATAGCTTATTAAAGTTCAGATGTATTATCTGTTGTAAAACCACTAAATGTTACATCTACTGGTTTAGTTCCATCTCCATTCTTTCCACCTCTGAAGGTCACTGTATAGTCACCAGATCGCACACCTTGCTTAACTCCGGGATAACTCTTCCAACTGTCCGAACTTTTTCCGCTCAAGACTTCTTCATAATAATTTTTATTAGTGTCATTATGTGTCACAATTATTTTTACTGGATCACTAGAATTGTTCTTAAAGTTAATTTTAACATACCCATATCCACCAGTCACTTTAAAGGGAGCTGTCGCACTACCTTCGCCAGGTAAGCTTTTCACAGTACTCCCGAATTTATCCTGCTGGTGTTGAGGAGTAATAACATGATCTCCTTGTGTTGGTGTATTCACATCAGTCGATGTGTTTGCAGACTGGGAAACTGCTGTTGAGTCAGTTGTAGCTGGTGCAACATCCGTAGTAACTGCGGCAGAAGCAGTTAATGGAATTGCAAAAGCTAAAGACAAAACGGATACTACAGAAGCTTTTTTGATGTTTTTCATGTTCAGATGCCTTCTTTCTTTTAATTTTTTTGTACCTGCACAACTTTATCAATCAAATCATTATGTATAGAATCTATTAGAGCATTCATGATTGATAAAGTTTTAACAGGTATTTATGAACATTTACATTATAAGTCTTTTATTGTAATTATTCAACAAAAAATGGGTTCTGATTCCATGTTAGCAGAAGCCTGGGTTTGAACCGGGACCAGCCAGAAATGAATCCAGTAGCACACCAAGTATTCTGCATGAAACCGCTGGCGGATTCGAACCACCGACACACCCACCCATTCTTTTTCGCGAGAGGAATCGAACCTTCGTGGATATACCCCACTGCAGTTATGATAATAGATGTGGACATGGCACTTTCACCCTTGCATGCAGCCTTTTTCTAGGTACTTTCTTACGCGACCAGTTGCGCTCCTGATCCACTCTTTAGCGGCTAGGATCACTGTCATGAGGAGTGCGCTTGTCAGACGCACATTAGCAAGAGTGGAGTAGTGAAAACAGAAAGAGCAACATGCCCACTTATCCTACCCTAGCGGCTCTCTGTAGGTCTTATAGCAAGAGGATAACTGGTACCGCTCGTTTTACACCTACCACCGTCAAACAGGCATGTGTTTGTGTGGGGTGCTGCTCTCTCTTTGTTTTCCATGTTACTAATTTACCATGTGTAAAACCTAAAAGATCACAAATATTTTCATTTTACGATCAATTTTTTCGTAATATTTTTTCAATTCAATAGTTTGCTAGAATTACTATTATTGAAAGAGATATAAACAAAGAGGATTTGCGGCTTCAACAGGGAATATCTGCTGCTGCAATGGAAAAGATGAAAATATATCGTTCGAAGTGTTGAATAAGATATGTACGCATTTCGGCGTTAGCAGCATCACACCACGCCACATTCAAGACTTTTATAAGATCAGCAATAACCCTGTTTCGTTAGTCGAACGGCTAAAGCTCGAAAAAAAGGAAATGCAGATATGGACCTTGGAACAGGCACACGCTTTCCTAGAAGCTTCAAAAGAAGATATGTATTATATTGTGCTCCTTCTTACTCTAACTACCGGAGTGCGGAGATATTAGGAATTCGGTAGAAGGACGTGGATTTCGATAAGAGAACTATATCAATCACTCAGATTATGAGTAGTGATGGTAAAGATTTTCAAGTTGGTGCTGAGAAGAGAAACTGGTCATTGTTTAAGATTTAAGCGATAAAAAAGCCAACCAGAAGTAAGGTTGACTTTTTATATACACCACGCTTAAGCAGCAATGTCTCTTTTTTCAGCAAGATTGAATTCTAGAGAATTGTTCGGCAATACGTATCTCTTCTATTATATAGAAGAACAACTAAGCCCAGCACCCCAAGCAAATAAACCTAATGCCCCTAGATTACGATGTAAACTGCTCCACTCTCACTGTCAATCTCCGTCGGGTAAGTGGTCACACATCCAGTATCCGGCTCTTGCACCTGACCAGTGGACAGGTCGACTTTCCAATCATGAAGCGGACAATGGACCACCGATCCGCATATCATTCCTTCAGATAGCCGTCCCCCTTTGTGTGGACAACGGTTCTCAAGCGCACGCACGCTGCCGTCACTAAGGCGAAATACGGCTATCTCTGCATTATGAATGCGAACTGTTCTTGCTCCACGTCGGTCAATTTCGTTCAGATCTGCTATCCTGATTCTACTGGTTGTCGTATTGCTCTCCATTTAGTCCGCCCCCTATTCCATTACTGCCTTAAGCTTAGGCAGCTGTACAAAGTTTTTGCGCAACTCTTCGTCATGAATGATTTCGTGCCACGGATCAGTCGTTGTGCTTAACGTCTCCTCAATTTTGCTTACCAGTTGCTGCCTCGTCTCCGCATTTACCAATACCTGTTTGATCGACTCTACGCCTACCCGTTCTACCCAATGAGCTGTTCGCTCGTTCCAATTTGCCTGCTCACGGTAATACTGTAAATAGGCACCAGTCCATTCCATCACTTCATCCTCGGTTTTTACAGTACACAGCAGTTCTGCTGCCCGCACTTTAATACCGCCGTTACCTCCAATGTAGATCCCCCAGCCACCGTCAATAGCGACAACACCCAAGTCCTTGATCGTCGCTTCTGCGCAGTTACGCGGACAGCCCGACACAGCCAGTTTGACTTTGGATGGCGCATTCAGACGTTCGAATGCCTTTTCCAACCGGATGCCCATGCCCATAGCGTCCTGTGTGCCGAAGCGACAAAAAGTGTTACCGACACACGTCTTGACGGTTCGCAATGTCTTTCCATATGCATATCCAGATGGCATATCCAATTCGGACCAGATTCCCGGTAGATCTTCTTTTTTTACACCAAGCAGGTCAAGACGTTGGCCACCCGTAAATTTAACCAAAGGCACATTGTATTTCTCCGCGACAGCAGCAATCTTCTTCAGGTCGGCAGGTGAAGTAACTCCTCCATAAATGCGGGGCACCACAGAGTAGGTGCCATCTTTCTGAATATTGGCATGGTACCTTTCATTCGTAAATCTGGATTCCTTCTCATCCTCATAATCCAGTGGCCACAGCATACCTAGATAATAATTGAGGGCCGGCCGACATTTGGTGCATCCTTCAGCTTCGTTCCAGCCCAGCACGTTCATCACTTCTTTGACGCTCTTCAACCCCATTTCTCGGATACCATCAATAATCGCTTCCCGATCAAGTGTCGTACAGCCACATATCCCCTCTTTAATCGCTTCTCCGGTTTCTGCACCTGCGTACAGCTGTAAGAGCCCCTCCACTAATGGCTTGCAGCCGCCGCATGATGCCGATGCCTTCGTGCAGGCCTTAATTTCCCCAAGACTCTTACAGCCAGCCGCAACCGCCTCTCCAATGTCACCCTTGGATACACCATTACATCCGCATACAATTTCGTCTTCAGGCATCTGCTCCAGCATCATGGTGCCACTACCTTCTGATTGACCAGGGTTAAAGCCAAGTAACAACTCTTTCTCTCGACCAACCACCGACTCCCCACTTTTAATCAGAGAAAACAACTTGGCTCCATCAGAGGTATCCCCAAACAGAACGGCACCGATCAGTTTTTCTTCCTTAATGACGATTTTTTTGTAGACGCCATCAATATCATCCTGATACCGCAGTGATCGCGTTCCCGACTCATCCTTGTAATTTCCTGCTGAAAATACATCGACGCCCGATACCTTCAATCTTGTAGAAGTAACGGAACCACTGTAGCCAGGAGTCTCCATTCCCGCGAGTCGCTGAGCTAGGACGCCCCCCTGCTCATATAATGGGGCAACCAGACCGTAAGTGATTCCCCGGTGTTCTGCACATTCTCCAACGGCATATATGCCAGGAATATTCGTTTCCATGTGATCATTTACGATGACACCGCGGTTTACGGGGATTCCCGCTGACACCGCCAGTTCAATGTCTGGTTTGATACCTACCGCCATAACGATCAAATCCGCTTCCAGTTCGCTGCCATCAGCAAACTTTAGCCCTTCCACGCGACGACGCCCGGTGATAGCCGCCGTCCGCTTATTGACCAGAAAAGTCATTCCCTGTTCCTCCAGCTCGCGCCGTAACATAAGGGAAGCAGCCTCATCCAGCTGCCGATCCATAATATAACCGTTAATATGAATAACTGTAACGTCCATTCCCAAATTGAGTAGCCCCCTGGCTGCCTCTAGCCCAAGCAATCCGCCGCCGATAACGGCCGCTTTTTTGTGCGTCTTCGCCGTCTCCATCATCATCTCGCAGTCACGAATATCCCGGAACCCAATCACACCATCCTTGTCGGCTCCTGGAAGCGGCAAAATGAAGGCTTTAGAACCTGTTGCCAACAACAGTAAATCATAAGAGACGCATACACCGGATCGTGAAGTCACCTGTCGCTTTTCCGTATCGATCGCTGTGACAGGATCATCGGTATACAATCGGATATTATTGTCTTCATACCAATTCCAATCGTTGATGATAATATCCTGCAAACCTGCTCCACCGGCCAGAACAGAGGACAGCATGATCCGATTATAGTTTGGATGGGGCTCGGCCCCAAATACCGTAATCTCATAGGCACCTGGTGCGATCTTCAGCAAATGTTCGAGAGTGCGTATCCCCGCCATTCCGTTGCCGACCAGCACTAATTTTTGGATGTAGTTCATTAGGTCACTCCCTCTCCATTTCTATCCTTAAAACATAAAAAGCCTGCTTCACATACGGGGATGCAAAACATCCCTCCACATGTGAAAACAGGCTCCATTGCCGTTTCATCGAATACGCCGTTGTATCCATCAGAGTATGAATTTAAAGTACTGTAGCCAATATATAACGATTCAAATCACATGTCAATATTCCTTACGCAAAATCTCGTAAAAATAATATTTTATCACTAAGTAACATATTGATGACGTATAAAATATCACTCTTCTACAAAATTAGGATTGATTTTCAGTCCAAAACACGCCAAAATGGTTTAAAAGTTCGTTTCCACTTCATTATGATGGAAAAGCAAACCCATCTCATCAAGTTATATGTCACATTTCTTATCAAGACATACAATCCTCATGCTTATTTACCCTTCATGTTAAAGAGAGGAGGAGCCCGCTTGCGTTCCTTGTTGGTAATTCACTCACATGCTGACCCTGCATCTGAGCAGGCAGACACCATTCCCTCATGGCAGGCAGAACCTGAGCACCTTTTAGAATCCAACGGATACCTGCCTTTGCCCTGCCGCCATGAATCTGAAATCAAACAGCTCATCCATAATGCAGATGCGGCCGTACTAAACATACCTGTCGGCACAATCAGCATGTGGAGTAGCAGGTTGGAGCAAACCAAAGCAATTCCGTTGCTCTGGTGGTGCAGCGCGACATCAGCGCTGTCATCGACGGAGGCTTGTGAAGCAGACGTGACTGTCGACGGTATTCTAACCCCTTCCATGGCAGCCCATGAGCTGAATTGGGCTCTTCATTTTAGCGCCAAACGCTTTTTTGAACGCCAGCATTGGCAAAGTGAACGCAAACAACTGACCGCTCGGCTGGAAGAACGCAAATGGATTGATATGGCGAAGGGGATACTTGGCGAAGTAAACGGCATCCCGGAAGCGGAGGCATATGATCTGCTGCGTAAAAAAGCGATGAATGAGCGCAAACGAATCGTTGATGTGGCCATCTCCATTGTGAAAGCACAGCAAATGCTAAAAGCATAAATCTGAAAGGGGCCTTGAACATGAATATCATTGAAATATTAAAAGAAGTTGGGCGCGGCAAAAGAGGCGCTCGTGATCTGAACTATGCCGAAGCCGAAGCTGCCGCCGAACTGATTATGACCCGGTCAGCAACCCCAGCTCAAATCGGTGCCTTCTTTGCCGCGGAACGCATCAAAATGGAGAGTGTTGCCGAGCTGGAAGCATTCGTTAATGTCTGTCGCAAATATTCCCACCGCTTTCCCATGCAGGAAGGCATTGATTTCGCCGGTCCGTACGACGGTAGGAAGTCATCATTTATTGCTACCTTCGCAACTGCCTTTCTACTTGCCTCATACGGATTACCTGTAACGATGCATGGGAGTGCACCCCTCCCTCCCAAATGGGGGGTTACACTCCCACTTTTGTTGCAGGAGATGGGGGTAGCGACTGCGGACATGTCACACGAAACCGCCATTCATGCTGCGAAGCAGACAGGCGTGCTTTTCGTTGTTTCCGAACAATGGTGCACGCCCCTGCGGGATCTGCGGTCTATTCGCGAAGAGTTGGGGCTTCGCACAGTACTGAACACAGCCGAGAAACTGGTTGATTACGGTTCCTCCCCGTACATTGTATTTGGTGTTTTCCACAACACCGTATTCGACAAGACGGCGAAGGTCATGCAAAATCTGAGTTATCGCAGGGCTTTGATCGTCCAGGGGAGCGAAGGATCGGAGGACCTATTCATCGACCGACCGACCCGGACTTACCTGTTTGCTAATGGTAAGGTGTCCCTCCAGGTTATAGATCCCGAAATGTACGGGCTGGATTCGGTAGTACCAGAACACCACTGGACCCCTGCTGAACAGCTGCGCATATCAGAGGAAGTGTTGCAAGGCACAGCTCCTACTGCCTTCTCGAATCAAGTGTTGCTCAACGGCGCGGTACGACTGTTCATTGCAGGGCGGGTCGACTCCATTGAGGAAGGCTTGTACACCTGCAAGCCGCTGCTTGAAAACGGGAACGCCTGGGATTTGTACTGCCGCTGGCGTGAAGCTATGTTGAGAAAAGAAATAAAAACGGGTGCCAACACATCCGAAACCCATTTTCATTTATAAAACTCGCCTCCTGCAGTCCCGCATTTATCAGGACATAAACTGAACTACTCAAAAAGGTCCCCCCCATGCTCATGCAAAAGGGGCGGCCTTTTATGCAAGAAAAAGAAGATGCACTCACACCTTCCTGTTCTAGAACTGTGACCACTCCCCGTTATGTCCACTGGTTGCAGATACAGCTAGGCGGAGGGGACGGATGCGTACAGCTGCCGTCTTGAAGCCGGGCATCCGGCAGAACGGATCAAGGTCGGGACGGGTCGCCCGATTTACATTTTGCGTCCCGCCCCAATGCATGGGCACGAAAAGCGTGTCTTCGCGAATATGTGGCCTGATCCGGCTGCGGACGGTGAAGCTGCCGCGCTGGGATGTTATTTCCACCCACTCCCCGTCCCTGATATACCAGCGCTGCGCAGTACGCGGATGAATTTCTACATAATTCTCAATCTCACGCGCGGCCAGCGAAGGACTTCTGCGTGTTTGCGCGCCAGTCAAATAGTGAGCCAGCACGCGGCCATTCGTTAAAGTAAGCGGATATTCCTCGGATATTTCTTCTCCTGCTCCACAGCTTTCAACCACTGTAAAAACAGCCCTTCGGTCGGAAAGAGCAAAGCTTTCCCGAAACATCGTATCCGTACCAGCTTCATCCATAGATGGGCATGGCCAATACACCCCTTCCTCGCGACGCAGCCTGTCATAAGTGATCCCGTAATAATCAGCAAGTCCCCCTCGGCTAGCGAGACGCAGTTCTTCAAAGATATCCTCTGCATCCTTATATGCGAAGTACCTCCCCTTGTTCAACCTTGCAGCTATTTGGCATAAAATGCTCCAGTCATCTCTAGCTTCGCCCGGTGCAAGGCGCACCGCTTCCCGCAGCAAAACGCGGCCTTCCAGATTTGTCATCGTCCCCGTATTCTCCAAATAAGACGTCACAGGCAAAACAACGTCGGCCAGCCGCGCCGTTTCAGTGAGAAACATATCCGCCACAATCAACAAATCCAGCTTTTCCAGCGCGTCCTCGACCAACCGTGCATTCGGGTTAGACACAACAGGATTAGAGCCCATCACGAACAGCGCTTGAATTTCTCCCTGATTCATAAGCTCCATCATTTCATAGGCCGATACTCCTTTTCCCGGCAAGCTGCTTGGTTCAACTCCCCACACGGACGCAACATAGGCTCGGTCTGCTTCATTCTCAATCGATCTGTAACCAGGAAGCTGATCAGCCTTTTGACCGTGCTCTCGCCCCCCTTGCCCGTTCCCCTGACCTGTGATGGCCCCATACCCGCACCCTTCTCTTCCAATCTTTCCGGTGGCCAGCACGAGATTTAGAAATGCACGTACCGCCATATGTCCATCCGTCTGCTGTTCGACGCCCCTGGCTGTAAAAACGATGCCAGTCTCCACGCCGCCAAAGGCACGTGCTGCCTGCCGGATCATTTCTGCCTCAATTCCGCACAGCGCAGCCGATTCGTTCAGATTCACCCCATTCAAATGAGTCAACAACTGGTCATACCCGTTGGTCCGCTTGCGGATAAATTCTTCATTTATCAATCCCTCATCCACGACGACCTTTAACATGGCATTGGCCAGCACAGCATCCGTACCTGGTCTGATTTGCAGGTGCAGATCGGCTATTGCCGCTGTGGGAGTCGTGCGCGGGTCAATTACGATGATAAACGCGCCATTTTCCTTCGCTTGGTGAAAATAAGGCATTAACGTCGGCTGACACTCAGCGATATTCGTGCCTGCAAGCACAATACAACGAGCCAACGGAATATCAGCCAGCCTACAGGTCAGTCCGCGGTCAACACCAAACACTTTGCTGCCAGCAGATGCTGCCGCCGACATGCAGAAGCGCCCGTTATAATCAATATAGCGCGTTCCTATAGCCACTCTGGCAAATTTCCCAAGTAAATAAGCCGTTTCATTCGATAACGAGCCTCCGCCGTAAATGCCGATTCCATCAGGACCCTGCGTGGACAGTAGCGAAGAGAAACTGCTGGTTACAGCATCCATCGCCTCTCCCCATGGGACAGGAACGAGCCTGCCCTCTTTGCGCAGGAGAGGCTGTGTCAGCCTTTCTGCATGAGTTGCATGCTGATGCGCATTCATTCCCTTGATGCACAACCTGCCTTGTGAGGCTGCATTAGGTTTCCCTTCCGCTTTATACACCGTTCGAACGATACCCGCGAGTGCTTCCGTTTCCGTATTAACGGTCATCTTACATTGCACGCTGCAAAATGGGCACTGTGTCTCCACCACAGGGAGGACGTATTGACCGGCTTCCAGTTTGTTTTCTCCTGACTGACACATAAAAGTCACCTTCCCTCTCCATTCACTACAACTCCCACAATCCGTTAACCTGTCAGCATGGTGGACCGCAGGCTACCGGTCAGCTCACTTCGCAGAGTAACGTCGAGCACACTTTCCCGCAGCGCTAGAACGCCAGTCCGTTCAATCCATTCCCACATTTTCTCCCCATACCTAGCACTATGCCTGTATATTTGCAAGCAGGTTACAACCATCAGCACCACTTCTTCCGGATTCTCCTCCAATCCAAGCAGCAACCCCTGACGAACCGGATGTCCTGCATGGCCACCAGCATAAACCTCCCAACCTGCTGGAGATCGGGAGATTCCAATGTCATGGACAAGCACACCATCGGGATACTCTGAACCCGGACTAACAGCAACCGCAACTGGTGACGGTAATGAAAGACTGCCCCATACTGCTGCCAGCCGCTCTCTCAGCCAGATCACTCCACCAGAAGCCTGATCGATCGGGGCAGGATCAACAAAATCCCTACGTTCAACATCCAAATTTGTAAAACTCAGGTCCACAGAACCCGCTTCCCCTTCGTATGGTACGGTGGGCTGAAGCGCAACGCCTATTCCCAGTTGATTTGTTGCAGATCCGTTCCGCAAACCTAGAGATTCCAGATAATAAAGTACAGCAGGACGACATAATTCACAGCCCTGCTGCCTGGTCCAACCGAGACGAGATACCACTTCCTCTAGAGTTCGACAAACTGCCTCCACCATCGCTGTCTTAAGCGAATCATGATCATAATGCGTACAACCACACACAGGAACAACTTCTTGAGCAGTCGGAGTAACCACAGGTCCAGAAGCTGTCGCTCGGGACAAACCATTTTTGACCAGTGCAGCCACTAGCGGCCGGCAACCACCACAGGAACCGGACGCTTTGGTCCGGCTCTTCACCTCTTCGACTGTTTTCAGCTTATCCGTGGCGATCACTCGCAAGATATCCCCCTTGCTCACACCGTTACATGCGCATACCGTCTCTCCTTCGGGCAATGCTTCCGCAGCATCCTCTGCTTTGCTTTTGCTGTTATTCTGAGGTGTAAGCTCTGTAGTTGGCGCGCCGCGCCGTACCATTCCAAGCAGCGAGGTGCTTTCCGCCGTATCCCCGAATAAAATCGCTCCAGTAATAGCTCCAGCGCGCATCATCACTTTTTTGTACATCTCCTGCATACCGTTATATTCCATGATCGCAATCTCGTTTCCCTCTTCACGAATGTCTCCTGCCGAAAACACATGAATTCCCGCAACCTTGAGCTGCGCATAGGGAACCGTCCCTTCATAAGGAGCCGTTTCACGACCACAAATCACCTTTGCCAGCACTTTGCCCTGCTCATATAGCGGCGCCACCAGCCCATATGAAATTCCACGGTGCTCAGCACATTCGCCAACTGCGTAAATACCAGGAATACTCGTGCGCATATAATCATCCACGACAATGGCACGGTTTACTGTCAGACCACTGTCCTGAGCCAAAGCGATATTGGGCCGGATACCAACCGCCAGCACGACCAAGTCTGTTTCCAACCTGTTCCCGTCCGCAAACATCAATCCTTGTGCCCGGTTGCGGCCTATAATATTGACCGTATCCTTCGCCAAATGAAACCGCATGCCCTGCTGCTCCAACCGCCGTTGTAAAAGCACAGCCGCAGTACGGTCAAGCTGACGATTCATCAGATACTGCGCATTATGAACAACGTCAGTTTCCATCCCTAGATTCAGCAAGCCTTGAGCAGCCTCAAGCCCCAATAGCCCTCCTCCGATGACGGTGGCCTTGCGATACGTTTTGGCATATCTGGCCATGGTTTCACAGTCATTTACATCACGAAAAGCGATTACTCCCTCTTTTCGGACTCCGGGAATGGGAGGTATGAAAGGCAAAGAGCCAGTTGCCAGTATGAGAATGTCATAGGGCTCTTGAATGCCGGATTCCGTTTCCACCATACCGGTTGCTACATCAATACGACACACACGTTCACCGGCTTGCAACTTTACCCCATTTTCTTCGTACCAGTCCCAACTATGGGTAACAATATGTTGGAACGAGCTCTCCTCCTGAAGCATTTTGGACAGGAGCACACGATTGTACCCGGGACGTGGCTCTGCACCAAATATTGTGATTTGGAACCGCTCCGGCTCCAGACTGAGAATTTCCTCAACACATTTGAGGCCTGCCATACCATTACCGATGACGACCAGTCTTTTTATCATAATTAATCCAGCCCCATTCTCTGAACCTAAAATAAGACAGAAAAAGCCCTTCTCCATTCGATGGAAAAGGGCACCGTTGCCGTAAATGTCGGCACATCGTTGTACCGATATGTACTTAAGATTACTGAATTGTGAGTATTATGTCAATATTCAATACATGAAACCTGTATTTAAACCTATTTTTTTTAATTTATTATAATTTTAATGTTATGTATATTGACATAAGTAGAATGTCTTTTTATAATTTGAATTAAAATCACTACCATGTGATCATACCAAAGCGATGCACAATGAAGTGTGTCAAACACGGCAATGAAGCCGCAAAACGTTCCCAATATCAATGACGGGACGATTTGCGGCTTTTTATGTTCAGCAGAGGGCTGAAGTCTAAGGCCTGAGCTCTACAAACCCCAATAAGAACAGGAGAGATGGAGAATGAAGAAAAAAAAGTTTCTGGCACAGCGGACACAAGCCCACCCTTTTTGGCTCTTTTTTGTATTTTGATATTAGCTTTATGATATGGGGGATGATTGGACCGTTGGTCGTTGTCATTGCTAATGATTATCCAATGGACCCTGTACAAAAAGCCAACCTTGTCGCTCTCCCGATACTCAGCGGCTCTCTGTTGCGACTTGTGCTTGGATTCATGTCAGATTATATCGGTCCGAAGCTCACGGGACAGATCGGTATGCTTGTCACGATCATTCCTCTCCTGCTCGGCTGGCTGTGGGTTGATTCGCTGGAGCAGTTGTACACTGTCGCCCTGCTTCTGGGTGTGGCCGGCGCCTCATTTGCAGCTGCACTACCGTTGGCTGGCCAATGGTATCCCAAAGAGCATCAAGGTCTGGCCATGGGAATTGCCGGTGCCGGCAACAGCGGGACCGTCCTTGCAACTTTGTTTGCCAACCGTATTGCCCAACATTTTGGCAGTTGGGAGGTCGTGTTTGGATTGGCCATTATCCCAATTTTCATCGTCTTTGTTCTGTTCAGTATTTTTGCCCGCAACAGCCCTCATCGCCCAGTACCAAAAAGTCTGGCGCAATATGCTTCGGTGCTCAAACAGAGTGATGCCTGGGTGTTCTGTGCCTTTTATTGCGTGACGTTCGGTGGGTTCGTCGGCCTTTCTAATTATTTGACCATTTTCTTCAATACCCAATACGGCCTCTCTGCAGTACATGCCGCTGATTTTGCAACCGTTTGTGTGATTGCCGGAAGCTTCTTTCGTCCTGTAGGCGGCTTTTTGTCTGACCGGATTGGTGGTTCTCGCATGTTAATGTATTTGTATGCCGGGGCCGGGATGATGCTCGCCAGCATTGCATTTTTGCCACCACTTGCCGTAGTCGTAGTTCTGCTGTTCGTAGGCATGATGTGCCTTGGGGCTGGCAACGGCTCCGTATTCCAGCTTGTGCCGCAGCGATTCGGCAACGAAATCGGGCTTATGACCGGCATCGTCGGCGCTGCTGGTGGCATAGGAGGATACTGTCTTCCTCTTATTCTGGGCCATCTGTACAAATTAACGGGTTCTTACATGCCTGGCTTCATCTGTCTAAGTCTGATCACATTCTGTGCTTTTGTCCTCGTCATTATCATGCAATTGAAATGGCGCAACAGCTGGATGCAACGCTCTGCTCCAGGCGCTAATGAAGCCGTTAACCGAATCGGAGAATTAAATATCTGACTATCCACTAAATAGACAGCCACCAAACGTTTAGATTTTAAGCCTCAATTATCCCTTATAATAAACAATAGCTTAACTTCATTTATAGAAAAATGAAGTTAAGCTATTCCTCTATACATATTCAATCAAATTATAAGAGCTATGAAAAAAGTCACATTTATTGAATATTTACCGAAAATATTATGAAAATTCAATGAATTTTTCATTTGAAAATCATTGAAAACCGCTTTCATTTTCATATTTTTTCTTATGTAAACACTTATATAACCATTTTTCACACAACATACTTGTTCACTTGGTTTAAAATAAGGCGTATACTTGTTCACGAATTGTTCAAGGATTAACCGAATGTATTTTTTTAGAAAGAAGGAATTGGAAATGCGTGCTTTTCATGTTACGGAAAATGGAACTATCGAAACCAAATTAACCGGAAAAGATCTTCTTGCCAACCCACTGCTGAACAAAGGAGTGGCTTTTACGCTAGAAGAACGTCAGCAACTTGGACTTGACGGCCTCCTTCCTCCTACCATATTAACGATTGAGGAACAGGTTCAACGGGTGTATGAGCAATTTCAAAGCCAACCGGATAATTTACGTAAAAACGTTGCATTAAATGATCTTTTTAATCGGAATACTGTCCTTTATTATCGTTTGCTTTCCGAGCACTTGAGCGAGATGCTTCCGATTGTCTATACACCAACAGTCGGTCAGGCTATTCAGGAATACAGTCATGAATATCATAAACCGGGCGGTATGTATCTATCTATTGATAATCTTGCTGGCATCAAAGAAGCTTTTAAAAATTTGAACTTGGGTCCTGATGATATCGATCTGATCGTAGCCACAGATTCTGAAAGTATTTTGGGAATTGGGGACTGGGGAGTTGGCGGTATTAACATCTCTATTGGTAAGCTTGCTGTATATACAGCCGCTGCTGGTATTGATCCTAGCCGGGTACTGGCCGTTGTGCTGGATGCAGGTACAAACAATGAAAAGCTGTTAGAAGATCCTTTATACATGGGGAATCGTCATAAGCGTGTACGTGGAGAACAATATGATCAATTTATTGATACTTATGTTCAAGCTGCACTTTCTTCTTTCCCGAACGCACTGCTGCACTGGGAAGATCTAGGTAACGTCAATGCTCGGAATATTATTAATAAGTACGGAAATAATATCTTAACGTTTAATGATGACATTCAAGGTACCGGTGCAGTTACACTTGCAGGTGTGATGTCTGGTGTCCAATTGTCCGGAATCCCTCTGAGCAAGCATCGGGTTCTAGTGTTTGGTCCAGGAGCTGCCGGAATCGGCAATGCAGACCAAATTAGTGCGGCCATGATGCTGGAAGGATTGTCAGAAGCTGAAGCAAGACGTAACTTCTGGGCATATGATTACCGTGGCCTGCTTACCAATGAAACAGAAGGACTTTTGCCATTCCAGGTCCCTTATGTGCGTGATGCTGCCGAATGCCGTGACTGGGAGCATGCTGAAGATGGCAAAATCCCTCTGCTTGAAGTTATTCGCCGCGTGAAACCGACGATTATGATCGGAACTTCCGGTGTTGCTGGAGCATTTAGTGAGGAAATCGTGAAAGAGATGGCCAAGCATACAGAACGCCCTATTATTATGCCAATGTCCAATCCGACTCCTCTGGCGGAGGCAACTCCTGAAGACCTGATCCACTGGACTGAAGGAAAAGCGCTTATTGCAACAGGAAGCCCTTTTGAGCCAGTAATCTACAACAATACTACGTTTGAAATTGGGCAATCCAACAATGCTTTTGTATTCCCGGGTCTTGGTCTTGGAGCAATCGTAGTAAAATCCAAAATTATAACAGATAGCATGTTTGCAGCAGCTGCCCATGCAGTAGCTCAAATGGTTGATTTGTCACAGCCTGGTGCTTCCCTGCTGCCAAAAATCAACGAACTGCGAGAAGTATCTGAAGCTGTAGCAGTGGCTGTCGCCAAGGCAGCAGTTCAAGATGGAGTAGCGCGTCATCAGCCGGATGATATCGTACAAGCGGTTCGGGAATCCATGTGGGAATGCAAATATAAACCCATCAAACAGTATGGACAGGAAGCCGTTCTGGTTTAAAAATAGCGAACAACATCAAAATTTATACTTGCTGTAAGCAAAGTGATTATTTAACTGATGTCCGCCATTTTTGGCGGACATCTTTATTGGAGGCGACATCATGGCTACAGGTCATATTTTTATTATTTTAATTCCTATTTTCTTTGTCATTTTAATTGGTTATTTTGCAGGTTTTTTTAAGGCCTTTAACCCAGCTTCTTCTAAGGGACTAAATACACTGGTAACCAAATTTGCTTTACCTGCACACTTGTTTATTGGTATTACGACGACACCACGAGAGACGTTAATCCAAAAGTGGCCCTTTCTTGTTGCTTTGCTGCTTGGGGTGATTGGCTTTTATATTGTATTGCTCATCTTATATCGCTTAATCGCAAAAAAAGGCCTGACAGAATCCTCCATGTTCGCATTGAATTCGACACAGCCCTCTTTTGCATTCATGGGGATTCCCGTTTTGGGAAGCTTGTTCGGAAGTGCGGCAGTCGCCATTCCTATTGCGATTACCGGCATCGTTGTTAATGCGATTCTTGATCCGCTTGCAAGTATTTTGGGAACGGTCGGCCAGCGCAAATCAACACAATCTGACGACACAAAAGGCAATTTATTTAAAGTCACTATAAAATCAGTCCTTCATGGACTCAGTGAACCGCTGGCTTGCGTACCCTTGATTGGTGTTGTATTGACTTTATGCGGATTCCAAGCTCCGAAACTTTTGCAATCTATGTTTGACCAAATCGGCAATATTACTGCGGGTACGGCTCTATTTGCTATTGGGGTAACTATTGGGATTAAAAAGATTACGTTCAGTCCAAAAGCACTTAGTATCGCTGTGCTGAAAGCGATCGTAATGCCTATGGTTATGCTCGGTATTGCTGTTCTGATCGGACTGTCCCCTGAGGATGTAACCAAAGCCGTACTGCTTGTCGCATTTCCCGGCTCTGCTGTAGCCGCTATGATCGCGACCCGCTATGAATCACTGGAAACAGAAGCGGCATCTGCATTTGTTATAAGCTCAGTATTATCGCTTATTTCGCTCCCTCTGCTCATTTCACTACTTGTATAATGACAGAAAGCTTTCAACGTTCAGCGAAAGACTGTTATATATAATGATGAAGGGCATTCGTTCGCCCGCATTTATCTTATTTTTTAAATATTGTTCAAACAATAAAGTAATTTAGTTGTATTTGAGTTGAAACCAGCTATCCTGTCTTGCTAGCAAGCGGCGACCTACATTTATTGCATGTGGGTTGCCGCTTTTGTTTTTAGTGAAACCAGTAAGTATATCCCAATTGTAATAATTCGCTAACATTTATAAAGGAAATTGACGAAATATATAAGGGATAGCTGTACTGTAGCATTAAATTAAAATTTAAAGGAGAAGAAACTTGTGAAAAACTTGAAGTGGAGCACTATGTCCTTTTTTGGTAAAAATCTATTAATATCTTTTCTTAACATCGTATTAATAGGTGCTATTCTTATCACATCTAGCTATATACTTCAAAAGAACATTCTCACCACGCAGCTGCAAGATCAGGTTAAAGTGCTGACCAAAAAATGGGCAGAAGATGTTGACAAAACAAAAGTACAACAAGCATTAAGCGAAAAAGATTATAACGGTTCTGTTCAACAGGAATTACGTAAATTTCTAGATTCTATTCACACATTTTATCCTAATGTCGCCCAAGCTTACATATTTGGGACAGAACTAAAAGAAGGAAATCAAACCTCCATTATTGGCGTTCCCACTAATTTGGTTCAAGCTTTCCAAGACTCGAAGATGAATATTGGGGATATGTACACTCTGCCTGACGAAAATGCAGAAGCCGTAAATAAGATGCTTCAATCCAATGAATCAGCATTGAGCAGCTTTTATACGGACGAATATGGCACATGGACTACGATTGTTTACCCGATTACAGACGCAAGTGGTAAAGTCACAAGTGCAATTTACTTTGACGTAGATGCGAGCTCTGTACCTACGGGTCTTCATAAGCTGCTTGTATATGGTGTTTCACTGCTCATTCTGTTTCTTGCTATCTTCTTGACGATTCAATACTTGCTGGTAAAACGCACGCTCTCCCCAATTCGTTCCTTGATGAAGGGAATTGAAGAAGTCAGCGAGGGTAATCTGAATGTAAAAATTAAGACAGGACTAGACGACCTTGGTATTATTAATCAAAAATTTAATTCTATGATCAAGCGCCTTAACGATACAATGGTGAAAGTACAGGATACGACGCAAGAAGTAACGGGATCAGCCCAGGAATTGTTAAGCATCAGCGAGAAAAACAGTACGAATACAAACGTCATTAACAGCAATATCCGGGAAATAACCCAGGGGCTTGAGGCTCAGGATCACGCAGCACTTGAAAGCTCCAGGGCTATGAATGAAATGTCTACAGTGATCCAAACCATCGCTGAAAGCTCCTCTTCTGTTGCAGATCAAGCTTATTCCATGGAAAAGCGCTCCGTTGAAGGCAATCAGGTAGCTCAAAAGCTATCCACTCAGATGGACTCTATCTCCACTACAATGGAAAGTACAGTTGATTCCGTTAATGCATTGCAGAACCGTTCTAACGAAATCAGTAATATTGTAAGCATCATTACCGGTATTGCCAGCCAAACGAATCTGCTTGCCCTCAACGCTTCGATTGAAGCTGCCAGAGTCGGCGAAGAAGGCAAAGGTTTTGCAGTAGTAGCTGGAGAAGTGCGTAATTTGGCTGAACAGTCTCAAGAATCCGCCAAACAAATTGCAGAGCTTATTGAAGAAATTCAAAAAGAGATTGAACAAACTGTAAAAGGCATTAGCCTGGGTACAAAAGAAGTTCACGTCGGACTGGAAGTTACGAAGCAGACAGGCGAAATGTTCTCTGAAATTTTAGAAGCGTCCAACAAAGTGTCGTCACAAATCCAGGAGGTATCCAGTGCAACTGAGCAAATCTCGGCCAGCACGCAGGAAATGTCAGCTACCTCGGACGAGTTGTCTTCCACAGTTAGCAAAACAGTCAACAGCAGCAAACAAATTGAACAAACCATTGGGGAACAGACAGAGTCTATGGCTTCGATTGTCCAAGCTTCGGACAAGCTTACACTGATGTCCGGGGAGCTGGAAGAGCTTATTTCATTCTTCAAGGTAAACCGGGAAGTCTAAACATTATAACTACCCAATCATCATAAAACAAAGAACCTCTAATCTGCATAGAATGCGCATTAGAGGTTCTTTGATATGCTCTTACATCGTTCTTTAGTTTAAAAAGCCTTCCAACGCTGAGGTTGGCTTACCGTCAGCCTGCCAAGCACCTTTGTTATAGCCTTGATTATAACCTGGGGTTGCAGCTGGCTCCCAATAAAATACGCCCACGCCTTTACCGCCTCCGATACTCCGCACCTTCGTTTTGATTGCGGAAATAAATGCCTTGGAAGCAGCAGGTTCATTATATTCCATCCCGATTTCACTGATAACAATGCCTTTACCATATTTCGCAATGAGGCTATTGGCATTGGTAATCGTCTGATCCACCTTACCCTGCCAATCAGAGGAAGACGGATATAAAGACAGTCCAATAAGGTCAAACTGAGCTCCATTATCAATCAGTCCACCAATGTTCCAGTTCAAAACGGAACTGTTATCCCCGTTAGCTAAATGTACGATCGTCTTGGTGCTGCTGCTTACGGATTTAACAGCGTTATTCCCTGCATTGACGAGCCACGCATAGTTTTTCATATTCACTGAGGCTTTGCCGTCATCCCAGAGCATGCCATTGTTCGTTTCATTGCCGATTTGCACCCAATCCGGTGTCACACCCTTGCTCTTCATCGTGTTCATAACATAGACGGTATGGGACCAGACCGCATCCATAAGTTGTGTAAATGTAAAATTGCGCCATGCGTAAGGCTTATTCTGCTGTCCTGGGTCAGCCCATGAATCGCTATAATGCAGGGTCAGCATAACGCTCATGCCTAACTTTTGAGCTCGCTGCGCAAGTTCTGCTGCCTTCTCGGCATTCATGTATCCGCTTGCATAATCCTTCATGTCAGGATTTACCCACACTCGAATACGAACCGAATTGATCTGATAATCGTCCCGTAAAATTTGCAGCACATCCCGGCGAACCCCTTTTTTATCCTTCCAGGTCATACCTTGGGCTTCCATCCCTGCGACCCAGCTTATATCTGCTCCTTTGGCGAAAGCAGGGGCGGCCGAAGCCGCACCCACTCCCACAGAGCCCAATGGGTACAAAAAGCTGGATAACAAGATCAACATCGCAAATACCATAGTACGTTTACCTGTTTTCATAAGTCATCCCCAATCTAAATTGGATACTCACATTGCCTCTGGCCAATCCACCTGCTCCCTCACTCGGGAATCAGCGGCGATCACATGTATAACGTGTTCTAATTATTGCGCTCTGTCTTTAGAACCTTAACAGCATAGGCACCCAATTGAACGCTGCTGTCTGCTATCACAAGATTTTCAAGCATATCCGCATAAGTTCGTCCATCCAGTGTAATCTCTTGCGGCTCATGCGTAAAATTCATTACAAAAATATAATCATGAACTCCATCGGTACGAATCGCTGTGTTCACTCCATGTGGCAACTGCACATCGAGTGCTTTACTGAGACCTGCCTCATCAATTAAACTCTTGTAAAAATGACTATGGAATAGTCCGGTGTTGCGTGATGCGATGTAATAAGCTTTTCCCTGTCCCAAACGGTTCACCGTCAAAGCTGGACGTCCTGCATAAAAGTCTGTCCCGTACTTAGCCAGTACCTCTGCACCCTCCGTATGAATGAGATCACACAATTCAACAGCTTCATATTCCCCTTGTAGATCCAGCTCATTGCCTTCAATCGGTATAATGTAGTTACGATCATGATCATGCAATCCATCAATCTCTTCCGACCAGATTCCCAGCGTTTTACGAAGCGGCCCTGGAAAGCCTCCAAGAAAGCATAAATCATGTTCATCCACGATGCCAGACCAATAGGTTGCTACGAAAATGCCGCCATTTTCGACAAACTTCTGTATGCGCTCCCCTACACCGCTGCGGACCATATACAACATCGGAGCGACCAAAAGTTTATATTTGGAGAAATCTGCATCCATATGAATGACATCTACTGGCACTCCCTGCTCCCATAAAGCCAAATAATGTGCTTCAGCTGTCTCCTCATATTTCACGCCTTTGTTCCGCGGTCCCTGTGAATCGTTGATTCCCCAACGGTTCTCCCAGTCAAAAATGACTGCGGCCTCAGCCGGTACGGATGTACCGACCACCTCTTCCAGTTTTTCCAGCGCATGACCGACATCTGTCACATCCCCGAATACCCGAGTATGCTCGTGTCCTACATGATCGACGACTGCACCATGCAGCTTTTCACTCGAACCGCGACTTTTCCGCCACTGAAAATATTGAACAGTGTCTGAGCCGTGCGCCACAGCCTGTAAAGACGATAGCAGATGCATGCCCGGTCGCTTCAGCTTGCTAACGTCTTGCCAGTTCGTCAAACTTGGCGTACTTTCCATGAGCATCCAAGGTTTCCCACCTTTAATGGAGCGAATAATATCGTGCATCATAGCCACTCTTGCAGCTTGACGGCTGTCATCTCCTTCACGGTCATGCCAGGTCGGATAACTATCCCAGGAAATAACATCGAGCAGATCAGCAAACTTCCAGTAATTCAATCCTTCGAAAAACTCCATTAAATTGGTTGTGACTGGAATGTCCGGATTTGCAGCCTTAAGCGGCACAATCTCATGCTTGATAAAATCTGCGGTCTGTTCGGTTACAAACCGTCTCCAGTCCAAATTCATGGCATGAACCTGCGTTTCACCATGAGGTGCTGGAGATTCGACTTGGCTCCAATCTGTAACTGTATGACTCCAAAATGTTGTCCACCATGAATGATTAAGCTGATCCAGCGTACCATATTTATCCTGCACCCAAGTGCGAAACGCCTCCTGACAATAATCACAGTGACAGTCTCCACCAAATTCATTGGAAATGTGCCAGCCAATAACAGCAGGATGATTAGCATATCGCTCAGCCAGCTTCGTATTCATGATACGTACTTTTTCCCGGTATACAGGCGACGTATAACAGTGGTTATGTCGAAACCCGTGCAAGTTACGGACACGGTTAACCCCTACACGCAGCACCTCGGGATATTTTTGCGACATCCAGGCTGGTCTTGCTCCGCTCGGAGTGGCCAAAAACGCATAGATTCCGTTCTCAGCAAACGAATCCAGAATACGATCCAGCCATTCAAACGTAAATATACCTTCCTCAGGCTCCAAGGATACCCATGAGAAAATGCCGACAGACATTACGTTGCATTTGGCTAGTTTCATCAAGCGGATATCCTCCGCTAACACCTCGGGATATTGCTGCCATTGCTCCGGGTTATAGTCTGCTCCATGCAGCATACGCGGAACTCGCTCACTAATGGGAGGGTACTTGGTTATGTTTGGATATGTCACTGTAAATCATCTCCTTGTATTAGTTCTGTTACTCTTTGACGGAACCTAGGGTCATACCTTTAACAAAATACTTTTGTAAAAATGGATATACAATAAGAATAGGCGCTGCACCAATGAAAATTTGTGCTGCATTAACCGTCGTCTGAGACAGTAATTCCATCTCTTTGGGACTCATGCTCATGGAACTCATATCCTTCTGTATAATTACAGTTTGCAGGAACGTCGCCAGCGGATAATCCTTTGCATTGCTCAAATAGAGCAGACCATCAAACCATGAGTTCCAATGAAATACCATACTGAACAGCGCAATCGTCGCAATGGAAGGCATGGATATCGGTAAGAAAATACTAAACAATGTCCGAAAATGCCCTGCTCCGTCGATCAATGCCGCCTCTTCCATCTCTTTGGGGATACCTCTGAAAAAGTTCAGCATAAGAATGACCAGAAATGTATTGACCGCTCCTGGCAAAACAAGTACCCAGAAGCTGTCCATAAGATGGATCTTTTGAATAACCATATAGAATGGAACCAGACCACCGTTAAAAATCATACTAAATACAAACAGCCATGAATAAATGTTGCGACTGCGGAACACCGTGGTTTCCTTCGAAAGCGGATAAGCAGCTAAAAAGGTAATAAGTAGCGTCAAGCCGGTTCCCAAGACAGTCCGACAGACAGAAATCCAGATGGAGTGCAGGAAAATTGGGTTATTCATCGTTTTCTTATAGGCTTCTAATGAAAATTGCACTGGCCACAGTCCAACCAGATTAGCATCTGCTGCTGATTTAGCACTAAATGATACTGCCAACACATGAATCAATGGAACGATACACATGATAGACAAAATCACTAGTAAGCAAATATTGAACACATTGAAAATGCGGTATGGCGTTGTTTTATGATACATGACTCTCCCTCTTTCAGCCTTGTGGAATCAGAATATGCGGTAACCTGCCCATTTGTAAGCAAGCCGATAAGATATCAGAATGAGAATCATACTGATAACGGATTTGAACAACCCAATGGCGGTAGCAAAGCCCATCTCCCCATTGATCAATGCTGTCCGATAGACGAATGTGTCAATAATATCGCCTTTTTGGTATACCAGCGGATTATAAAGGTTGAAAATCTGATCAAAACCAGCATTCAGAACATTACCAAGGGCAAGCGTCCCAACAACGACCACCATCGGAATCAATGATGGTACAGTAATGTGCAGCGTCTGTCTCCACCGGCTCGCTCCATCCATTTCAGAAGCCTCATACAACGAAGGATTGATACCCGCCAGTGCAGCGAGGAATACGATGGTATTGTAGCCAAACTCTTTCCATATGTCCGATACAATGACGGTAAAACGAAACCAGTTGTTATCTCCCAGAAAGAAGATAGGCTGGATTCCTATACTTCCAAGAATCCGGTTCATAAATCCGTCAGTAGCCAACAGATCAATCAGAATGCCACCCAAGATTACCCAGGACAGAAAATGTGGCAGATACACCAATGTCTGAATGGAGCGCTGAAGTCCGACCTTGCGAATTTCATTCAGCACGATAGCAAAAACAAACGGAACCAGCAGATTGAAAAACATCTTTAACACAGCAATAATCAGCGTGTTCCATACGACCTGAAGACTGTCCTCCCGTTGGAACAAAAAGCGGAAATTATCCAGTCCAACCCATTCAGAACCAGTTATGCCTAGCCAAGGTTTGTAATTTTGAAAGGCCATCACGATGCCGCCCATTGGAATGTAGCTGAATACAATTAAGAAAATAATGGCTGGCAGCAGCATGATATGAAATGGCCACGTACGTTGCAGACTTCTCATCGCAGTTCCTCCTGTAACTCTCATGGTATACCTCAATTATAAAAGCGTTTTCGCAGTCCCAACAGTTCAAAAAACCAACATACATGGCACAAAAGCAATCATTTTTATTTAATCCATATGAAGCTGAAGTAAAAAGGCTGTCCACCTCGGGACAGCCCTCCTAATTTGTTTTACAACATCAACAACTTTTACTTTTCTACGCTCTTATACCATTCGTTTACTTCCTTTGTAATTTGTTCGCCACCAGCGGCTTTCCACGTCTGTACAAAGGTATCAAAAGCGGAAATCGGCTGTTTTCCATAAATAATTTCATTGAACGTCTGGCTTTCAATCTTATCGAGATAATCCTTTTTAGCCTTCATCGTTGGCGTAGTTGGTCCCGTGAACTGATCCTTCATGGAGATATCTTTCTGTTCCATAAGCACTTTGGCCGCTGCGGGAGTGTCTTTCCCGTAATTCACCATTACATCTTTCTCCAGTCTGGTTTTCGGTTCTGCACCGTCAGCCAAGCTTAACAAAGCCTTCATTTGGGCATCGGGAATACGCGCACCATCACGAACCAGCAAATAACGAATAGAGTTTACATAACCACCCGGTATTTTATCAATAGACACCAGCTTTCCATTGGCATCTAAATCATAATCGTAGCCCTTAAACAGCCCATTCGACAAATCACCGTCCGGTTTGGCATTTGCATAATGATCAAACAAGTAATTTTGATATGTGAAGAAGGCTTCAGGATGCTGCATTTGTTTGTTGATGAGTACGACACCATTGGTGTACTGCGTTCCATGGCGCATAGCTTTGTTGTCAGGTCCGGCTGGAATCTTGATCGGCTTCCATACAGCACTCGGCGCATTTTTAACCGTATCTTGAAGCGGCCATCCGCTCATCCAATATGGCCCAGGAATCATCCCGGCTGTCCCTGCAACTGTAGGTTCTGTCGTTTTATTTTCATCCCATAATGCTGCTTCCTGAGGGATATATCCTTTTTTGAGCCACTCGCTCAGTTTTTGCAGACCCGGCTTCATGCCAGGCTGGACAGAGCCATATTCCAAGCTGCCGTTTGCACCTTTGTTCCACTGCTGGGGTAGTGTGCCATAAGCCCCGAAAATCCAGGATGGGTCACCCATCCAAGTGTTCATGGATGTTTTGAAACCGATGCTGAGCGGGGTCACTTTGTCCGGAGCCAATCCGTCCGGATTTTTATTTTTAAAGGCATCCATCACTTTTTCAAGATCATCCATCGTCTCAGGGGCCTTCATCCCCAGCTTATCCAACCAATCTTGTCGTACCCACAATACATAATCATGGTTATAGGCGAAATCAAGCACAGGGATACCCATTTTTTTACCATCCCGGCTATACTGATTCCATACATTCGTATCCTGACTCATGGCCTGCTTCCAAGAATCCGAAGCATATTTATCAAACAACGGGCCAACTTCAGCGAACATACCGGAATCGATCATATCCTGGGCCAGCTGCTCATTCTCCGTCCCCAGTACAACGACATCAGGCATCTCCTGACCGGAGGACATCGCTAACCGCAGCTTGGTAGCAAACGCACCGTTGGTATCCGTGACAGACCAGAGTGATTTTATATTAATACCAAATTTCTCTTTGGCCCATTTCGTCGCAACGTTATTTTCGATAGATTCGCCATTTTTAAATTTTAAGGCGGGATCTACACCCCATACCGTGGATATTGTAACTTCTGGGTTGTATTTTTCTTTGTATACGTTTTCAGTTTTAGCTGTGCTGTCCGCATTCCCATCATTTCCTGCACCTGAGCAGCCCACAAGGCCAACCCCTAATACCATAGTTGCGGCGAGCAACGACAATAGCTTTTTCTTCGAATGAACTCGCATCTTGTTCCCCCTCTAAAAATCATTTTCTACTCTTTTATTATAAGAGGGCTTTTCTTAGCAGCCTATGTCACAAAATAAATATTTCTGCACCTTTCCCAACTGATCTTTACTCATTCGTCTTTACTGGTCCCGAAATTCATGCGGAGTCATTCCATAATGTTTTTTGAACATCTTGCTGAAATATTGGGGATTCTGATAGCCGAGTTCAGTTGTTATTTCATATATTTTTTTGTTGGAATATTTAAGCAAATAAAGAGCCCGTTCCATTCTCATTCGGATAATATAATCTCCCAGGCCTTCCCCAGTTTCGGCTTTATAGATTTTGGACAAATAGACGGGATGAAGATAGACCTGATCGGCAATCGTCTTAACAGACAGCTCCTGTCCTTTATCTTGAGCGATCAACTCCTGAACCTGCTTGACCACATAGCTTTTGGCGCTTTGCTCGCTTGCGGACCACTCGGCTTTAAGCTTGTTCATCATGGAAAATATCCACTCTTTGAGGTGGGGAAACGAATGAACCAATTTCTGCGCATGTAACGGATCGAAGCCTACCTGGTCCATTTGTGTAATGAAGCGTCCTTGTTTGTGAGCTGTATACATAAAGGCGCTCGTTACCGAAATAAACAGTTCATACAAATGCTCGCGTGTATAACCTGCCTCTTCCATTTTGCCAAATACACGGCTTACTTTTGCTTCGGCCTCTTCCCATTGCCTGGACTCTAGCAGATGAGTAAGCGTAGGGTGCGTATAAAGCCCTTCCAGCGACTTCACTGAGCTATGTGACTGTTCTGTCTGCTCTTCTATGAATAGCAGTGGATTCGTTTCCTCCTGTTGGTTCCAATATAAGGATCTGATTGCTGTCTGATATAGCTTAGGCAGCTCATCCGGAAAATGAAACCAATTCGTTAATGTGACGTAAATTTCACCTTTCAAGTAATTGCTCACATTTTTTCGAAAGGTCTCAATCGCTGCACGCAAAAAATGATTCTGTTCATCCATAGTCCTTTCAGCAAATAAATCCCAATTTCCTTCTATTAACACGATTAGGCAATCATGTGGCGCTTTGCAATGCCAAACATGAAAATCAGGAGCAAACACTTCTTCTGCAATATTTCCAATCGCATACTCAATTAAGGACACTGAGTGATAATCCATATCAGAAAAATGCTTGCCCAACTGAATAAGCAGCATACTGGCAGGATGTTCTGTACGTAGCTTGATTTCATATTCGGACATTTTGTCCGTTATTTTCTGTACAGTCAAATCACGCCCGAGTAACAAATCGTGCATCAAATGAGTGCGCAGCACACCGAAATCGTTCCTGCGACTGTATTGTAATTGATGAACCTTGTCGAATGCTTCCCATTCTTCCTTTAGCGAATCCATAGCAGCTGACACACATTTGATAAACTCATCATCATCCACCGGCTTTAATATGTAATCAAAAGCCTTAAGCTGGAGCGCTTTTTTAGCGTATTCAAAATCAGCATAGCCTGTCAGTAATAAACTTCGGATGTGCGGCCAACGTTCGTTTACTTCAACAATCAGCTCTAATCCCGTCATGCCAGGCATACGAATGTCCGTAACCAGAATATCAATATCATGCGCTTCCAGCACATCTACTGCTGCCAAGGCTGAAGCTGCTTGATGTACCCTCTCAATTCCCAATGACTCCCACGGTATGGTAGCCGCCAGGCTTTCAGTAACATAACTCTCATCATCGACTAGTAATATCTGAACCATCAGTATCCTCCAATTTAACTATTTCTTGAATTTGATGAAGAATGGATCAACCCGTCTTCCTGCCCTTCTTCAATTGACAGTGGCCATTTTAAAATCACTCTCAATCCTCCCAACGGAGACAACGAGAATTCCAGCCCGGCGTTTTCACCAAAATGTAATCGCATTCGTTGATGCACATTCCATAAACCATAGCCACTTTTCTCCTCTACAGGCTTCTCAAGTGCTAATGTCAGGGATGTTATATCCTCTTCACTCAAACCGAGTCCGTTATCGTCTACAATCAAGTACATGGATGAGCCGATGCACTCAGTCATAATACGGATGATCCCCTCCTCCGCCTGAGGTTCTATTCCGTGCAGCACTGCATTTTCCACCAGGGGTTGCAATACAAGCGGTGGAACCAGCAGACTACTCGCCTGTGAAGAAATATCAATAGTGAACGTTAACCGTGGCATACGCATCTGCTGAATTTTCAAATAATATTGCACAAACTCGACTTCATCCGATAAAGGAACCAAATCTCTTTCCTGTCTTGTCGTATAGCGATAATATTTGGACAAATTATGAGCCATAGCCACGACCGCCTCATGATTGCGCAGCTTTGCCATACTCGTAATAAAGGAAAAACAATTATAAAAAAAATGGGGATTGATTTGAGACTGGAGCTGCTTTAGACGAGCTTCCTTTACATGCAGCTTCTCAACGTAAACCTTCTCAAACAGCTCTTGAATCTGTTCGACCATCAGGTTGAATTGACGTGACAGAAATGCAAATTCATGACTACCCTTAGGACTCAAACGAACAGCATAGTCTCCATCCTTTAATCTCCGAAACGCCCGCACAAGCTGGAGAATCGGAACTTGTACCTGTGAGTGAAGAAGATAAGCACCAATGATCCCCACCAGTAGCGAGCCAACAACGGTTATATAAAATAGTCGGTTAGATGAATAAATCGGAGACATCATATCGGACAAAGGCATGTAGTCAATCAAATACCAACCTGTTGTTTGCGAAAGAACGGCGTGAACAAGGTAACTCTCTTCTCCAATTTTCACGGTCAAATTATCAACTTCATGTAATCCCAATTTCTCCAGTTTCGCAATCAGTTGGCTTGACAATTCTTCGTTTGCAGAGCGATTGTAAATCACGCCTACACCTTTTTTATAATAAAAAGGCTCCTTTCGTCCGTCGCCTTTAAAGCGGTCAAGCATGTCCTGAATGTTGCTGCTATCGAATTCCACTTTAATAATTGTGTTAGCGGTTTCCGGATTGGCTAGTGAGGAAAACGGGGATAAGGTATACAATGAAAATATAAATTGATCCTTACCGTACACTCTTTTTTTAGATACCTGCCAGCCGTTTGTAATCGATTGTCTTAATTTCTTCTGATCATAATAACTGGCTCCATTCTCCGATACAACTCGTCCAAGCGAAGGAGAATATATACTCAGCCCTGTTCTCCAGTTCGAAGAGCTTTCCTGAAGCCCAAGCTTGGTTTGAATCCGCTTGACAAGGTTAATTCCATCCAGGTTGAGAGTCTTATCCTTTAAAAAAATTGCTTGGAAACTGGCTACATCAGGATCATGAATCAGCAGATGCGGCCAGGAGGAAATCATTTCAATATTCGTATTCACCTGGTTTTGAAAAAAAGTCAGCTGGTTATAATTGGATTGATTCAGTTCTTCACGTAATACGCCTGTCGTTGTCTGATTAGAGTAGACATACAGAAGCAGCACAGGTATCAGCAATACGATAACGATGGAAACGATTTTAGTATAAAAATTAAATTTAAACATGAGTTTTACACATCCTCTGCACAAAAAACAGGCATACTTAAAAGGTATGCCAGAGCCCTGACCTTCGTTGCCGCCACTACATACTATACATTATTAAGGGTTGGCGGTGATAATATGTTTGACGCTAAGCAAATGGAATGGTTAGATCAACTATCTGCTGAAGACCTGGCCATATTAGGTGCCGGCTTCAATACACTAGGTGATTTTTTTGATTTTTTGGCGCTGATTAAAGCCAAACAGGAAACATCTAAGGAGCTAAAAGGTAAAAACACTAAATCAAAAACTATTTAATAACGAATTTTACACGAGTCCCATCCTCATACTGATCTAACTGGTGACTGACCCATGATCCTGCCCCACGATTATCCTTAGGAGCTATGTATTTGATATTTGCACCCTTACCCCCTTCTGAGCACATAGCCATCGGCCATTCATCACGATCAAACCCTTTACGAGTAGGAACACCCGCAAGTGAATGCTGACGATTTTGCTCGGCTCCTTCCCGGTCAATTGTGCATACTGGTGATTTTCCCGCTTGAATGGCTTCCTTAATATGCTGCGCCGTTTCAGGATAACGACCTGACGGAAATTGCAGCGTTACCTGAGCTGATGAAGGCGGGTTCTCTCCTGTTATTTTCGTAAAAAGATTGTCTCCTTCAAACCAGTACGCTCCCACAGCTAGCAACACTAAGGCTATAAAACTTAGCAACTTTTTCTTCAATTTCCCTCTTCCTTTCAAGCTATTCCAGTAAATGACCTTCAGCTAAGGTAATCCCCAGCTTTTATTTTTTGTAACCCCTTACCGACTATAAAAAAAGGTTAAATATCCGACGACAAATAGTATAGAGAGGAGGTTGTACGAATGAACGATGAGATCAAACTGGCCGTGAGCCAAATGCAAGCTGTTGTAATCCGGTTACTGAATGGAAATACCGTAATTGGCTGGCCTAAGCTCCTATCTGACCAAGAAACTCAGCAATTCAAGCTCTACGATGACGAACACGTATATACGATTTCCGTTAATGACGTGGATACAGTCGCAAGAGTTATTGTATAAGATACAGAGAACGACTTAATGAGTCATCCAGCGGACAAGCCCAAACAAGGCGCACCACAGGAGAAGACTAATCAGAATTCCCCAAAATAAACCTTTAAAAAGCTTCATACCATACTGACAACCTTTCCGACTGGGCTTTTTCCCCATTATAGCATGTCAGAAAGACAGCTGTCGCAGCTTGCTCTTACATTGTCTTTGTATCATATATTTTAAATTTTGAAATCACGAAACCAAGAAAAAAGCACAAAATTCCGAGATTAGGACTGATCACCATTGAAAATGCAATCATGACATAATAAAAGTCACAATTTAACCGAAATTTAATGAAATTTTTCCGAAAATGATGTATAATTATTGACATAACAAAACGCACGAGGTGATCATCATGGCATTATTAAACAGAGTTAAGGAATTAAAATTACAACTGCCTAACGAGCATCATAGCATTTCACAATACGTGGAGCATGCATTGCATTCGATTGACAGTTTCGTAGAACAACATCGTCAATTTGTAGCTGCTCAAGCTTTATATGGTGAAAAAATCAACGGTACGGAAGAAAGATTATTTCGTGACACAATCGCTGAGATTAAAGCCCAACTAGTAGCTACTCTGGAGAAAACAGTTGAAGATTTCGCGCACAAAGGCGATAAGCACTGGAAAAATCATTATCAGGACGGCGTAGAATAAGCTGAAAATAAAACCCCCAGTCTTTGGACCGGGGGTTTATTTGTTTGGTATACGCCAGATGTGGCAATGTACGTAGACTATTTTAACACTTTGGCAGACGTCGTTACCTTCTTACCACCATAGACTACTTTAATACTGGAGCTTCCGCTATCCAAGGCCTTCACCTGACCAGCTGTAACCTGTACGATCGACGGTTTGGAGGATGTCCATACCGCTGAATTGGTCACATTCGCAGTCGCACCTGAATCATAAACTGCACTCACGCTAAGTACTTGAGATGAGCCCTTAGGCAGCTTCAGGTTTTTATTGCTCAATACCAGCTTAAGCAACTTAGGTGTAACCTTAATCTCCACGTTAAACGACTTATCCTGGTACGTACCCGTAATGGTTGCTGTTCCAATTCCAACAGCTTTAATGGAAGACCCTTTTACGACCACTACAGAAGCATTCGATGTTGTCCATTTCACTTTACTGCTCAGGGTAACTTTTTTACCATCTGTATAATTGCCGACGACTTTGATGGACTTACTTCCCTTCAAATTCATCTCAGCATTCGAAAAACTTGGTGTCAGTGTAGAAATGGCTCCCTCCACAATGACAGGCACTTTCACGTATTTATTCATATACATTGCCTTGATTCCCGAGTTTCCACCACTCACCGCTTTTACTTTGCCATTTCCCACTGTAACTGCGGCTGTTGTAGCTACCCAGCTTACCTGGTTGGTAACATCCAGTACTCCGCCACCAGCCATGTGTGCTTTTACAGTCGGAATACTCGTTTCTTGGCCTGCAACCAATACATATTTTTTCTCAGAAGCCGTCAGCTTAAGAACCTTATATTGTACGGTCACTGGAATGTCCAGCTTGAGCGCCCCTACAGTCGCTGTCAATGTTGCACTACCTGGGTTTACTGCTACCAGTTTACCATTTGCAATTTTGACTGCACTCTCACTGCTTAAGCTCCATTTTACATCGGATTGAACTGCTTTTTTGGCTCCATTGACCAAATAAGCAGATATACTCGGAAGGGAAGTTTTGCTTCCAGTTTCGAGAGTCAGACTGGCTTTGCTTGAGACCAGTTTTTCGACAGTTGGAAGTACATTAATCTTCAGAGTCTTACTCAAACCATGATAGGAAGCTGTAATGGTCGAATTCCCTACATCCATCGGTGTGATTTTCCCTTGCTCTACAGTGGCAACCAGCGAATTAGAGGAAGTCCATTCTGCTGTGTTGGTCACATCTGTTTTGCCGCCAGTCAGGTTCACATCGGTTGCAGTAACCTGAATGGGGGAGCTACCCATATAGACCGATTTGGAGCCAGTCTCACTCAGTACCAGTGCCTGGGATGAAGAACGAACATACACGATCAATTGTGCATTCAGTCCATCTTTGGCGGCTTTAATGTAAGTCACGCCTTTGGCAAGTGGACGTACAAGTCCATTTTCTACGGTAGCAACAGCTTCATTCGTGGATGTCCATTCCACGCCGGACACATTTTCCGTGCCACCTCCGCTAAGCACACCTTGAGCAGTCAGTTGCTTCGATTCTCCGCCAATAGTCAGATTCAGAGGACCCGTCGGATTGAATTGCAGCTTGCTGTAAGGCGATTTTACCGTAATCGTCGTACTTACTGTTTTCTGATCATATGTGGCAACAATCTTAATCTGCCCTTTGGACACTGGGGTAATGAGTCCCTTTTCTACCTTTAAAATACTTGAGTCCCCGGAGATCCATTCAGCTTCTTTGGTTACATCCGTTTTACCAGTCTCCGTCACAGACCACACTTTTAATTGAGCGGGGCTCCCACCCAGATTAACTGTGGTTGGATTTTGACTGTCCCACTGTACTGTGGAGGTCGTTTTCTCCTCAGCCCGGATCAAACCTGCTGGCCATGCTGCGAATACAAACATCAGCAAAGCAAGTAAGAAGGTACTCCGTTTGCTCATACGTTTCATACGCTCCATTCGTTTCTCTCCCTTGGTTTCATTCTATAAAACAGGATATTATTAACAATCCCATTATCTTTTATCGGTAAGCAGCTAACTAAATTGAACCCTTCATCAAAAAAAGGTGAATTATAACAGTTAAAGTTCGCCACGCAGTGACCTCACTACAAATAAATGCTCTTCCTTGGATAAGGTTTGTCCATCCTCAAGAGTCACATGGTCTGCCGAGTGACTAACCAGCTTTACATTATAAGCAATCAGTTGATCATCTCTCCAAATCGTCACCGCCGACTGAAAATGAATGGCATTATCAAACTGTAACGGAACATTCATTACATAACCGAAAGCGTTCAGCCTCGCTGGCTGGCGGCTTTTACGCTCACGTCCCGGAGGAAGCATGGTAATATGCGTAATATTTTCAAAAGGAATAGCCAGCATTTTCGGGCCCAAAATAACGCATTTTCGTATATCATCCCATTTTTCAAGTGTGCCGCGCACCTTCTGGGTATGACCGTTGTTGCCGTGATATAAAATGACCTGACGTCCCTTCCATTGACGCATGTCCTCACCTCCCGTGCTAGCGGTTAGGAATCTCCCACCGAATCGGTTCCATTCCATGCTCTTGCAAAAATGCATTGGTACGTGAAAAAGGCTTGCTGCCAAAAAAACCTCTATGAGCCGCCAATGGACTCGGATGAGCAGATTTCAGCACCAAATGCTTGCTGGTATTCACGAAGCTTGCTTTTTTCTGAGCATGGCTCCCCCACAAAATGAACACTGCCGGCTGTTCACGTTCATTAATCGCTTCAATGACAGCATCCGTGAAACGTTCCCAACCTATTCCCTGATGAGATTGCGGTTGTCCTTCGCGCACGGTCAACACGTTGTTCAGCAGCAGCACACCTTGCTCCGCCCAAGGAACAAGATATCCCTGATTCGGAATCGAAGTGCCGACATCATCGCGCAGCTCCTTGTATATATTTTGTAGAGATGGCGGTGTACGCACACCGGGTCTAACCGAAAAGCTCAAGCCGTGAGCTTGTCCCTCTCCATGATATGGGTCCTGCCCTAATATAACCGCTTTGGTCAGATGATATGGTGTTAATTTGAGTGCTGAAAACAAATCTTCCTTTGGAGGATATACCTTATGTAACTTGTACTCTCGAGCTAACGTATACCTTAATTCATCAAAGTAAGGCTTTTCGACCTCTTCCCGTAGTACATCATCCCAGTCATTCCCAAACATACTGCTGTCTCCTCTCAATATGTAAATCTGTGAAAGCTGTTAACTTTTGTACAAACAAATAAAGCTGACCCCTCATCCGGAGCCAGCTTATTTATTCGTTACTTGTGTTTCTATGCCGAAGGACCAGAAAAGTATTCTTACAATAGTCAACTACCGCGGGGTCTAAATTCGATTTCCTTATTATAGCATTCACGGTATTGATGTCAAGTAACTGAATGCTTAAATTCCTCAGAAGTAAAGCTCTTAATTGCTGTATTGGTTACGATTTTGGATGAGCATTCAGGTATTCCAATGCATTGTATAACATAACAGCAGCTTCGGCACGTGTAATCGCACTTTTGGGATGGAAATTTCCTTTCCCATCCAGGACATTGACCTTGTACACTAGCGAGCGTTGAATGCGGCCTTGGTAAGAAGGCTCCAGCTCGCTGTCATCTGCAATATTTGCAGGTGCGATTTTAATCATGGGAAGAGCACCTGCTTTTTCCATGCCCTGAATCAACATGTGAGTGAACTCTTCTTTGGTTAGTGCTTTGGCAGGATTGATATCTTTTGGAATGTCTACACCGTTATAATACGCGTTAATAAAAGCTTCGGCGTACCAGGCGGTATCCCTAACCTGGGTAAACAGTCCACTCGCCTGCGGCGCCTGGTTCAAATCAATGGCGGCCAAACTAAGCTGAAGTCCGCCCGAGATCAACTGAATGCCTTGGGCAGCGGTCACTTTAGATGAGGGGAGAAACTGCGTGTCAGAGGCACCTTTAAGTAACCCCCGCTCTTTAAGGGATATGATTTTTTCTTTGCCATTTACATGGCCCAAATCCTTGAATTGACTGTCTGCCGCAGACAAATGACCTCCAATCGAGAAGGACAGCAGAGCTATAGTCGTAAGGGCTGCGATTGCACTTTTTCTCATGCTCATGTTAAGTTCCACCTTGTAGTTGAATTAGGCCGCTTGGCCGTTAACAACTTCTTGACGTGGTTCACGATAGAAAGGTTGCAGCAGTTGCTACTAACCTAAATTGAACAATCTAAGCTATATAAAAAAAACTCTCCTCTGCTTCTAGCAGGGAGAGTTTTTAGCTCACTCCATCGGATTTAATTGCGTGCTGGATTCAGCTTTGCTTGCAGTATCTTGTTGAATCCGTTCATTCTGTTTGTGGCTTGGCATTTGCCAATTTTATATGAACATCTCTCAATTGTTTGTCAGTAACCTCTGAAGGGGCTCCCATTAATACATCCTGTGCTTTACTGTTCATTGGAAAAGCAATAACCTCTCGAATATTCGATTCATTTGCAAGGATCATTACAATTCTATCAATTCCAGGTGCTATACCTGCGTGAGGGGGTGGCCCAAATTGAAAAGCATTAAAGAGTGCAGGAAATTTACTCTTAATCTCTTCATATGTATAACCCGCGATCTCAAAGGCTTTTACCATAATCTCTGTATCGTGGTTACGGACAGCCCCCGAGGACAGCTCAATTCCATTACATACAATATCATATTGGTACGCCAAGATCTCCAGAGGATTCAGATTCAGCAGCGCATCCATGCCACCTTGCGGCATCGAAAATGGGTTATGGCTGAACTCTATTTTATGAGTACCAGGGTCCAATTCAAACATGGGGAAATCAACAATCCAGCAAAACTTAAACGTATCCTTTTCCAATAGATCCAGCCTTTTGCCTAATTGGTTTCGGACAGCGCCAGCTATTTTTTCGACATTTTTAAGCTCATCGGCAGCAAAAAACAGTGCATATCCCGGTCCAGCTTGCGTTACATCGATCAATTCGTTTTTTACCTTCTCCGATATAAACTTTGCAATCGAGCCGCTGATAGACATATCAGCATTAAACTTAATCCATGAGAGACCTTTCGCTCCAGCCTCCATAGCAAAGTTCACGATATCGTCGTAAAAGCTTCTTGGCTGTGCTTCACAACCAGGAGTAGCAATAACTCGTATCGTTTTATTTTTAAACACTTTAAAATCACTCTCTGTAAAAAGCTCTGTAACATCATGGATAATTAATGGATTTCTTAAATCAGGTTTATCGCTCCCATATTTGAGCATAGCTTCTTGATAGGGAATTCTACTAAAAGGCTTTGAAATTTTAAAATGTGTAAATTCAGAAAAAACTTCATACAGCATATTTTCAATTACATTAAAAACATCTTCCTGTGTAGCAAAAGCCATTTCCAAATCCAGCTGATAAAACTCACCGGGTGATCTGTCTGCTCTTGCATCCTCATCTCTAAAGCACGGAGCAATTTGAAAATATTTATCAAAGCCGGAGACCATTAATAGTTGTTTGAATTGTTGAGGTGCCTGAGGCAAGGCATAAAATTGACCTGGATGCACTCTACTAGGAACTAAATAGTCTCTGGCGCCCTCTGGAGATGAACTTGTCAGAATCGGTGTCTGAATCTCCAAAAAATCCAAATCAATCATCTTTTTTCGGATACTTTGAATGACTTTAGAGCGTAGTACAATATTATCATGCAGATTTTCATGGCGCAGATCCAGGAAACGATACTTTAATCTTAAATCTTCCCGGGCTTCATGTGCTGAAGATACTTCAAAAGGCAATGGGTTCATGACCTTCCCTAACACTTCTATCTCCTTGGCAACGACTTCAATATATCCGGTTTTCATTTGGGGACTGATCGTGCTTGCGGACCTGTGACATACAGTTCCTACGACAGAAATGGTTGATTCCCTGCTGATCTTGGATGCAAAATCCTTTAATTCATTAGGATCAGAGACAACGATTTGCGTAACCCCATAATGATCCCTAAGGTCAATAAAAACAATCCCGCCAAGGTTACGCATATTTTTAATCCAACCTGCAATTCTCACGATTTCCTCGACATGCGTCTGATCCAGTTCTCCACAGTTATGAGTTCTATATCTATGCACAGAAACACCCTCTTTCTTTTACCCTAGTATCTACATGGTTTCAATGATGTAACCCATGGTCTGATTGCATATATTGCTACTCTATTCTGCATGAATCCGGCCATGGGCTTATACGGTTAGAACATACTGCACTTCATTATTAGCTTCTTGCCCTAGCTTGAATCCAACTAGATTGTAAGACTAGCAGTTAAAGCTTTAAATCTTTCATTCAGGTGCTCTGCAGTCTCAACCATTATTTTTTGTCCTATATCGTCAACATGTCTATTCTTCCAATTCTCAAGATCTGTCCCCTTAACCCATTGATTAAAAGCGCCGAGGGCTGGTCCGCAGTGTACTTGATAATCGACTCTGTTGTTTTTGTCGCCATTAATGGCAAGTCGAGTAGAATAAGTAAAGTACCATCTAAATATCAAGGCCATCTTCCGTTTCGGGATTCTTTCAGCTTTTTCAATGATTTCAGGCGGATAATAAGCTTTAATATCTTCGTAGACTTGTTCAATACTCTTCTTAAAATACTTTTCTTCAATATAGTGTTTTGTTTCTCTATCAATTTCATCTATGGAATTATAATTACGGTAAAGGTCATATAATTTATTCGCCCTGGCTGGGAAAAACACTCCTTTTTTCATAACCTGAACTTTTGCGCCCATTTCAAACATATCCCCTGCTGGAGCGTAGTCCGTATCCTGAATGTTTAACTGCTGAAGCAAATCTTTTACTTCATCACTCGTCCCTGCTTCAACTGTGCACTGATTGATTGAACCCGTCATGATAAAATCAGCACCCAGTATAAACGCCGCCGCTGCAGCTTGTGGAGTCCCTATTCCCCCGGCTGCCCCTACCCTTATACTTTTATTGTATTTATACTTTCGAATCGCTTCATCCCTCATCTGAAGCATCAGCGGGACCAATACATAAGCAACTGCATGGTCAGTATGCCCACCTGAGTCAGCCTCGACGCACAAATCATCTACCATGGGAATTTCCATCCCCATCATCGCTTCTTCCCGGCTGATCCTATTTTCCGCCAGCAGCTTATTGATAATATTCTGAGGCGCAGGACTCAGGAAGGCTTCAACTACCTCGGGCCTGGATACTTTCGCAATAATTCTGTTCTGTGGCGTAACATTTCCCTGTGCATTCCGTCTCAGCCCCTTCAGCCTGTACCTAACCAAAGAAGGTGTGATACTCATAAACGCAGAGGCTTCAATATTTCTAACACCGTATTTTATGTACAAATCAACGATGTTATTTTCTATGTCTGGGTGGTCCGGCACATGAATCAGATTCATTCCATAGGCTTCGCCATGGTTCAATTGCTTCTGAATATACTTTATGGTTTCCTCCAGAGCATCCATCTTCACTCCCCCAGCTCCAAAAAATGCCATCATTCCTGCCTTTCCTGCTGTTACGACCATCTCTTTTGAAGAGATTCCCTTGTACATAGAGCCTATAAGATACGCATACTTAATTCCGTAATCTTGTTTAAATTCGCTATGCCCAAGAGACTCTGCCGTAAATCGTTTGCTGGATTCCAGTACGTCATGACCGGATTTTGTTCTGGGAGCCTGTCGCTTTTCGAATATCGATTCATCATTTCTCAACGTATCCTTCGACATCTCCTCCTGTACCTGCTCGTTCCGGTCTTCAACCTCCGTCAGGATCAATGGCTCTGCTTCTCGTTGTATGGCATTAACCAATCCTGCCACGACATTTCCAGGCCCGATCTGAATAAACTGGGTTACACTTTTACCCATCAGATAGCGTATACTTTCCGACCATTTGACCGGGCTCACAATCTGGTTGATTAGCGTGCTTCTTAAATCCAGCTGCTTGTAGGGTCTGGCATGGACATTTGAAATAACGGGTATTTTGATTTTTGAGAATTCGAATGACGCCGCATAAGCATCAAATTTCTGTCTCGCACTTTCCATATACCTGGAGTGAAATGCTCCACTTACATTCAAAACCACATAATTTCTGGCTCCAGCATCCTCAAAAATTGGTTTCGCCTGCTCAATCAGTTCCTTTGGCCCTGAAATGACAATCTGGCTGGGCGAATTATAGTTGGCAACATCGAGCTCTACTAATTTATTTTTTTCCATTACTTCCCGAAACACTTCTTCTTTCAAGCCTAAAACTGCCGCCATTCCGCCGCCAGCAGCCCGAGCCATCAGTTCTCCTCTTTTTTGGACCAGCTTCAAGCCGGTTTCAAAATCAAACGCTTCCGCGGCAAATAAAGCATTATATTCACCCAAGCTATGTCCTGCAACATAATCGGGTTTTCTTCCGGTCTCTCTTATTTTTTTCAGATAGCTTAAAGCGTTTACGACGAATAGGGCTGGCTGGGTAAAATCCGTTTGCCCGAGCTGGTTGGCAGGGTCTTCAAGGCACAGCTTCTGAATAGAATAACCAAGAACTGCATCCGCTTTGGCAACCCATTCTGGAAATTCATCAAACAGTCCTTCGCCCATACCTTTTACTTGAGCTCCTTGTCCAGGGAACAGATATGCGATCATTGATTTCCTCCTTGTTAGTAATGGATGCATATTAGGCAAATATTTCGAACAGACGATCCAAATTTTTTATGTCCTGTTGGAAAGGGGAGAGAATGGAACAAACGCTTGCCTTTTTCTTGGGGCCAAAATTATACTTTACAAAATTAGCAAGTGTGCCCGAGGGGCCGAGATCAATATAGACAACCCCGTCCCTGTCTCCCAGACACTTTAGAGCGCTCTGAAATTGCATAGGCTTTCTAGTAACATCCCAAAGAAAACGGTTGTCAAGCCATGTCGTCTTCCCGCCGTACATAGATGAAACCATATTTATTTTAGGGCTTCTTATGGTCTTAAGCTTCAAGACCGCCATATATTCCAATGCAATTGGATCCATTAAAGAAGCGTGAAAAGCATAGTGAACTGGCAACCTTTGATAGATCGTTCCATTTGCTTTCAAATAATGTTCAATCTCTGTCAGACCCTCGCAGCTGCTTGAAATAACAAAATGCGAGTCGAAGTTGATGGCTGCCAGTTCTGAGTTGTTATGCAATACGGGCGCTTCGTCATACAGACCGGAATCGCCAATGACGGCCATCATGCCCCCTTTCGGACAGTACGCCTCCACCAGCTGTGCTTGCTTGATAATGCATTGAAGTGTGTCCTCATAGCTCATGCAGTCAGCCACAGCAACAGAAACAGACTCACCCAGGCTAGAGCCTAAAACATAATCAGGATAAATTCCCTTTTCCAATAACACCTGTGTGAGCGCATATTCAACCATGAAAATTGCAGGGTGAGTATCTAGCAGGGTGTCAAACTCTTCTCCCCTGCGACGCGTGTCATCGTACAGCGTTTTTAATACAGACCTGCCTGTAATATCCGTATGAATCTCATCCAACCTGGTCATCCATGTTCGGAAAACCGGGTTGGACATATATAATTCCTTTCCCATGCCGTAGTATTGCGAACCTTGACCTGAAAACATAAAAACCACTGATCTGTCCATCCGAGTAACCCCCACAACGTATTGATCAGACTCGCCTAAGCAGTTCCTCTATCATTCACAGTTCATAACAAATTGCGCACTAATTGCATTTGGGATGCCGTAGGATTACTTTCATTAAGGACATTCTCCATATGCTGCCTGATTGCAGGTTTGAATTTCGGTTCTGTGATGATATATAGCTGCCCTTTTCGGATGCCCTCAAAAATTTGATGGGCCACATCCTCTGGAAGTATGCCATTTTGGACAGCCTTGCGAGCCAATTCGGTAATGACTTGTCTTTCGGGCGGAAGATTTCCACTCCCATCTGGCTTACGCAGCTCTGTCGGGCGGTTTCGCTCTGCATCCATAATTTGAGTACGGACGAATCCCGGACACACAACCGACACTCCCACATTAGAACCGATCAATCTGAGCTCTTGATATAGCGTTTCAGACAGGCTTAAAACGGCATGCTTTGACGCGCTGTATATTCCATTTCCAGGACCGGACAGCAGACCGGCAATCGATGCTGTATTTACAATATGGCATGGAGTTTTTTGTTTCACCATAATAGGAACAAAAATTTCGGTAGCAAACAGAATTCCCCAAATGTTTACGTTAATTACCCACTGCCAATCTGCCACAGTATTCTCCCATAATAAGCGGCCTGTGCCGGCATCCACACCTGCATTATTGAACAAAAGATGCACAGCACCAAAGGTCTGAACTGTTTTTTGCGCTAATAAACGAATATCAGCTTCTTTGGAAATATCGGTCACAACAGATAGTGTAGCTGCGCCCATTTCTTGCAATTCTCGTTCAGTCCTTAGAAGAGCCCCCTCCTCAATATCCGCCAGAACAACCTTCATCCCTTCATTGACACATCGGTCTGCAATAGCTCGGCCAATTCCGCTGGCAGCTCCCGTAATCACAGCTACCTTATCTTTAAACTCCCTCATGTTTACCTCCTGAATATTCGTATTTTTCGTTAGACAGGGTTTTGTTCCCCAATGTGTGCTCAGAAAGGAGAAGTCGGTAAGGGAATTCTACGAACAGTGTGTCCCTCATGGAGCGCCTCCCACGTAATCCTGCCTCCCTGGGTCCAATACATCGCAATATTTTCCAGATTTCTCTCCTCTAGAAGTATTTGAGAAACTTTCTCGCCTACTTTTCCTGACAGAAGTGCACTTTTATTTGAATCTTCTCCGCCTTCTCCGATAAATACTGGAATAGATGCTCTCTCCGGCTCGTTGCCCTGGCCGACTGACTCGATAAGCTCTCTAAGACCAGTTCGCAATTCCTCCCGTGAGCTCGCTACGATTGCCGCCCGGCACTTCATCGCTTCACGGCCTGTCTGAAGGGTGAAAGCAATATCATGTAAGGAAAGCTCTTGCTGCTGCTCTACATATTCAAGTAATTGACTCGCAAGCGCATTTAGTCGCTCCCAGTTTATGTCTGAGAGAATCACTACTTCTGTCTGATCTGCCCCTTGCAACTGGACAGCTTCTTTTGGCGAAGGGATGTATTCTTCCAGAATAAAATGAACATTCGATCCCCCAGCACCGAAGGAGCTTACTGTTGCCCGTAGCGGAAATTCCCGCTCTTCTCCCTCCAGCTCTATTACAGGCCGCTTCCATTCCTGAAGCTCCCGCTGCAAATAAAATGGAGTATTGCTGAACGTAAGATTAGGATTCAGCTTTTCCGCTTTAATGGTGGGAACCAGCTTTCGATGCCACAATTGCAATATAGCCTTGGTAAGCTGCGATATCCCCGAGGCCGCTTCTGCATGGCCTATATTGGATTTAACCGAACCCATGGCACAAAAGTGCTGCTCGTCCGTAAATTTCTGGAAAGATTTTTTCAAGGCGACTAGCTCAATCGGGTCTCCTAATGTAGATCCATTGGCTGCTGCCTCTACATAGCTGACTGTCCGGGGATGAATGCCAGCTTTCAAAAAGTTTTCTTCAACAAGTTGTGCCTGTGCATTGGGATTGGGGACCGTGTACCCATTGCTGTGTCCTCCATGATTAGTGGCCGTAGATTTGATGACTGCTAAAATGCAGTCTCCATCCTCCTCTGCCTTATGAAGCGGCTTTAAGAGAACTGCCCCAACACCTTCAGCAGGAAGATATCCGTCTCCATCCGCAAAGCTTCGACTTTCTTCATGGCTTCCAATCAATTGGTTCTGGCTGGATTCAATATACTTTTTGGGGCTTGTCAACAGATTCCCCCCGCCAGCTACTGCGATTTGACACTCACCTCTGATCAGGCTTTCACATGCCATATGGACAGCCACAGCAGAGGAAGAGCTCATCGTATCAATGGATATGCTCGGTCCCTGGAAATTGAAATAATGCGACATGGGGTTGGCGACGGCAACAGAACCAAAGGATGTGATCCGAGGGGCATCCGTATTTGTATCACAGGTGCAGTATTTATGATACGTAGCACCAACGTAGACCCCAACCTTGGATTGGTGTTTTTTCTGTAGCATCTCTCGCGTATATCCCGCACTTTCCAGCAGGCTCCATATCATTTCCAGGAAAAGCTGTTCCATAGGGTCCATCAAACTCACCTCATAAGGAGTGAGGTGAAAGAAAGAAGAATCCAACGGATTTATTCTGTTTAGGAAGCCCCCCCACTTGCAGTAGGTTTTTCCCGGTTTATTTCTTTCTTTATCAAAGTAAAGATCGTGATCCCAGCGATCTTTGGGAACTTCGGTAATGCAGTCCTTGCCCTCTTGGAGATTTCTCCAGAATTCTTGAATATTTTCCGCTCCAGGATATTTTCCAGACATCCCGATGACAGCAATGTCCATCGCTCCTGTTTCTGTTTTTGTTTCTATTTTTGTTTCCGTTTCTTTTGCCTCCTCCTTAGGCTCTACTCGCACTGACGAAATAGGTGAGTGCCGAAATACCGGAGAGGGCGCTTTTGCATGTTCTACGATGCCCATGGATTTCGTGCTAGCTGCCGCGACTAGCTCTTGTTCAGCACCAAACAAAGCGTTCAATTCGTCACGGTGAGATTCCAGGAAGTAATCCGTTAAACTCTGGATATCCGGATATTCAAACAGTAAGGTTCTGGATAGTGATCCAAACGTTTCTTCCAACTGATCGGTTATTTCCATAGACTTTATGGAGTCAACCCCATAGTTTTCTAAGTTTTTATCCTCTTCAATTCGATGTTCCGGCAGTCCAGTGGATGAGGAAAGTAAGCCCTTTAGATAACCTGTTATCTGATCACGCAACCGCTCTTCTCCAGCCAGGGATTTTGTCTCATTGGCTACAGAAGCCGTGTCAGCTATTGCACTTACAGTCGCTACCTGATCCAGACCAAACAAAGTGCTTAATTCGTCTCGGTGAGATTCCAGAAAATATTCGGTTAAGCTTCGGATATTCGGATATTCAAACAGTATGGTTCTGGACAGTGATCCAAACGTTTCTTCCAGCTGATCGGTTATTTCCATAGACTTTATGGAGTCAACTCCATAGTTCTCCAGGTTTTTATCCTCTTCAATGCGCTGTTCCGGCAGTCCGGTAGACGAAGAAAGCAACCCTTTTAGATAACTTGTCACCTGATCACGCAACTGTCCTTCTCCTGGTCGAAGTTCTGTATCCATTGCTGTCGTAGCGGTGGTGGCTTTTACACCTACAGTTACTGCCTGCTCCAGACCAAACAGAGCGATTAATTCGTCTCGATGAGATTCCAGAAAATACTCAGTTAAGCTCTGAATATTCGGATATTCAAAAAATATCGTCTTCGACACCTGATCGAACGTTTTCTCCAACTGGTCAGTCAGTTCCATGGACTTGATAGAATCCACCCCGTAATTTTCCAACGGCGCATCCTCTTCAATTCGATATGCAGGCAGTTCGATTGACGAAGACAACAAAGTCTTCAAGTAATGGGCCGTCTTTTCACGCAGCAGATGTTCATCTTGGACGGACACTGTCTTATTTTCTGAGAAAGGAGCGATGTTGTCTTCTGATCCGAGTCTCTGATCTCGGGCTGCTTCTCCGCTGTCTTCAAGCTGTCCTTCCATAACCATCATTCTGCTGATCAGTTCAATGTCTCCTTCTACCACCATCGCTTGATTCGATATGCAGGCTATACTTTGATACAACGCACGAATACCAGTCTCTGTCCTCATCGCATACATGCCTACATTCTGCAAAGCTTTTTCCGTCTCCTGGTCAGGTCGCATTCCGCCGTCTTTCCATAACGGCCAATTGATCGACAGCGTTTTGCCCATACGCTCCCAGGAGGATACCAAAGTATTACGATACCAAGCATAGGCATCCATGAACGCATTCGCGGTGGCATAGTCAGACTGACCCGCATTTCCGCCCACTCCGGCAGCTGATGAGAAAAGAATAAAGAAATCTAGGGGCATGTCCTTACTGGCCTGATCCAAATTGGCTAGTCCGACCACCTTCGGTGCCAGAACTTCCCTGAATTCTGCGCTCGTCTTTTTGATAATATAGTTATCTTTGTTGATTCCAGCACTGTGCAGAATGCCGTTAATTCCGCCGTATGCCATTTGGATGTCCTCAATCAGGCCAACCACCGCTGCCTTCTGCGTGACATCCACCTGTCTGTATTCCACCTTGGCGCCAAAAGCCTTCAATTCTTCCAATTGGGCCAGCTTGTCCTCGGTCAGCAGGGACCGCCCAGTCAGAATCAAGGTTGCTTCCCTGGTCTGGCGCGCAATTTCTTTGGCAAAAATTAGACCCAGGCCCTTGGCACCTCCAGTAAGCAGGTAAACCCCATGATCTTTCCATGGAATTTGTGGTGTCGCTGGCATTTCAACCTTGTTCCAGGCAGGAATCCAACGTTTACCTTCTACAAAACGGATGCGGCTGTCCTCTGGACGCTGACTGCTCGACCTTAATATTTCAATGAGTCCTTCATTTTTTTCCGTTTCCCCTACTTCAATCAGTTGCCCATAGAACTTTGGATTTTCCTTATGAGCCGTTTTGAGTATGCCGCACAGCCCGGAGAAAAGTAGCTTCTCATTTCCAGACATCGTTACCATTTGTACCAGCACTTTGCCTTTAGGCTTGTCAATTAGGATGCCTTGTATTTTCTCAAAAACCTGAACGGCATATGTTTCAAAGCGTCGGTCGACCTCTTCCATGCGGGCCTGTAGGGTGATGCATTCCACGCCTGTCAAGGAGGCCTCGACATGTACCGCAGCTATGGCATCTGTCTCACAAAGTATGACCACATGCCGTTCGTAGTCGGTTGCTATGGTTTCCTCATTAGCCGCCTGTTCTTTCCAGAATGGCTGTAGCATCATTGCACCGAGCGGTTGCTCACAAGTTTCCGCTTCCTTATAGGAGACCCCTTTTATGCGCACACAGATTCTGCCTGCCTCGTCGCACAAATCAATATCATACTTGTGCATCTTATGATTAATCTGATTTCCTCTTCCATGCCGTACTAACGCCCACATTTTGCTCGGACATTCCTGAAATATTTGAAGCTTATCTATCGCAGTCGGCAGTATTTTTTTCCGAGAATCAATGCCATTGAACTGCATAACATTTTCATTATTCGAAAGCAGGTATAACGGCAATTGCAGGGCAGCACTTGTCATGAAGGGATGCATAACAAATAGGCCCCCAGTATTCGCAATACCGGAAGGCAGTGATAGCTTGGCCAACACCAAACCCTGACCTATATAAACTTGCTCAGCGGACTGGAATTCCGAATCGTAGTTGGCTCCAGTCGTGCGCAGTGCTTCATCGTCTCCCCTAGGTAAAATATGATCAATGCACTCCATCTGCAAAGCCTGAATATCTAATGTTTCCGTTCTATTTAAAGCCTCCAGCTCGGCACTTCCCTCGCTGTGTAAGACAGGATCTCCTGCTTCGGTTCGTGTGCTGTAAATTTTGAAGCCAACTCCACCTTGATCTCCCGGAAAGAGTCCTATATGTATTTCCGGCTGATCTCCTATGACAGGAGCATGTGTCCATACCATGTCTGTGAGTGTGATGCCTGCCTGACCCTTCTCCTGAACTGTTAACGATTGTTCAACCGCTGCCCGCGCCATTTCAAGACATGCTCCATCCGACAGGACAAGTCTTCCATCAACGACGGAGTTATTCAGATAAAACTCCTGACCGTTGAAGATTGAGCTGAATCTTTGCTCAGAAAGAACGGAAGTATTGTGATGCAGTAAGGGGTGCAGATATGCCGGAGTGACGCCAGCGGGCTTTTCTTCATCTACTGATATCCAGTAGCGTTCCCTAGCAAAGGGATACGTGGGCAAACTGATGCGGAAAGGCTGGACATCACTGTAAAGTCTGTTCCAGTCAATGTGCACACCCTTGACCCACAATTCCGAAAGCCTGCCGTATTTCTCTGCTAGATTCCAGGCATCAGAGGATTCATCCAGCGCTTCTTCCTGCTTAACGACATCTAAACTCTCCTTATCTCGTTTAGCCTGTCCCCGATAAAGCTGTACAATATTCTGCCTTCCCCCAATAAATTCCTGCAGCTTGTTTCTAAGTTCCTCCACTGACTGAACGACCACAGCAAGGCGCTCTTCCATCGCCTCACGCCCTATCTGCAAGGTGTAAGCCACATTTATCAGGTCATTATCCGAGAAGTCATTTTTATCCATTGCAGCAGTCAATTGAACAGCCTGCTCTTTCAATGCTTCATTACTTTTGGCCGACAATACGATGACAACTGGCCTTTGCGGAGTAGAGGCAGCCTGTTCTGCTGGAATGTATTCTTCAAGAACGATATGGGCATTAGATCCTCCGGCTCCGAAGGAAGATATTCCTGCAATTCTCGGGTATTCCCGTTGCTCGCCGTTTTCCTCCAGAATCGGACGTTTCCATTCAGCAAGTCCCTGCTGAACTGCAAATGGCGTCTTGGCAAAATTTATATTGGGATTCAATACTTTGGCATGCAGACTTGGGGCAATTTTCTGGTTTTTCATTTGCAGTATAATTTTAGCGACACCCGCAATCCCTGCGGCCGCCTCCAAATGGCCTATATTTGATTTTACCGAGCCAATCGCACAGAACCCTGTATCCTGTGTATCCTTCTTGAAAGCCTGGGTAAGTCCGGTAATTTCAATAGGATCACCAAGCTCTGTCCCTGTTCCGTGGGCTTCAATATAACTGACTGTTCGAGCATTGACGCCTGCTTTATCCAAAGCCTCTCGGATCAATTCTCCTTGTGCTACCGGATTAGGAACGGTATATCCGTTCGTTTTTCCACCATGATTGATACTAGTAGCCCGAATAACCGCATAAATGTGATCCTTGTCAGCAATGGCCCGAGATAAAGGTTTGAGCAGCACAACGCCCGCACCTTCACCAGGGACAAATCCATCCCCCCCTTCGCCAAAACTCTTGCAACGTCCCTCTGGCGATAGCATTCGCATTGTGCTTAGAAAAACATAGTTGGAAGGATGAAGATATAAGTTGACTCCACCTGCAATGGCAATCTCGCATTCTCCGTTATGAATATGCTCACAAGCCTCATGGATTGCAGTTAATGACGAAGAGCACATGGTATCGACCGAAAAGCTCGGCCCCTTCAAATTTAAGAGATACGATATTCGATTGGCTACCGAACTGAAGGATGTGCGAGGAAAGATCGGTTTGCCTTGCTCCCACAGCTTGGGGCCGTATAAATTGAAGCCTGTTGCGGTAATGCCTGCAAAGACGCCGATTCGCCCATTGTATTGCACTGCAAGCTGATCTCTGCTATATCCAGCATCCTCGAAGGCCTTCCAGCATTCTTCCAGGAATATCCGTTCCTGAGGGTCCATACTCATCGCTTCCCGGGGCGATATATTGAAGAAAAGAGGATCAAAATCTGCAAAATCCTCCACAAATCCTCCAGATTTGCTATAGCTTTTGCCCTTCTCCACAGCTTCCTTGATGTCAGGAGAGTAAAATCCTTCTCTCTTCCAGCGATCCGCAGGGACCTCTGTAATACAATCTTTGCCCTGTTGTAAATTGCTCCAGTATTCTTCCATATTTTTTGCTTGTGGAAATCGTCCGCTCATGCCAATAATGGCTATTTGCTCGTGTTTCGCACTGCCTGTGTCTATAGCTGCGCTGCTGATACGTTGGTTTTCTTCCTTTGGCAGAGTCGGCAATGATAATTCGCTATTAACATGCAAGGATGCAGGGACGAAGTTTTCTTCCGGCTCCAGCCGTCTGCCAAGTCCTGTCCACCGTACGCATTCCTCATAGTAGTCAGCAATAAAATATTTCGCTACCGCTTCCAACGTCTGATATTCAAAAAACAGGGTCATCGAGATTTCACCAAAAACTCCCTGAAGCTTTTGATTGAGCCTTGTAATCATGATGGAGTCTATACCGTAGCTCTCCAAAGGCTCACTGACATCAATCTTTTCAACGCTCAGCTTAGTCACTTCTCCAAACAACACTTTAAGCTGGTGCAAGGTTTTTTCCAGAAGCAGCTCAGGATTTATCGGTGAAGAAGCTGTCTCTTCAACGTACACGTTCTCCTGTGGCTGAGGCTCCAATAGATGCTTCCGCAATCTGGACAAATCCCCCTCTATCACCAGCACCTGCTTCTGGCCAGAGGCCAGGCTATCATATAAAGCCTTAACACCGTTTGAAGTTTGCATGGCCACCATGCCAATACTTTGCCAAACCCTCTCCGTTTCAGCATCTGCATGCATGCCTCCATCCTTCCAGAGAGGCCAATTGACAGACAGCGTCTGCCCTTTGCGCTCCTTGCAAGAGACGAGGCTGTTTCGATAAAAGGCATAGGCATCCATAAACGCATTTGCTGCGGCATAGTCGGCCTGACCAGGATTGCCCATAATCCCTGCGATGGAAGAGAAGAAAATGAAGAAATCAAGATCTAGCTCCTTCGTCGCCTGATCCAGGTTGACCACCCCGGCTACTTTGGGCGCCATCACTTCCTCGAACTCTTCCTGCGTCTTATGAATCATAAAACGATCCTGTATCACTCCTGCACTATGGAGGATACCATCAAGCCCCCCATACTCCTCTCGGATCTTTAGGACCAGTTGCGAGACCTCTTCCTTTCGGGATACGTCCGCTCGTTTGTACTCTACGCGGGCTCCCAGCGCCTTCAACTCCTCCACTATGGCCTGCTTGCTTTCGTCAAGCATGGAGCGTCCTACAAGGACTAGCGTAGCTTCTCGAACTCGCCGGGCGATATCTCTCGCCAAAACAAGCCCTAAACCTCCTGCACCGCCCGTAATCAAATAAATCCCCTGATCCTTCCAGGGTACTCTTCCCGGAGTTTCAGGGGTTTTCATTTCATTCCAGCTGAGAACCAGACGTTTACCGTTCTCGTACCTTATCCTTTTGTCCTTGGGGTATTGACTGTTCTCTTTCAATTTCTCAACGATCTCTTCCAAACCTGTAGCTTCCAATTCAACAAATTGCCCTACGATTTTTGGATTTTCTTTTTCGGCTGTTTGCAGCAATCCCAAAAGCCCAGCAAAGAGCTGCTGCCCGCTTTGTGAGGAAGCAGCAATCTGTACCAGCACGCTGCCCCTCAAGTTCTCTTTGAGGAGCATTTGTACTTCCGCAAGCAGTTGAAGGGCATAGCCTTGAAAGCGTTCATCCATGCCGGTTTGACCGGCATGGAGCTTGATGCATCGGGTTCCTTTCATGAGCGCTTCAATACTTCGCTCTGAGATCTGATCCGGTTCGCAAAGCACCACCAGATGCTGGCTAAATTCAGGGAGAGCCGCTTTTTGGAGCGCAGCTTGCTCTTTCCATGAAGGCTCAAGCATAAGGACTCCTGTATCCGCTAGAGCCCCCTCCGTGTTCCCTGCTCTGCTGTGCAGAGTTCCATCTGAAGCCATTTGAGCTTGAATTTGGCGTATTCTGAGGAGAGCCTCCTCTTTCTGCATCCGTCCGCTTTTTACCTCGCCCAGAATAGTTTGAAAAAAGTCCTTCATCTTCGATTGCCTCCCAGCATGTAGAAACTTCTCATTTACGTATGAATATATTGAAGATTTCATTGGCGGCCTCATCAACAGACATGGCGTCGTTCATCATTTCATCCAAGAGTCTGCCGCACAATTGATCATCAAAATCTACATTGCTTTCATTTTGCGACAGTAATGCGTGGGCTTTTAATTGATCCTTGCTATCCGAAGTCCAATAATGCTCTTTTGCAAATGGGTAGGTTGGCAGGCTGATACGGTGAGGTACCTTCCCCGTATAAATTTTTTTCCAATCCAAATTTATCCCTTTGGCCCACAGCTCCAGAAGCTTTGTATATTTCCTTTTGGAAATCCAATGTTCAATCAGTTGTTGCAGGTCTTCGTCCCCCGTAAAAATGGACAACGCTTCTTTGTTGCGTTTTACTTGACCTCTATACAGGTTGAGCATGCTGTGGCGTCCGTCCACAAATTCCTTTAATTTCTCCTCAAGATCTGTGATCGAATCCACGAGCATGGCTAGACGCTCCTCCATCGGTTCGCGTCCCACCTGGAGCGTATAGGCAATATCCAATATGCTGGCCGAGGATAGCTGACCCTGAAGAGCCTCCAGCAGCTGTCGTCCTTTTTCCTTAAGCTGCTTCTCACTCTTGGCTGATAGCACGATCATCGCAGGTCCCTTAGAAGCAGGTTCTATTCCTGATGGCTCCTGAACCTCGGGAATATACTCTTCAATCACGATATGAGCGTTGGCCCCACCTGCACCGAAAGACGATATTCCAGCCCGTCTCGGACACTCCTGAGTGATTCCATCGGTTGTAATTACCGGTCTCTTCCATTCTTCTAGATTCTGCTGGACGACAAAAGGAGTATTGCTGAAATGAATTTCAGGATTCAAATTCCTAGAATGTAAGGACGGTACTAACTGGCGATGCTTAAGTTGCAGCAATATTTTAGTTACTCCTGCAATGCCTGCTGCGCTCTCGGTGTGACCAATATTGGATTTGACCGAACCTATGGCGCAGAACTGCTTGTCTTGTGTGAATTTCTCAAAAGCCCTGGTCAATCCGGCAATTTCAATAGGGTCTCCCAAAGCCGTGCCGGTTCCATGGGCTTCAATATAACTGATGGTTCTTGCATCAACATTCGAACGCCGTAGCGCATCCTCAATCAGTTGAGATTGAGCTTGAGGGCTAGGCACGGTATAACCACTGGTTTTACCTGAAGCATTGAGCATGCTCCCTTTGATGACACCATAAATATGGTCACCGTCTGCAATAGCCTTCTCCAGCAGCTTTAACACGATAGCGCCGACGCCTTCCCCATCAACGAATCCATCCGCTTGGTCTCCAAACGACTTACATTCGCCAGTTTTCGAAAGCATCGTCATCGCTGACAGCTTGATATAGTGGATTGGGTCTACGATCAAATTGACCCCTCCGACAATAGCGCACTCGCTGATACCGCTATACAGACTTTCCAAAGCTAGATGGATAGCCGTCAATGAAGAGGAACAAGCGGTATCGATGGTCATACTTGGACCTTGGAAATCCAAATGATAGGATATCCGATTGGAAATGGAATTGTATTGAGGTCCCAAACCGTAATTTCCATTCATCACGCCTGCGAATACGCCCACTTTACGACTCTCACAAAGATTGGCAGGGGTATATCCGGCATCCTCTATACTTGCGTATGCAGCTTCCAGAAAGAGTCGTTCCTGCGGGTCCATAGTTTCGGCTTCTGCAGGAGAAATCTTGAAAAATAGCGGATCAAATAAATCGATTCCCTCGATAAAGCCGCCTGATTTCGTATAGATGGTACCTCGTTTTCCTTTTTCTTCGTCAAAGTAGGTCTTCCAATCCCAACGATCTTTCGGAATTTCAGTGATGCAGTTTTTACCCTCTTTTAGGTTGTTCCAATATTCCTCTACATTACGAGCTCCTGGATAGCGCCCGGACAAGCCCACAATCGCAATATCTCTGATATTAGAGGAGTGCTCCTTCGGCTTCTCACCTTTGCTGACAGACGGCTTAAGGAAGCGTCCTTCCTGTGCAAATCTCATCGGGGCAATATCGACTACCTGTGGAGCAGGGACTTCTTCCACTCTGGAAGTTTCTTCGCTCATCTCTGTCTCCTTCATACCTACCAGCTTCTTCAACGAATCCTTTTGCGTTTGAAGCAGGTACGCTACCAGATCATCTATGGTGTTGTACTCAAAAAACAGGGTGCTGGCAAAATCCTCGATCACTTCACGCAAAACATTGGTGATTTGCACAACCAATATCGAGTCGATCCCGTACTCTTCCAGGGCAACCGTAGAGTCGATGCTTCCCGGTTCCATTTTTAGGGTTTCGCCAAGTAAATTTTTAAAGTAGGCCGTACTTTTGCTGCGCAGCACATTATCTGATTCCGCTGATTCCGCCTGTACTGCCTCTCTTTTGGGCTGAGCTGATTGTTTTATTGATCCTGCTTCAACGGTTCTATTCTCTACCGATAGGGATTTCTGCTTTGGCTGTCGCTTTTGCCGAACCAAGCCATCGCTTTGGGCTGCAACGATCTGCTGGCCCCAATCATGCGCCTCCTGTGCCGGGAAAAACGCTGTGTGAAAGCCTTCTTTGGCCAATACGCTTTTCCATACGTGAGGATAAAGTCCAGGGCAGCCGGGAATACGCAATTCCGAATCCTCATAAGCCCACCAGCCATCCAGCAATCCGAAGGTAAGGTGGGTAAACACGCTGCTGCCCATGAGTTCATTTAATAGAAGCAGGCCGTTGCTTTTCAAAACCGCTTTCGCATTACGCAATGCCTGGCGAATATCTTTTGCCGTATGAAGTACATTGGCAGCAATGACAATATCATATTTACCTGCATCAATACCTTGTCCAGCAATAGGTTCTTCCACATTAAAGATTCGATAACTAAGATACGGATTGTCTGGCCCGTACTCTTTCTCCGCATGCATCAAAAAGGCCTTCGAAATATCGGTATAACAATATTCCTGAATGTGTTTGCGGTATGGCCGTAATTTGAGGAATACGGTGTTGCTGGTTCCTCCGGTGCCTGCTCCGATTTCGAGAATTCTGATTTCTGCAGCAGAGTTGCTCATAATTCTCTGCTGAACATAGGCGGCGATCGTATCGGAAAGAACTTCATTAAAATAGTCAGCTACCAGACTGTCTTTATAAATCCCTTCCACTAATTCCATCGAGGAATTGGGGAACATGATTTCCGTTGCAGGACATTGGCCGGTAATAATTTCAGGCAAGGCCCGCAGCGTTGTCTCAGCCAAATGTACCCTCGCCCGCATCTGCGGATATTTTTGCCATGTATGCTTGTGCTCTTCCCATTCCTGCCAGACATCCTCTCGGTAAGCCGGGCTGGAAGCATTTCCATCTGTAAGAGCATCATTCAGCCGTGCCAAAATCTTTACACTCTCACCTAGCCATTTGCCGTATAACTCAGGCAGTCCATGCTTATGTTTGAACTCGTCAACAGACTGACGATCTGTCCCTGACAACCCCATGGACCAAAGCTGCTCCTGCAACAGCTTGCCTAGGAGATGCTCCAATTCCCTTTCCTGCAGGTTGCCAGCATCCTCTGCCGCATATTCCTCGGCAAACTGGGCTTTTGATTTGATCACTGCAGCCATACTTTCTTGTATATCCCGAAGATCGGGATCCGTGTTGTGCGGGTATAGATTGATGGCTTCTGCCGGATTAGTCCCTTCCAACTCCAAATGTTTTGTTGTTTTCATCAGTCCCATTTGACCCAGCGGTGAGGCAAGCAACGTCTCAAGTGCCTCCATCCCCTCGTGAGGCTCAATAAGTCCGACGCCGATCTGCGCTAGTTTTGAGTAATTATCGACTTCTTGCTGCCTGTCTTGGGAAGCATTGTTCTCGTCGTTCCCCCAGTATCCCCAGTTCATGACTTTCACCGGGCAATGCCATTCCTGTGAAAGCCGCTGCGCAAACGCATCCTTAAAGGTACATCCGGCAGCATAGCTGCTTTGTCCCGGATTTTTTACATAGGCAATAATGGAAGAGAAAAACAACACGAAATCCAGCGGTTCATTTTGGAAGACCTGAGCCATGCGCACACTCACATCGACCTTTGCCGAAAGCCCGGACCGGAGCTCTTCCTCCGTCAAATCTTCCAAACCCTTCTCCAAAAAGGCAATGGCAGAGTGGACTACGCCGTTGATCTTGGAGTAGCGCTGCTTTATCTCCTCATATGCCCCCTGCAGCGACCTTTCATCTGCTGCATCTGCCGTAATATAGTATGGAACAGGTCCGTGGCCTTTAAATTCGTCCAATTTAGCCTGGATGGACGCGTCCTTTGACCTTCTGCCTATCCACACCATCTGGGCCTGATAGGTCGAAGCCATATACTTGCTCCACGCCACTCCGATGTTGCCTGCACCACCGATAACCACATAGATGCCTCCGGTTTTGTACAGCGTCTGTCCTTTTGAGCCTGGAGTCTGCTTAAACGGAATCAGCTGCTGGCGATACCACTGACCGCCTCTGAAAACCCACATCCGTCCCTGACGGTCTGAAGGCAGCGTAAATAGTTCGGATAACGGCCAGTCATAGTCGGATTGCAGGTCTATGATACGAACCTTCCAGTTCGGATATTCTTTGGCCATCGTGCCTACCAACCCATGGAAACTTGCGTGGGCCGGGTGGACTGTATCGTCCTGATCGATCGACTGAGCCTGGGTGGTTATAGTTGTCCAGCCTAGCTTTTTCGTCCCATACCCCAGCAGGAGCAGCGCCTTGACCATTCTAAAGAAGAGCAAGGCTCCGGGCTCCTGTTCCTCAATCAAGGATTCAGCAGTGACCGATTCGACAGAAATCGTAGGTGCAATCCACAGTATATGGTCAACGGCTCCATATTCTTCAACCTTTGAGGCAACCGTTTCTATGGAATCCTGCGCCTGCAGCTCCAAAAAATGCGCCTTCGGATAATATTCCCAGATGGCCTGTCTATCTTTGTCCGTACCACCTGCAATGACCATTCGGTCTGTCGACGATGGGTAAACTGTATCCTTTTTAAGCGCAACGGGGTCCCATTTGGGGATGAGCATAACGGCTCCTACAAGCGGATCTGCGGCATGATCTCCTGCAACTACGCCTTGCGCATGCTCAGTGCGGATATCTCCGTCCAGCGCTCGGGTGGATAGTCCCGTTATTCTGACACAAACGTTCCCTTCCTCATCACATAAGTCGATATTGAGCTTCTGTACCTTGTCCTCTCTCTTGCTGCCCTCGCTGTATTGAATCAACGACCACATATTCTGGGTGCATGCCCCATGGATTTCGATCTCTTGAAGGGCGAATGGCATAGAAGGCGTATTGGGTACTGTGCTGTCCGGCAGCTCTCCATCTTGACCCATGATTAATCCAATGGATGCATGCAAGGCCGCATCCATTAGGCTAGGGTGAAGAACAAAGCTGTCAGCCGAATCGGAGAGCACGGAGGGCAATGCCAGCTTGGCCAGCATCTTTCCTGGACGTGTATACACTTTCTCCACACACCTGAAGGCTGGGCCGTAATCCATGCCAATTTTTTGGAAGATATCGTAGCAACGCTCCCCCTCAAATCCGTGTAGATCAAATTCTGCCTGTAATGCCTCTAGGTTAAGCACTGGCTTTTGTTCCACGTTAAACTGCACCGCATTGCCCTGGCTGTGCACGGTATGTCCGATATCACTTCCTGCTTGCTTACTATATACCTCAAAGCTGATTTTTCCCGCGTCTTCCAAAAATAGGCCTGTGTGTACTGGGAATGGCTGATCTTCGACCACAATTGGCCGAATCCAGTTTACATTTTTTAACCGGATTCCTGTTGTGCAGTTGTCCTCATCTCCTATAGAGCGTTCCACAGCCGCCCGCACCATCTCAAGATAAGCGACGCCTGGTAGAATCCGTTGGCCTTTTACCGTATGATCTCTGAGGAAAAATTCCTCGCCTGTAAACGTTGAGCTGAACCGCTGCTTCAAGAAGTTTGAAGTGTTGTGGTGCAGTAAAGGCGACAAAAATGCAGACTGGCCTAGGGTGGCTGTCATACCATCGTTCTTTACCTGGTTTACGGGCACCCAATAGCTTTCTCTGGCAAAAGGATAGGTTGGCAAACTAATCCTGCGAGGCTTCTTTTCCCCATAAAGCCTATTCCAGTCCAACAGCAGTCCTGTCACCCAAAGCTCGGCGAGCTTTCCATGTCTACCTTTACTCACCCATACACCCACCATTTTAGCCATATCCTCATCGATTTCCTGAGTGACCAATACTCCTTTGTTGCGCTTTACCTGTCCTCTATACAGTTCTTTTATACCTTCCTTCTCCAGCAGGAAGCTTTCCAATTTCCAATCCAGCTCTTGGATGGATGTGGCGATGATCGCAAGCCGTTCTTCCATCGCTTCTCGTCCGATCTGCAGCGTGTAGGCGATATCTGCGAGACCTATACGCGGGTCATTCAGCTCTCTAATGGCAGATAGCAATCTTTGCGCCTGCTCGTTCAGCCTTTCCCTGTTCTTGGCCGATAGCACAATCATGGCAGGATGAAGAGACGCAGGAGCAACTTGCAGCTGACCAGTCTCTGCTGGAATGTACTCTTCAATTACCACATGCGCGTTAGACCCACCTGCCCCGAAGGCCGAGACTCCTGCCAACCTTGGATACTCCTTGATTTCACCATCCATGGATACGACAGGTCTTTTCCATTCCTCTAATGTCTGCTGTACTTTAAAAGGACTATCACTAAAATCGATGTTGGTATTTAACTTGCTTGAATGCAGTGAAGGCACCAATTGTTTATATTTCAACTGCAACAGCACCTTTGTCACTGCGGCAATACCGGCTGCGCTCTCACAATGTCCGATATTAGACTTGGCAGACCCGATTGAACAGAACTGCTTGTCTCTGGTATATTCCCGGAACACCTTTTGTAAGCCCGCAATTTCAATCGGATCACCCAGAGGAGTTCCTGTCCCATGCGCCTCTATATAGCTAATGGTTCTAGGGTTGATTCCCGCCTCCTGAATAGCCTGCCCAATCACGCTAGCCTGTGCGTTGGGGTTGGGTACAGTATATCCATTGGTTTTTCCTCCGTGATTCACTGCAGTACCTTTTATGACGCCATATATCCGGTCTCCATCTGCTATAGCTTTGGCCAGCGGCTTGAGCAGCAAAGCCCCGACTCCTTCTCCTGGCACATATCCGTCACCCTGTCCGAAGCTTTCACACCGCCCATTGCTTGATGCAAAGCTTCCCTGTCCGAGTAATAGATATTTGTTAGGATGGACGGAAACGTTGACTCCCCCTGCAACCGCCAGTTCACATTCTCCATGCTGCAGTCCGTGACAGGCCATATGGATTGCTGTCAGTGACGAAGAGCACATCGTATCCACAGCGATACTTGGTCCATGAAAATTACAAAAATACGATACACGGTTGGCAACCGCCGAAGCATTCCCGAGAAGCCCGAGCATATTCCCTTTGGCTTGTTCCTGGGCTCCATAAAGCTGATATTCGTGATACATTACTCCGACATAAACGCCAACATTGCCTTCCATGCCGCCAAGTCCCCGGTCTGCACCAAGAGTTTCGCGCGTATAGCCCGCATCCTCTATGGTTTCATACACACATTCCAGGAAAAGGCGCTCTTGAGGGTCCATTGTTTCCGCTTCTCTTGGCGAAATGTTGAAAAACAATGGGTCAAACCAGTCCACCCCATCGATGAACCCTCCCCACTTGCTGTAGGTTTTCCCGGGCTTCCCTTTAGTTTCATTAAAGTACAGGCTGTGGTCCCAACGCTCCTTGGGAATCTCAGTGATGGAGTCCTTCCCATCCCTTAGATTTTTCCAGAACTCCTGGATACCTGCTGCCCCCGGATATCTTCCCGATATCCCTATAATGGCAATGTCCAAGCCCTTTTCTTCCTGATGGGGCTGCATACCTGTCGGGAAAGGCCATGTACGTCTGCGACTCGCAGCTATCGAAGTCAAAGGCTCTATTGCTGCTTTTGCAGGTTCGTTCGCCACTTTATGAGGAGCCGCATTCTTCTCCTGCGCTTTTAAAACGTCTACCAGCCGGCCATGGTGCGATTCAAGGAAATATCCAGTTAATGAGCGGAGATTATGATATTCAAAAAATAATGTCTTCGGCAGTGAGCCAAACGTTTTTTCCAATTCATTTGTGAGCTGCATGACCAATATGGAATCAATCCCATACCTGTCCATAGGCGCATTTACATTTATACTTTCAGCTGGCAGCTTGATTACAGCCGAAAGCAATGTTTTCAAATAGTCTTCAGCTTTTTCTCTTAGCCATTCTTCGCCGATAATCGAGGCTTCCCCATCTTCCATTCTGGAACGGCCTGAAATCTCTGTTCCTGAAGGCTGTCCCAGAATGGCCGTCTTAATCGTTTGAGGATACCCTTCGATAACCATGACCTGGCTTTTACCGGAAGATAAGCTTTGATACAAAGCCTTTATTCCACTCTCTGTTTCCATGGCAATCATGCCCAGACCTTGCATTGCCTTTTCCGTTTCCCCATCGACATGCATCCCACCGTCCTTCCACAACGGCCAGTTGATCGACAGCGTGTGCCCCTGGCGTTGCTTGCCTGCCGCCAAAGCATTTCGATAAGAAGCATAAGCATCCATAAAGCCATTGGCAGCAGAGTAGTCAACCTGACCTACATTGCCAACACTTCCGGCGCCGGAAGAAAACAGGATAAAGAAATCCAGAGGCAGGGAGCTGCTGGCCTGATCCAGATGGATCAACCCTGAGACTTTGGGAGTCAGCACTTCTCTAACTTCTTCTATCGTCTTTTTGATGATGAAGTTGTCCCGTATCACTCCTGCTGTGTGCAAAATACCGTTAAGACCGCCATATTGCTCGACGATGCCATGAATTAACTCGGTGACCGCTTCCTTTTGACCCACGTCCACCTGTCTGTACTCTATATGACCTTCCAGCGCTTCCAATTCGCTTAACAAGGTCTGTTTATCCACTGACAGAGGTGATCGTCCTACCAGTACGACGGTGGAGTTTTTCACATTGCACAGGATGTCTCTGGCAAAAATCAGTCCCAGGCCGCCTAGACCGCCAGTGATGAGATAGGTCCCTCCATCTTTCCATGGCTGGGCTGCATCTTCACGCAAGGTTTCAATTTCTTGCCACTTTAAAGCCTGTCGCTTGTCGCCATGATATCGTATCCGTTCGCCGTACTGGCCGTAACGGTTCTCTTGTATTTTTGCAATAATCCCCTCAGGACCATCCTTGGCATTAAGCTCTAGCAGTTGACCCATGACATTCGGGTTTTCTTTCTGGGCGGTTTGCAGCATGGCAAAGAACCCGGAATAAACCTGGTGGTCATTTCGGGCAGGGACTGCAATTTGCAGCAAAGTTTTTTGTTTGTGTATGTCCAGCATTATATTTTGCAATTCTTCAAATATCTGAATAGTGTAGTCTTCAAACCGCGCATCCAAGTCATTACTTGAGGACTGTAAAAGAATGCAGCGAGCACCATCCATACGAGCTGCAATATCCTCTCTGGAAATACCTTCAAATTCGCACAGAATCACAATATGCCGTATATCGTTGAACGCGTTCTCTCCTGCGGGGACTGCCTCCTCCCAGACCGGCTCCAGCATGAGTGTGCCCACATTCTCGACGAAATCTGCTTGCCCTGCTCCTTTTTCCAGTTCTCTGGATGAGAGCCCTTTGAGCTGCACACAAATCTTTCCGGTCTCGTCGCAGAGATCGATATGTACTATGCTCAATCCATTTAGTGTCTCCTCACTCGCTTGTCTGGAAATCCGTGCCCACATCACAGAAGTGCATTTTTCGAATATTTTCAGTTCCTGCAAGGCAAAGGGTACCGAGAGGTTGCCTTCAGACACATGTTCCTCCTGATCCATCACCAAGCCGATTGTGGCCTGCAAGGCTGAATCCATTACAGCCGGATGCAATACAAATTCACTTTGGGTATGAGATACATTGGATGGAAGGGACAGCTTTGCCAGCACGAAATCCTTTCCCCGTAAGATGGTCTCGATCCCCTGGTGTCCCGGGCCATAGTCTATTCCCATAGCTCTGAAAGCTTCATAGCATTGGCTTGAAGATAGTGAACTGTGAATACATTCTGCCTGTAAAACATTCAGGTCCAGGTACTGCGGCTCACCGCTTCTCTCCAACACAGCTATCCCCTGGCTGTGTATAATACCTTCGGCGTTTTCTTCCACGCCGCTGTATATTTCAAACGCAATCTCTCCATCGTCCTGAGGATATAGGCTGGTGTGTACCCTGATCGGTTTGTTAGCTACAACGATGGGCTGAGCCCATACTACATTTCTCAGTTGAATACGGGTCTCACTCTCCATGACATCCCCTGCTGCTTCTTCGACGGCCGCTCGCACCATTTCAAGGTAAGCCACCCCAGGTAATGTCGGTTGGTCCATAACTCGGTGATCCGCTAGGAAAAATTCCCGGCCTGTAAAGGTAGAGTCGTAGCGCTGCCCGAAGAGATCGGAAGTATTTTGATGCAGCAAAGGGTGAATTTGGGCGGTCATAGCCGGGTTTATACTCTCCTGCCCTATGTCTGTCTCAGACAACCAATAGCGTTCCCTCTCGAAAGGATAGGTCGGCAGACTGATTCGCTGGGGCTTGGTTGCCCCATAAAGTGCATCCCATTCAATAGTTGCGCCATTAGTCCATAATTTGGCTACTTTATCAATTCTTTTATTTTGAAGCCAGGTCCGAACGAGGGTTCCAGTATCTTCGTCAGAATCAAAAAGTTCAATATCGTCTCTAGCATCGTCCACTTGTCCAGTAAACACCTTGTCCGACGAGTTGCCATTCACAAAATGTTCCAGCTCATGGATCAGATTTTCTCTTGAATCTGTCAAAAACGCGAGGCGCCAGTTCATAGCCTCTCTGCCCACTTGCAGGGTATAAGTCAGGTCTGACAGTTTAGTGCTTTCGTGCAATTTAACAAATTCCATCATGTCGGCGGCATAGGATTTCAGGGCTTGTTCGCTTTTGGCAGAAAGTACAAATAGCACTGGGTTGTCTTGATCGACTGGGTTCAGCTTCACCTCAGAGGCTACAGGCACATATTCTTCAATAACCATATGCGCATTAGTACCGCTAAACCCGAAAGCACTGACGCTTGCACGTCGAGGTATCCCCGGTTTGGACTCCCACTTTTGTAGCCCAGTGTTAATGTAAAACGGGCTTTCCTCCAAAGAAATATGTTCATTTAGGGATTCAAAATTGATGGTTGGCGGCAATTGCCGATGTTTCATGGCGAGGAGCACTTTCATTATGCCAGCTACTCCGGCCGCTGTTAGCATATGTCCCATATTGCTTTTCAGCGATCCCAGCGCGCAATAGCCCTTTTTGTTCGTATAGGATCGGAAAGCTTCGGTAAGCCCTTCCACTTCGATCGGATCGCCCAGTTTGGTACCTGTCCCATGGGCCTCTACCATAGAGATCGTTTCAGGATTAATATTGAACCGCTGGTAAACCTCACTTTCAAGCGAAATCTGTGAATTTACACTTGGAGCAGTAATGCCGTTGGTTTTCCCATCCTGGTTCATTCCCCATCCCCGGATAACCCCATAGATGGAGTCCTTGTCCCTGATTGCATCAGAGAGCCGTTTTAATAAAATAACGCCAACCCCTTCTCCAGGGACAAACCCGTTTGCACGGGCGTCAAAAGTAAAGCATCGTCCATCCTTGGACAGCATTCCTGCTTTGCTGGTCATGACATGCATCCCTGGCCCTGCCATGATCATTACTCCGCCCGCCAAAGCAAGATCGCTTGTTTCTAAAACAAGGCTGTTGCAAGCTTCAGCTATAGCTACCAGAGAGGAAGAGCATGCGGTATCAATCGCCAGAGAAGGGCCCTTCAAATTCAGCAAATACGAAATCCGAGCCGATAAAATGGAAGGCGCTCCTCCCATAAGAACCTGCGCATTCAACCCCTGTCCGCTCATAGACCTTCCATAATCACTAGCTGCACAACCTACAAAAACACCGCAACGGCTCCCTGACAGTGAGGCTGGATTCAATCCGGCATCTTCAATGCATTTCCAGCTACTTTCCAGAAATAGACGCTGTTGAGGGTCCATCATCTCTGCTTCCGCAGGAGATATATTAAAGAACAACGGGTCAAATCGATCTATATCCTCTAGCACACCCATCCACTTGCTATAGGTTTTCCCCTCAGCCTTGGGATCAGTATCATAATATTCATCAATGGACCAGCGTGTTGAAGGAATTTCCGATATACAATCCCTGCCCTGAGCCAGGTTATCCCAGAACTCAGTCAATGTCTTGGATTTGGGGAACTGACCCGCCATGCCAATAATTGCGATAGAATCCTTCTCCTGACCATGCGGCATACTGGGCACAGATTTTTTCATATCCGCCTGCTTGAGCAGTTTGTGCGTACCATCGCTATTCGGAAGTTGTCCGTAGGCCGTCTGAATCCGTTCCTTGACCTCTTGCTGATTCACAAACGTTTTGTCCTGCATTTTTATTTCTTTCTCAATCGTAGCCGCCAGCTTTTCTCTAATCGGCTGAGCCATATGGTTTTTCAGCTCAATCAATGACTCTCTTGGCGACTCGGACAGTTTCCTTGCCAGCTGCATTGCGTACGGCACCACTTCATTTCTCGGCAGAACAGGAAAAGGAGTCCCTTTGGACTCCAGCTCTGAACCGCTATATCTAGTACCAGTGAATAAAATTTCCTGCGCCATGCTAACTCCGAATTTTTCAGGAAAAATGAGGGTTGAGCCCGCACCGGGAGTAAAGCCGTATTTCATAAAATTAGTGGTGTAGATGCTTTCTCTACTCATCACGATAAAATCGCAAAACATCCCCATGCACCAGCCTGCGCCAATTCCATGTCCCTGCATAGCAGCAATGACTGGCAGCTTGCAATCCAGTGCAATCTTGTAAACATTGGTATCGCTATATTTCGCCTTTCCCTCATGAATGGCTAGCAATCCCTCCTGCGTACCCCCTGTGGCAAAATAGGTGTCATATCCCGTCAGAATCACGACTTTATAGTTCTCGTTAGCCTGCACCGTAGCGAACGCCTGGTTCAGGCCCACAATCAGTTCATCGGAAAATGTATTTTTGTGCACGGTATCCTTCATTGTTAACAGGACAATGCCATGCTCAAATTCCTGCAATTGAACCACAGGCGGCACTTCCGTTTCGCCATTGCTCTCCTTCTCCGGTCCGTGAAAGCTGTCCAATGGCTGTAGCGAAAGAGACAATTCCTCTGAAGTTGATTCCTGTGACCGGACTTCCAATGATTCTTCCAAAGATTCATCCGAAAGCCCGCCCATCAATTGGCGCAATCGTGCTTCGGCATCTTCAGAATTTATTTCCCCTGTTTGTACCGCACGAAAAATATCTTTTGGATCCATAAAAATGCCCTCCTAGCCGTATGAAATAGGACGAATATCGTGTCGGCAATTTACGAGTGTAATTGCTTGAACAACTGATCGGCCTGCTCAACATTTAATTCACCTTGCAGCACCTTCTGGATCAACGCTTGCATGGGCTGCGTAGAAGTTGACTCTACAGGTACTTGGTTTGAGGCTCCCGCCGATTTGCTTAATTCCTTTGCTAAATATTTGGAAAATTCTTTGATGTTAGGATAGTCATATACTCTGGTTGCTGAAATAGCCGTTCCAAACCGTTTATTCACGTCCTGTACCCACTCTACGCCTATAATAGAATCCAGTCCCATATCGATAAATTTATCGTCCCGGCCAATATCCTTTTCATCCATACTCAAGGATTTAGCGAGACTTTTAATTAGTTCCTTCTCCAATGCATCCACCCGTACAGCCGTAGGCCCGTTAGCAGGTCGCTTGGCCTCATCCCTGACAGCGGGCTGCGGTGTAGAATTGATAGGTTTAGGCTGCGGGGGAGCAGGCTTCAATTCTGCAGGCTTAGCTGCCTTTTTGGGTGCGTCGGCTACCTTCTCGATATTAGAGACTGAGCGCAGCAAAATACCCTGCGGCTTTTCAGGTACCTTTGCCAATGTCTGTACCTGCACATTAGCGTTGGCAGTAGGAGGGCTGAAAACAACGGGCTCTTGCTTTTGTGCTGGAATATCAACTACAGGGAGCTCCGTCTTGACTTCCTTGGACTGGCTTCCAAACGTAGAGATCCAATAGCTTTCCTTGGCAAATGGATAGGTTGGCAGACTCATCCGATGAGGTCTAACCTTTCCGTAAAGCCTGTTCCAATCGAATAGTAGTCCCTGAACCCACAGCTCTGCCAGCTTTGTATACTTGCTCTTGCTTATCCAGATATCCACCAATTGTTCCATGTCCTCGTCTGCTTCAAGAACCGTCAGAATATCTTTATTTTTCTTTGCCTGACCCGAATAGAGTCCGTCGATTTCCTCATTCCCCGCTAGGAAGCTCTCCAGCTTTCCTTCAAGCTCCGTCGTAGACTTAGCTATGACTGCTAACCGTTCCTCCATAGCTTCCCGTCCCACCTGAAGGGTAAATGCTATATCCCCCAAACTGGCATCCGCGTATTCCGGTGCTCTGAGTGCAGAAAGCAATCTTTGCACCTGCTCGTACAATCGCTCCTGTATTTTTGGCTGACAGCACGACTATGGCCGAGTTTTGCAATATCATAGGAGCTTGTCTAGTCTC
>NZ_AMQU01000020.1:0-74319 GCF_000307675.1 Paenibacillus sp. ICGEB2008
TTTGACAATGTATTATGTATTGATTGCTCTCATTAAATCTCTCTTAAATCAGATTATCAAATTATAGTCTGATAAGCCATGCCTGCTGTAAAGCAGAAATGGACTAGACATTGTTCATAAATGTTTTGTGATAGGCATTCCGGTATTGTGAGGGAGTCATATGGACTCGCTTTTTGAACAATCGCATAAAATACTTCTCATCCGTGTATCCCGCTTCTTCCGCAACCTGCTTAATGCTCATATCTGTACGGGAAATCAATTCCTTCGCTTTGTTGATTCGAATACTGTGAATGAACTCCAAGGGGCGCATGCCCGTATTTTGCTTGAATAAACGAGATATATAATCCTTGTTGTAATTGAACTTCCGAGCCAGATCGGTCACGGTCAGCGGTTCCTCAGCATGAATTCGAGTCCACTCGATAATTTTGTTCATGCTCACATTCCCCTGTGAATGGACAGGATTGGAGATCAAGCGGCTGAGGGCCAGTTCAGATATCTCGATCAGCAGTGAGGTGAACAAATAGTTAGCACTGTGATATGTAAGATAATGTGAGTTGGCGACATGCAAAATTTGATTGACAATAATATGAATCCGATCTCCATTATCTGCCTGTACGCTTTGCGGTAAATAGATATCGCGCATTACGCCATGACGCTGCAAAAACCCGTCCATAGCACTTGTTTCCTGCTTCATTTCCTCACTAGATAATACATTCGGGGTCGCAGGCATATCGAAATGAAACCAATAAAATTTAACCCCCGGCAATGATTCCCGGTATCCTCGGTGCGTACGGCCGGGGTACAGCAATAGAATATCTCCTTCCCCTATTTCAAAATCCTCCTGTTCCTCCCGTATATATACCGTTTCTTGGACACCCAGGATCAACTCAAAGTTCTCAATGGAACGGCTCATATGTTTCCATGGCACCTCGGAAACAAACTCGCCTGCCGAGATTAGTTGGATCGGAGTATCTACATTCACTTTCAGATAGGTCATGTTATCGCCTCTTTAGATTCATGTTCGGATTTGTCCACCCATTGTATGGTTAAGCTACTGACATACCGCGGTTGCAATGCTAATGTAGTGGAGAAATATACACTTTCATCTTAGCTAAGGAGCGATGATTTTGAAAGCACAAGCTTTTGACTTGCATAAAGTAAGTATTGATTCCGGCCCACTTTACCACGCTATGGAACTGAATACGACCTATCTGCTGGGTTTGGAACCTGACCGTTTATTGTCGCGTTTTCGTGAATATGCGGGCTTGGAACCCAAAGCGGCTCATTATGAAGGCTGGGAAGCACGCGGCATCAGTGGACATACACTTGGGCACTACCTGTCTGGCTGTGCGCTGATGTTTGCCTCAACAGGTGACAAAAGACTGCTGGAGCGAGTAAACTATGTGATCGACGAGTTGGAAATATGCCAAAACAGTCATGGAAACGGATACATTTCCGGTATCCCGCGCGGGAAAGAGATTTTTGAAGAGGTCAAAGCCGGAGATATTCGTTCCCAGGGCTTTGACCTTAACGGAGGCTGGGTACCGCTATATACGATGCACAAGCTCTTTGCAGGCTTGCGTGATGCCCACCTGCTCGCTCATCATCCCAAAGCATTAGCGATGGAAATCAAACTCGGCGACTGGCTGGAGGATGTATTCCAAGGACTGAGCGATGAACAGGTGCAACAGGTGCTCCATTGCGAGTTTGGCGGCATGAACGAGGTGCTGACCGATCTGGCGGAACATTCCGGAGAGACACGCTTTCTGAATCTGGCGGAACGCTTTTATCATGGAGAAGTGCTGAATGATCTGGCAGACAGCCGCGATACGCTGGCAGGACGACATGCTAATACGCAAATTCCTAAGATCATTGGTGCAGCACGGCAGTTCGAAGTGACAGGCAAACCTCTATATGCGGACCTCTCCCGCTTTTTCTGGGATCGGGTGGTTCACAAACATTCCTACGTAATCGGCGGCAATAGCTATAATGAACATTTTGGTGAACCTGGCAAGCTGAATGATCGTTTGGGTGAAGGCACCTGTGAAACCTGCAACACCTACAATATGCTGAAATTAACAAGACATATGTTCGAATGGGACGCATACGCAGCTTATGCCGACTACTATGAACGAGCAATGTTTAATCATATTCTGGCTTCACAGCAGCCTGTAGATGGACGGGTGTGCTATTTTGTATCGCTGGAGATGGGTGGACACAAGTCCTTCAATTCTCAATATGAGGATTTTACATGCTGTGTCGGGTCCGGTATGGAAAGTCACTCTATGTACGGCACCGCGATTTATTTTCACACAGCAAATACAATCTATGTTAACCAATATGTCCCTTCTACTGTGACGTGGGATGAAATGGATGTACAGCTCCAACAAGAAACTCTCTTTCCGCAAAATGGGCGAGGAACGCTGCGTGTCATAAGCAAGGAGCCCAAGTTCTTCACGATCAAACTAAGATGCCCACACTGGGCGGAGCAGGGCATGATGATTAAGATCAACGGGGAAGAGTATGCAGCAGAGGCTTGTCCTACCAGCTATATTGTAATTGAACGGGAATGGAACGATGGGGATACGGTCGAGTACGATATTCCTATGACAGTAAGAGTTGAGGAAATGCCAGATAATCCGCGACGAATTGCCTTCATGTACGGTCCACTTGTGCTGGCTGGAGATCTGGGTCCTGTTGAACAGGAGTCCAACGAGGAACGTCTGCTGGCATCTGTTCTGATCGGATCGGCTGATTCCTTGGCAACCAAGCTGACTGCTGACAGGATCGAGCCGAATACATTCCATCTAAGCGACCTGGGTTATATCGGAGAGTTGCAGCTTCGTCCGTTTTATCAGATATATGATCGTTCTTATACCGTTTATTGGGATCTCTTTTCCAAGGAGGAGTGGACATCAACAGAGGCAGAATACCGTACCGCGTTAGCGTACCAGCTGGAACTGGAACGACGTACAGTGGATGTTGTGCAGCCTGCCGAAATGCAGCCTGAACGGGATCATGCCTTTACTGGCGAACATGTAGGCTTGGGGTCCATCTATAACCGCAAATATCGCGATACATGGCCTGGGGGCTGGTTCTCTTTTGTCATGAAGGTGCTCCCTGATGAGCCTGTCCAATTAGCAGTGACCTATCTGAAGGACTCCGACCGCTCTCATCGTGACTTTGACATCATCGCAGATGGTCAGAATTTGGGAGAAGGCAAGCTGGAATCCGAGGAAATGAATAAATTCGAGACGTTTGCCTATGAGTTGCCTCTGTCTGTGACGAGCCACAAAAATGAAGTGACAATTCAATTCAAAGCCCATCCACAAGGCAAGGTGGGGAAAGTGGCTGGATTACGAGTGATCAGACATTCTATTGTATGACCAAATGATCTATATAAATCTACGATAACGCCACTACGCAGGCGGATAGTGCTTCCCATCGCCACCGCTTTGCTTGTACAGCACTATTCTGCCTGCTCCGTTTTTGATGTTCATCTTTTAAATTCAGCTTAAATACAAAAAAACAGATGCTCCTGTGAGCTATCTGCTTTTTTTGTTTACCCTAATAACTTCGAATATAGTGGCTGCTTCATGTTCACGTTACATCATGTTCATTTCACGGAAACTGTCTCTAATCTTGCGCAGCTCTTGCTGGGCTCGACCGTACCGGGAAGCGTAGGTCCAAGCAAGCACTTGATGATAATGCGAAGGCGTTTCAATCGTGGTCACATTATACATGGCCAGATTCCCGTCTATTTCTCCTTTTAGGGTAAACTCAATGGCAGGATATCCGTTCACCACCATATCTGAAGCGGTCCCCAATTCAGGGTCCGTAATTCCTGACACCAAATGATCCTCAATGATCCCTTTATATTCTTGAAGGGTCATACTGCTGTCAAAGTCGCTTTTCGGTTCAGACAATACAATCAAATATCTATCGGTAAATTCATTTTTAATGGAAATATCCGCTTCCTCATTAATCCTATTATCTCGTGACCAAGTCCACGGAGCCGTAACTGCAAACTGGTTATCCTTACTGATAAATACCTCTGGCTTCACGATTTGAGTAATGAGCGTAGAAATTAAGGATACAGCCAAGACAATCGAAGCGATCGTCATCAGGATGATTGCTCCTGCAATAATTCCGTTTTTCTTTCTGCCTACCTTCCCCAAATCCCGTACCTTAACTACATATGTATTGGCGACCATATCTCCAATTCGTTGTTTCCGAGGTGTCACCAGCACACAGATGCCGGCGGGCAGCCCCCAGAAAAGCAGCGGATTCGTATCCACCAGATATATGAGCGTACGGATCAACGATTTAATCATGCCTGGTGGCCTTCCTTCTCCATTCACAACCTGAATACGAAGTACAAACTTGCCCAGCGTATAGCCTGTAAGTCCTTCCAGTAACAGATAATAGCAGAAAGAGCCAATCAAGAAGAGAATCACTACCATGCCCAGATTTGGAGTTTCCGTTTCAGATAGTTTCTTCGTTGCGAAATAAACCAGCCCTCCATACCCAAAGACGATAAGAATGAAGTCAATCATCCAGGCGGCCCATCTTCTGAAAAAGATAGAGGCTCCGTATGTCTCTGATAATACCGCCATCCTATCTGGTTCTCGTCGTTGATAGCCGCCATTCCTCACAAATTCTCCCGGTGCTACTGTAGATGGATTTTTCGATAAATGATGTTCTTCCAAATGATACACCCCTGATGTCAATTTAATCCTAGTTAAGTATAGCATCCTTTTTCATCCAGTGGAGCAAGCCTGACAGCGCACTGGAGTAAGCCGAATCCCGCCGATGAACAAACCACACCTCTAATTTGCTATATGTTTCGGGTAAACGATGCGAAGCAATCCTTCCCGCCTCCTTCGCCTTTACAATTGACGAGTGTGGAAGCATAGACACCCCCAGGCCAGAGGCTACACCACCTAAAATGACTTCCAATGTCCTAAATTCCATAGTCTGATACGCATCTACACCTGCTTCGCTCAGAAAGCTTTCCGCTCTTGCCCGATGTGTGCAGCCTATATCGAAGAACAGCATAGGCTTGGCGAGCAACTTGCTCATATCCCTTTCTCCTGGTTCCGAAGTAAGCACCAACTCCTCTTCGAAAGCCGCCATATGCTCTATATTGGGATCATCGACAGGGCCATAGACGAATGCCCCATCTAATTCGTAATTCAATACCTTTTGTACAAGAGCATGCGTCCCCCCGGTCATAAGTGACAGATGCACATCAGGGTATTGAGCGTGATATCCCGTCAATAAAGTCGTGAGATGTGTAACCGCCGTCGTCTCAATCGAGCCCAGTCGCAACGGTCCCGCAGGCTGATCCGAATATTGAGTAGACTTCTCTGCCTCGTCGAGCAAGGTCAGTATGGATTCTGCATACTCCAGCAGATTCTCTCCTGCCGATGTTAGCGTCATTCCGCGATTAGATCTACGAAATAGCGGTACGTTCAATTGTGCCTCAAGCTGCTGAATCCGCGAGGTCACATTGGACTGTACATAGTTCAACACTTGTGCAGCCCTTGTGATACTGCCCTCGCGAGCAACCGCCCGAAAAATTTTCAAATCACTGCTTTCCATATATACATCACCTGCTTGGTATGATCATTTATGATACTGACGTTCGATTTTGTTCATTTTACCGGATGCTTGCCGCTCTGTACAATTCAAAGTACATGCAAATGCATCTAAAATCGACTACAGGAGGCTTTAAAATGAAAGCTGTAATACATACCGGCAAAAGCGGCCTTGAGGGCCTGATGTATAAGGACGTTACGGACAGACATCCGGGGCACGGCGAAGTGAAGGTCAGACTCAAAGCCGCGGGCTTGAATCATCGGGATCTGTTCCTCATGGCGGATCGAACCGCCAACGACGCTCCACTCATTCTCGGATCGGATGGAGCAGGCGTGATCGAAGCTATAGGCGCTGGCGTTCCAAACTCGCTGGTTGGCACTGAAGTAATCATCAATCCTTGTATCGGATGGGAAAAGACGCACCTCGTTCCCTTGGTTCCTGCCATTCTGGGCGGTCCTTCGGATGGAACATTGGCCGAATCGGTCATCATTCCCGCTCAAAATGCCGTCAGCAAGCCAGCTTACCTGTCTTGGGAAGAAGCAGGGGTACTGCCTCTGTCTGCCTTGACCGCTTACCGCGCTCTCTTCACTAGAGGCCAATTGCGGCAAGGGGATCATGTCCTCATTCCCGGTATTGGCGGCGGGGTAGCCACGTATGCCATGCTTATGGCCTTAGCGGCGGGCGCACAGGTCAGCGTCACATCACGTAGCGAAGCCAAAAAACAAGCTGCTCTCGCCCATGGCGCTCATCATGCATTCGACAGTGATAGCGATTGGAAAGAAAGTATGAACGGAGACACCGTGGATCTGATCCTTGACAGCATCGGACCCGCTACGTTCGATAAATATCTGGATGTCATCAAACCGGATGGTCGAATCGTTACATTTGGCGCAAGCTCAGGAGATCACATAGAGATTCCACTTCGCTCCATATTTTTCCCACAGATTAGCATCATCGGTACCTCTATGGGGAGCAGCGAGGAATTCGCAGATATGCTCCAATTCATGGAGCGTCATTCCCTTCGTCCCATTATAGACGGCGTCTTCTCTCTACAAGATACGGCGCAAGCCTTTTACCGTATGCAGCAGGGAGCGCAGTTAGGCAATATAGGGATCAGCATGGAGTAATACGCACGTAACCATATGCGTCTAGAAAAAAATCCACTACTATAAAAGGCCTCATCCCGAGGTCAATTTTATAGTAGTGGACCTATTCAGTCGATCAATCGATGCTGAACCCATTTGTTGCCGCGGAAGCGCCAGAGGAAAACGATCCCCCGCACCCCCCATTCAATATCCATGGCCAGCCAAACACCCACAATTCCCCAATTGAACACAATACCCAAAACATATCCGAGCACTACCCGACATAGCCACATGGACAGCATTGAGGTGAGGGACGTAAATTTGGAATCACCTGCCGCCCTAAGCGCAGAGGGTGTGATAAAGGCGATGGACCAGAGCGGAATCTGGGCCAACGTATTAATCAGCATGACCATAAAAATGTCATCTACAATTTCAGCAGGTGGGTGAAACAGCCCTACCATCGGCTTAAACAAAGGCATTAGGATCAGCCCCATTACAATAAACGAAGCGGACGACAGCCAAATAAACGATTTGGTAAACTTGCGGGCATCGTGTACATTTCGCCGCCCCATGCATTGACCGACCACGGTCACAATTGTAAGAGCCAGAGCATTCGCAGGAATTTGGAACACGTTAGCTAGGGATGAGCAAATGGCATTCGTCGCCAATGCATTGGTCCCCAGGTTCACAATGAAAATTTGGGTTAAAATTTTACCCCCATTAAAAAACATCTGTTCCGCTGCAAAAGGAAGGCCAATAAACAGGATCTTTTTAAGCATGGCCAGATTAAAATAAAGCATATCTCTAAGCTGAACACGCAAGTCATCATCTACCCTGACCAAATAGATCAACGCGCAGGCAGCCCCTGCATATCTGGACACATTGACTGCAATCGTCATGCCCAGTACACCCATATCCAACAAATTAATAAATACGACATTCAGCAGCACGTACGAAAGGTTCATGATAAGCGAAAGAGCCAGCGATGCCCTTGTCTTGCCGATTCCTCTCAGCGCTCCACATACCGCTTCAACAATCGCAATCCCTACAAAAGACATACAGCTTCCCAGCAGGTACACCTTGCCGTTAGCCAATACATCAGGCGAGGCGGAGCCAAACAGCACACTTAAAATTGGATTGTACAACACGATCATAAACAGACTGATGCATAAGGCCAGCAAGGAAACGGAGGATATGGTACCGGAGGTTGCTTTAGAGACCATAAGGTCATTACCGCTTCCCTTATACTGCGCCACAACAACCGTCCCCCCGGTAGACACAGCCACAAATACATTAATTAGAAAAATATTTAGTGAATCAATCATATTTACAGCACTGACCGCCGCCATTCCTGACGAGCTAATCATAGCCGTGTTCACCAAATTAAGACCCACAATAAAAGCCTGATCAATCAGAAGCGGGATAAACAGGGCGATAATCTGCCGATAATCAATGGACTCTCCTGAAAAATGTCTATTCAGAAAGCCATGCGTTCTCATCCTTACACTCAGTTGACTCATATTATCACATTCTTTTTTATCAAATTGAAAAAAACCCTTCAGCAGAAGAGTCTTTCATGGCGAAAAAATGTATAAAGTTGCAAGGCTAGATGTCTCTGGCTCTTGATTCTGTACACTTTTCTCTACATAGAAGTATCACTCTAAAAGAAAATCCTGTCAATGGTTTTGCTCACATTTGAATAGAAAAAACCGAAAAAACCTGCTCAGCTTAATGAACAGGTTTTTAAGCAGTATGACCATGTTATGAAACGTTATTAACCTCTTGTTATAAGAATGATTATGATCTTCTCGCAATTAAGTCTTGTTGAATAGAAGCTTCATTCTTTTCGAATTTCTTATAGAAAAACATAGGGATAATTCCGATCAAGAAGACGATAAACGGCAGCCAGATGAAGCTGAACTGAATGCCAGACAAAGCAGTCGGGGTCTGAACCTTTCCAGCAATATAGCCCGTGCTACCCATAACCCATGCTGGCAATAATCCGCCAATTCCGCTACCTGCTTTAATACAGAATGCGCTTCCAATAGAAGTCAGGAATCCACTTGCCCGAATTCCATTTTTCCATTCCCCATAATCAACTGTATCGGACAACATGGCAAATGGCATAGAACACGCAAAGCCTGATCCTAATGCACCAATGATCCAGCCAGCAATAATAAGGGTTAAGTTTGTACTTCCCATTAAAATCACAACTTGACCTAATGCAGCTAATATCAATCCGATAATCATGATCGTATTTTTAGTTAATTTTCTGGCGAAAAACGGAATCAGAACCATAGAGATTAATTGCAAAGAGGTCAGTCCGTTGATTAAAGGCACCAAGTCCTTACTGTCCAGATTGTATTGCAGATAAAAGATAAGCGTGGCAGAACGAATATTCAAACCGATCCAGTAACACAGGTTAGCAGCTACAACGAGCATCCAGGGCCAATTTCGTTTGATGGCTGTAAAGCTTTTAGCAATGGGAACAGATTTCGTTTTCACTGCCGCATTTTCACGCAAATCGGCGAACGCTATGAAAAACATAATAATTGCCATAATTCCAAATAAAACGAGCGTTAGAGAAAATCCTTTTTGGTCATTCCCCTGTCCAAAGAAGGCGACCAGAGGTAAGGTGAACGTGGTGGCGATGAAGAAGCCCACGTTTCCCCCGACCATACGGAAAGAGTTCAAGATCACGCGTTCATTGGAGTTGGTGCTCAGGTTAGGCAGAATAGACGTAATCGGTGTACTGATTCCCGTATACAGAATACCCGCTATGATATAAGTGATGGCCGCATATGCAATTTTCCCCGATTCACTCCAATTGGGCGTCGTAAACGTAAGGACCATGAACACGGCAAACGGAACAGCTAGCCATAGAAAATAAGGTCTGCTCTGACCGTATTTCGATTTGGTCCGGTCAATCAGGATGCCCCAGATCGGGGCATCAATGGCATCGATAAAACGGGTGATAAATAGTAATGTCCCGGCAATCCCGATAGAAAGACCGAATACATCTGTATAAAAATATAATAGATAACTGGAAATGACACAGTATAGTAGATTGCCAGCCGTATCTGTTAACGAATAGCTGATTTTACGATGAAAAGGAACGGTACTGGTTGCTTTTTCAGGTGGTTCCGTACTCACAATTCTCGTACTCATGATCTTTCCTCTCCCCATGCGAATGAATTATGATTCATAAACCCATACACGCATTTCCCCTTTGGCCCGATTACACCAGGCGTAGTAAGGAATAGCGGTAATTTGTTGAGGAACAAGTTCAGGGGGCTCCGAGCTGTATAATGCATTCGAACTTTTTACCCGATGTCCCTCTATGGTCAGCTTTACAATGCCACCTAGCAGATTTTCGCTAAACTCTTCTGTAATAGGACTATCCTTTGGTAATCTTAGCCCTGCCAGGTTCGCCCCATTATCCGCTTCTTCCAGACAGTACACGACTGGGCCGCGTTGGAGAGCAATTTGCTGCTGGTTCATGGAGACAAGCGGGTTGCTCCGAATGCGCTCGACCGGCATAGCCAAATGCAAAGTGACCACATCGCCGTCCTTCCAAGTACGCTGAATCTCGACATAGCCTTTTTCCAGATGGTCTATGGAGATAGCTTCCCCATTTACCTTGACCTCTGCCTGCTTGCACCACCCTGGAATTCGCAGTGCCCACTTAAATGCAGTTGGCTCTGTTACATGGATCGAAAGAGCAAGATCCGCATCCCACGGATAATGATGAGTTTGTATAATTTCAACCTCTTGACCAGATAAAGTCATGTTCACCTTGCTGGCAATATACAGATGCGTATACAATGTGTCCTCGGTCTGGGTGTACATATTGTCCTCCACCGATGCAATCATTCGCGCCAAATTGGGTGGACAGCAGGCGCAGAAGAACCATTTTTGCCGCTCTGTTTTTACATGTTCCTGATCTTTTCTCGATTTTTGAAAAGGATTGACTTCCAGCGGGTTCACGTAGAAAAACCGTTTCCCATCCAGATCCATTCCGCTGATCGTTCCGTTGTATAAGGCGCGCTCCAAAACATCGGCATATTTCCGGTCCGGCGCTAAGCGCAGCATGCGGTTAGCCCAGAAGGCCAGCCCTACAGAGGCGCAAGTTTCGCAGTACATGCTGTCATTGGGAAGATCATGATGGCAAGTGAACGCTTCCGCGTTCACCGTAGACCCGATTCCCGCGGTAATGTACATTTTGTGGTTCGTGACATTATCCCACAGCGTTTCACATGCTTGTAACAGGGAAGCATCTCCTGTTTTGGCAGCCAGGTCTGCCATCGCAATATACAAATACACTGCTCTTACCGCATGGCCGACGGCCTCTTTTTGCTCCCGTACAGGTTGGTGTGCCTGCTGGTACTCAAAGCCTAGGCCGAAATTAATGTTGTTATCATCATTCCAGGTGGGCTCTGTTTGAATATGCTTTCTCTTTTCCTGCTCCTCCACAAAATAAATTGGATGCTGTCCCCGCTGATCGATAAAATATTGCGCTAATTTGAGATATTGATCCTTAGCCGTTACGTCGTATAATTTGATCAAGGCCAGCTCAATTTCTTCATGGCCCGGATAGCCTTTCCGTTTCCCTTCTTCTGTACCAAAAGTCTGCTGAATCAGGTCTACGTATTTCTCCATAATGTGAAGAAATTTCGTCTTACCTGTCGTTTCATAATAAGCAACAGCCGCTTCTATAAAGTGCCCGGCACAATACAGCTCATGATTATCTCTTAGGTTCGTCCAGCGATTATCGGGTTCCTTGAGTAGATAATACGTATTCAGATACCCATCCTCAGCTTGAGCCCTTCCCAACAGTTCAATAACTCCATCGGCCCGCTTTTCAAGCGCAGAATTGGGATGATCCCTTAAGCTAAAAGCGACCGTCTCCAGCCATTTGGCAAGATCACTGTCTTGGAAAACGGTTCCATAATATTCCCCACTGGATTCACCGGCCGCAATTCTAAAGTTCTCAATCGCATGACTGGGTTCTGTATCTGGTAATTCATCATTTAGTGCTTTCCACTGATAAGGAATGACCTCTTCCGCCACAACCTGCTTATACTTTTTCCAAAATGAATCATCGACGATGACATGCTTCACTGGCTTTGCCGTTTTCATTGAATAAACATCCCTTCCTGGAAATAGAACGCTTTCATTTTTGAAAAAATAAGGATAAAGTAATGATAATATCGAACAGGCTAACCTGAGCGCCCCTTGCTACAGTCCTTATTTTATCAACCTGAATTTATAAAAAAAATCGCGATCTTTAACTAAAACTTATACGATTTCACACACAAAGGAGCTGACTTCTATGAGCAAAACAGACTTTCTATCTTTCCTTGTTCCTCCATTGCCCTATTTTATAGAGGGAAATTTTACTACATATCAAAAAGGGGACTGGCATCCGAATCGCTATAACTTGGGTTATTTTGACGTAATTATCATTAAAGAAGGACTACTGCACATCGGTGAGGAAGATGAATCGTGGAAGATAACTGAAAATCATGCTCTCATTCTTGAGCCGGACAAGCACCATTTCCCCATAGAGGCATGTACAGAACAAACCTCCTTTTACTGGTTTCATTTTCAAACCAACAGTATGTGGTGTGCCCAATCCTCGCCGAATTTTATTATCCCTAGCACCCCCATTCCTGAACTGCATTTTCACTCAGAACATACCACCATCCATCTACCCAAATATCAGAAATTAATTAATCCCCATGAGCTGTTCTCCAAATTGGACTATTTACTAGCCTCTACTCTAAAAACCCGAAAGCTGGCTCTATGGGAGACTCAACAAACATTTGTGAATATTTTTCAGAGTTTGGAATATGATGAGAATTATAAAAGCAGTTCCTCCAAGTTAGCTGAACAGATCGAAATTTTCTTAAAACAAAACTACAGAAATGCGATTACTAATAAAGACCTGGAGGCGCATTTTCACGTACATCAAAATTATCTTGCTAGATGCATGAAGGCCACCTTTCAGCGCACACCACTTGAGTATTTAATGGACTACCGTCTGGATCAGGGACGCAGTCTTTTGCTGCAAACCGACTGGTCCATCCAACAAATTACGGAGGAAACAGGATTCTCCCAAGCCAGCTATTTTTCAAAGTGCTTCAAGGAAAGATTCGGAATGTCGCCGAAAAATTACAGACAGCAATACTGGAAACCAGCCACCAATTGAATGTTTACGTCTCTTTTACATTTCTTTTACATTTCGATTGTATTCTTTTGATATTGTCGCTTTATACTGAGTCGGTTATATCATTTTTACATCAGAAAAGGGGCATACATATGAAGTCAACTAAACTAGCATTATTAACCATGTTAACAGGAATTCTGGTATCACCAGACCTGATCCATGCGGCAGACACTCAACCGTCTGGGTATGCACCACTACGAACACAAGCAGATAAATTGGGGGCAACTATTACATGGGATAGTGATGACCATTCAGTGTTGGTCAAGCTGAAAAATGGCATTGTGGGAACTTTTACAGTCGGTGAGAAGCAATATCGTCTAGCCGGCCAAACCGGAAAAGCAGACCGTGAAATTAAAATAATCAATGGAAATGTATATCTTCCTACAAAAGTGATTACTGCGCTTGAAGCAGAAAATAGCAAATATGCAGATCCTAAAGACGCAGTTCCCACCTATAAAGTGACCCCCTCTGTCGAAACAGAAGCCGTGGAAGATGGAGAAGATGCAGCTGATGACCCTGCGATCTGGCTCAATCCGGTTGATCCGGAGAAGAGCAGAATTTTAGCTACCAATAAAGGCGGCGGAATTTTAGTCTATGATCTGGATGGCAAGCAACTGCAGAACATCAAAGTCGGAAAAATGAACAACGTGGATCTTCGTTACGGTTTTACACTGGGCGGTAAAAAGATCGATATTGCAGGCGCAACCAATCGAACCAACAATACGATCGATATCTTTGCCATTGATGGTGAATCAGGAACATTGACCAACGTGGTTGGCAAACCTATTAAAGCAACCATGAAAGAAGTATATGGATTTAGTTTATACCATAGCCTCAAGACAGATAAGTTTTACGCGCTCGTTTTGGGCAAAGAGGGCGAATTCGAGCAATATGAGTTGACTGACAACGGAAACGGCAAAATTGCCGGCAAGCTTGTCCGCCAGTTTAAGCTGGCTACGCAATCCGAGGGCATGGTCGCCGATGATGAATATGGTACGCTGTACATTGCTGAAGAGGATTACGCCATTTGGAAATATAGCGCCGAGCCAGACGGTTCATCCAAGCCGCTGCAACGTGTTGATATTGCAGATGGACGTAGACTTCACGATGACATAGAGGGACTCACATTGTATTATGGCAAGGACGGCAAGGGGTACCTGATGGCCTCCAGTCAAGGCAACAGCAGCTATGCGATCTATGAACGACAAGGCGACAATGCCTATATTAGCAACTTCACGATCGGCGACAGCCCTACCGTAGATGGTACGTCTGTCACAGACGGTATTGATGTTCTTGGCTACGGATTAGGCAAGAATTTCCCTCATGGTATCTTCGTTGCACAAGATGACGAAAATCTCCAAAACGGCAAAAAGCTAAATCAGAACTTTAAAATGGTACCTTGGGAGCGAATTGCTACAGGTGCTCCTACCCCGCTAACGATAGACGATGGCACCAATCCGCGTGAATTGGTAAACAGAAGCACGAAGTAATGCCCGTCAGGGAAATCGAGACGACAACGTTCTGACTTGATCCATAGAAAAAAGGGGTGTCCTAAAAGCCATAAAACGGCTGCTTGGGACACCCCTTTTTGTTTTTAAGCGGGAAAAGGTTCCAACATCCTTACCCTAACTATCTCGTACCCTACGCTTTAAGATCCAGTACCAGTACATTTACCGAATTAGCCGGTAATTGTAAGAGGACAGAATCTGTATGAAGTGTGACCTGATGTTCGGTAGGCACTACCTTTTCATCATTTTTCTTATTCACGTTAGGTACATGAACAAGCGAGGAATCGCCGGTTAGTGTAATCAGCTTGGCGCTGGACTCAACATTCAAATCTTGTAGATTCAGCTGCGTTGCCTTATCTACGTTGTCGGCATTTACAAGCTTCACATATACATGTTCAGCATCTCGGGTCACCGAATGAAACACGTCTCTGTTGTAAGCCTCCAGCTTGTAATCCAGCACTTTGCTGGTTGTCTTGCCGTCCGTGTAGGAGCAAATCAGATTGTTGCCCGTTTCTCCCCCATAGTTCACCGTGATGGTGTAGTCGGTATTATCGGCCAGTTCTTCATAGCTGGCTGCTCTCAAGTTGCCCGCAGCTGTACTGGAAGAGTAGTCACCCATGGTATAGCCTTCTATACCTTGCTTGTAAACCTTCACGCCGGTAGCATTGCCGCCATAGCCAATCGCGTATTCGATGACATTCTTTTTCTCAGTGGTAATATCCGTGAGACCTGCGCCCACATAAAAACCGTCCGTGCCGGAAATGCGGGAAGCAACGACCTCTACCTTGTAGTTGTTCCAGCTTTCGTTCAAGATGTACAGGCCGTTCAGACCGCTATCTTGGGCTTTGAGGACAAGCCCCTTACCTTCCTCCACCGTAGATCCCACGGAGCCAGGAATAACCTTCCAGGCTGAATTCAATGCCTTGGTAAAATCTTGATCCAGCAGCACACTGCCGTCCTTATTCGAAGTAACAGTCACACGCTTAACCACAACCTCGGCGTTACCTGTCGCGATCTCAATTCCACCCTGAGGAATGAGGTCGATTGGCTGGCCGTTTTTGTAAGTAGAGAACGAAGTGGCCAATACTTTATTGCCCAAATATTGGGCATACATTTGCTGCACATAATAGTTTGGTGTAAACCATACAGTTTCGTCATCGAACCAGATACAATCCGGTGTCCATCTGTACGTTCCGTCCGTCAGGACTTTGTTAAACAGCGGCGCATACGCAGCCAACCGGACGACATCAGCATTATTTTCGAAGCCCGTCATCACTGCTGCTTCTGCGACTGCGCCTGCCAATGTATTTTTATCTGTCGAGGCATACTCCCCAACAAACACCTTCGACGTTTCTTTCCAGTTGACACTGCCATCAGCGTTATAAGCTCTATAGTAATAATTATAGCGGTCCACATTATTCAACAGATACTCATTAGAACGGTAATAGTGCTCATCGGCAATGGTGTCCATATAGTCTTTTTGCTTCTCATACCAGGTTACAGTTTCTTCCGTCACCTGGTTACCGTCCGCAAAAGCAACCTTGGCAGAGCCCTCCATATTACCGCTCAGGAACTTCCAGCCCTGTTGATAGGCATCGTCGTCTGCTTGAGCGCCAACCGTGGAGATAATGTGCAGCTCATATCCTGGGTAGTTTTTCTCCATGTACTCATCAATCGATGTCTTGAACACTTCAAAGTTGGCGAAGAACTCTGTGCCCCAGTTTTCGTTCCCCACGCCCAGATAACGCAGATCGAACGGTGCTTCATGGCCCATTTTTTTACGCATGGCGGCCCATTCATTGTGTTCAAAATCAACGCTGATCGCAAAGTCGATCAGATCCGTAAAATTCTTGATATAGTATTCTCTTAATGCGCCGCCAGCCGGATGAGCATAATCTGAACGGGCTTGGCAGAGCACACCGCAGGCCATAACTGGAAGCGGAGCTGCATTGAGGTCTTCTGCCAACTGGAAGTATTCCATATAACCAAGACCCATGGTCATCATATAGCCCCATACATTAAAGTTTTCCTTGCGCAGCTCGATATCCCCAATGGATTCCTTCCAGTCATATACGTTTTCCCATATAAATGATCCTTCGGAAATACATCCCCCTGGAAAACGCAAAAACTTCGGATGCATGCCGACCAGTGCGTTCACCAGATCTTTTCTCAATCGGTAGTTCGGATTACCCTGATAGTTGGCGTGTGCCGATGGGGAGTGCTCTTCCTCTCCCGCCCCCCATACATCTTGTGGGAATAAGGAAACCATATCAATGGAAATGTCGCCTTCAAATGTAAGCGCCAGTTGTCCCAGAACCGTAGCTGTACCTGTCAGCACCAGCTTGGAATCGACGCCGTACTTTTTCCACGTGTTGCCACCTTCCACCTGTACGGTTACCGAATCACTGATGGCCTTTTCCTTCGAGTCTTGCAGTTGCAGTGTGATTGTACCCGCAGAATCGGCCTTCGCCAAGATGGTGAACTCATACTTGGCACACTCCTGGATGGACATGGCACAATTCTGGTTAGAATCGGAAAAGCCTTTGTTTCGAATCGTTGCCCCATCCGCTACTGTTACGTAATAAGAGTTCACATCCTTGTCTTTTGCGCCCAAAAACTCATTTAATCCACCGCTATGTTGTGGAGCCATCTTGTCCGTATCACCAGACCAGGCGAACAATGGATTGCGGTTCCGTCCTGTAGAGCAGCCGCATTCACCAGAAGCATGGGAATACGTATCAAACTCAAAGGATTCGAAGGAGCGATTTTGTACAAGTTCTGCATATATCCCGCCATCTGCCGCGTTATTGATATCTTCGTAGAACAAGCCGTACATCACTTCGCTGACATCCACAACTTCTTTATTCCCATGAATGGTCAGCGTGTATGGAGGCAACTGTTCTGGAAGAACGGATACTTCAAAGCTTTCTTCTATCCTGCTTGAACCTCTGGTCAAGAGAGCCGTAACGGTGACTCCCTGTGCGGAAGTAATCGCCTGAACCTGACCATGGTCAGAGAGTATGCTAGGCTGGCTGGATTTCCAGGTCACTTCTACTCTTCCACCCATCAGAACCGTTGGCAGAGCTATGTCTTTGGTTATAATTGTCGTCGGAAATGACAAATACTTATCGCGGGCAAGCTTCACGATCTCTTCATCTGTCAATGAATCGCACATGACCTCAATAATTTCATCCGCCGTCAAACCTGCTTTATAAATTCGGAAGTCCGAAACCGAGCCAGCAAAGTCTACATCGGCTGCATGTTGGGAACGACCGATAAAATTGTTACTATAGTTGGTCGTATCTGCAAATGTTTCGAACCATTTGCGCAGCTTGGCATAGTTACCACTGGAGGTTTGGCTAATGGAACCGTCTGCTGCCACTTCACCATTAACATATACCACCGGTCCCGCACTGCTTAATGTACCGCCTTTTGTGCCGATGACAGACAGGGCTATGTGCATCCACTCATCCCTGACAAAGCCTCTTCCTGGGTCTACGGACAAATCCACCTCAGTGAAAAGAGTTCCGCGCAGATTCCGTGTCATAAACATATAAGGCCCAGTATGCGCTTTACCAAAGTCAAAAACACGTTCCCACATATCCGTGAATCTGCCGAAGTTTACCCAAGCCGTCACTGTAACACCGGTGTTATCGCTTACATCTTTAAACAGATCAGAAGGGAGCTGAATATAAGATGTTCCGTTGGGTCCTCCCTCAAGTGCCAAAGCCGCTCTTCCTGTAGCATGGGAGATCGTAGGTGCTGCTGTGCCTGAAGCAATTCCGTCATTACCTTGTCCGGAGCTATCCTTGCCGACGTTCTCTGCATCATCAAACTTGTACCGCGCAATGATTTGATCTTGGAATTTGGTCATCTTTGTGGCTCCTATACCTATAGTTTATTAATGTAATACCTAATTAGTTAATATAAATACATACTATATAGCTATAGTACCTTATCCTGTGTACTTTTTTCAATCCAATAAATCAGATTTATAAAGAAAATGCTTGAACAAACTACAATAAAAAAAAGCAGTTATCACAGAGAATACTCTGCAACAACTGCTGTTTGGTTTACAAAGCTACCCGTTCAATTTATGTCCACAATTCGGACAAAAGTTAGCTCCCTCGTTTTTTGTACCACAATTCGGACAAAAATTTGGCCTTTTACCGTCGCCAGAAGGAGTGGGGGCATCGGGTGCAGGCTGAGTCTCAGCCTGAGGCTGTTGACTTGGGTTCAAATTTTTCATCATTTCATTGGCTATATTCATGCCCATCATCATACTCGCCATATCCGACGCAGCACCGCCGCCTTTTACATTCCCCGATGCCATACCGTCAGTCATCGTCACTTGTTGGTACTTTTGCAGATTACCGATCATTTCATGAGAAGCCGTCTTCGTAATCATATCCTGAATTTCTTGAGGATAATTGAAGCTCATCACATGAAAGCCTGTAATCGTCATACCGTTGTCCATCACTTGCATATCCAGGTCTTCTTGAATGCCCTTCGAAATATCAGAAGCATTTGCCTGTAGATTAAACATGTCCTTGCCTTCTCTGCTGATCCACTTCATCAATAACTGATCCAACACCGAAGTAATGCGTATTTTAACGTCCTCTACAAGATAACTGTCCTTTACCCCGGCAATCTTATCAATAAGCGTAACATAATCGTTTACTTTAAAATTAAACGTACCGTTGGCCCGAATCGGCATCCCGCCTGGCAATTGGGGGGTCGGAATCAAAACCGGATTTTGTGTTCCCCATTTGACCGTAAACTCCTTCGTATTAACGAACAAGACCTCCACCCGCATGCCGCTGTTAAAACCGAACTTGAACCCTTTTAATGTCGATAGAAATGGAATAATATCCGAGTCCATGTTATATGACCCTTCATTCTCAAAGATACCCTCGATCTTGCCGTTATTAACAAAAATCGCGTCCTGACCGGAGCGGATGATTAATTTACTGCCTTTTTTAATTTCACGATTGCTCCATTTCCAAAAAATCATATCATCCCTAAATTCTTCCCATTCTACTACATTTGCAAATTGATTTCTGAAGAATCCCATGTGCTGTATCCATCCCTTCCGTTAAAATGATCCTCTGCTGCCGCTATGCGAGTGACCGCCGCTGGTGGTTCCACCCCCTCCGCCTGATGAGCTGCTGCTACTGCTCTTTTCAATCTTCCGCTTCGTTGTCGTGGTGTGAGTGTACAGATCTTGATGTGCAAGAACCCCTGACGTGCTTGCATCCTCGTAGGTCTGCCGATTTACCGTAACCCGACCGCCGGAACTCGAAACCATCTTACCTACAATAATAGACGCCAATCCCAGCGCAATCGCCAAGTGAAGCCAGCCTTTGAAAAATATACTGTCCGGATTCACCCCTGGGCGGATAGCCAAATATTTGTGCGCGCCGAGAATATACTTTTGAAAGGCAAGTCCATAGTTGCCATTCGTCAGATCCGGGGTAATTTCATGGCGGATTTTAGTAAGCCTGTCGTCATCCAGATACCGTTCTGCCTTATAAAATCCGGCCAAGTACACCTCTCTATTCCTCATATCCATCGTTAAAATGACTGCATTTCCATGAGCCCTGTCATAACCCGGACCATGATCATCATAAAAATCCTGTGTCATTTTCATAACATCCATATTGTCGGGATTGTTGGTCGTATAAATAATAATGTCTGTCTCTCTTTCAGCTCCGTATTGATTAGCCATAGAGTTCAACACATCATACTCTTCCTGATTAAGTAGACCTGCCTCGTCAAAAATCAATGGCTTCATCTCTGTCGTTGCTGCTTCGCCCTTCATTTCCATAGGAACCGCTAGAAAAACAGCAAAGAACAACAACACAGCCACAATCGCTCTATATTTTTTCAATAGAATTCTCCCCCCATTATTAGCCAAGTTATGAACCTTAATGAAAAGAGAGTTATGCCGAAAATGCCTGCAAACCAAGCTGTCACTTTGAACTTGCTAATCGGAGGCTTACCAACTACTTTGCCCGTCTGACCGTTCATCGCAAACGTATGCTCCAATTGATTGTAGTCATAGTGGATGACCCATACTGGGAGCAGGACATAATCCGCTTGTTTTAATGTAGTATCAATTTGCTTTTCCGTGTAACTCACAGACGTATACTCTGACACCGTGGACTGAATATAAGCATCAATATATTCCTTCACTTTGTCTTTCACGCGCGGGAAAAGCTCCTCTTCGTTATAACTATACTTTTCCGCAATATATCCTGCTAGATATGGCGTTTTAAAAGGTTTGAGCTGATCATAAGGAAAAGGCTCCAATTTATCCATCAGCTCGTCATTCATTTTCTCCGCAGCATCAATCGGAACCTTCACGTAATTCAAACGGATTTTCCGATATACATCAAAATGCTTCGTTTCTGTATATTCGTAATCTCCGCTCGTATAGGTTCTCACTTGGTTACCTTCACCTTGAACCTCAATTTGATTATGTAATTCATATAACCAGAAGGGGACATACATACCGGTTATTCCCTTGATTCGGTCGGCTATCATAAATCGGTTCGGTGTCAGACGGCCATTCTTGCACCATTTTTTGAACGCAGCTATGGCTTCTTCCTTGCTGATCGAAAAGGGAATAACCTGCGCCGGAGCCAGCTTCCCGGTCAGTCGATCACCCAGTACCACGGCAGAATCACAAAAGCTGCACACCGTTGCACTCGTCTCCACTTCGGTCATAATTACTGCTCCACAGTTATTACAATGATACTCATGGGCCTCATCTTCTGAAAAAACACGATTGGTCAGAGGATCAGGAATCGTATCGATGTTGTCCTCTCTTCCGCAGCTATGGCAAGATAACATTCCTGTCTCACTGTCAAAGACCATACCGCTGCCGCAGTTGGGGCATTTGTATTCGATAACCGGCATCTGCTCACCTCTTCATGTAGAAACTATTATGATTCTTTGGAATTGATTTTCTGCTTGATTGCAGCCAGCTCATCTTCTGCATTGGTACTCTTCTCATATTGCGTGAATAACGCATCCAGGTCGTCCTTCGTCTCTCCCCGGAGCTCAGCTATCGCCATCGCTTCATCATATGCCTTGTTTGCCTTCTCTTCCAAGGCTTCGAATACAGAATCATGGTCGCCCATAGAATTCAAGGCTTGCTGTGCTTTGGCGATCGCCAGCTTCCCTTTAAGTTCGGCACGCCGCACTTCCAGACGCCCTATATCGGACACCAATTTCTCCTGCATTTGTTTCATATGTACGGCGTTTGCCGAAGCTAAGTCATAAGAGGTCTGTAACGATTCCAGTTTCTCTGCCTGCAAGATTTTACGTTCCAGAAACTTTCGAGCCTCATCTTCATTGCCAGCTTCCACAGACTTACTTGCATAATGCTGGAGCTTTTTGATCTCAGCTCTACATTCATCCAGTGCTCTTTTCGCTCTTTTCTCATCAGCTAGTACCGAGGCTGTTTCCGCTTTCACCTTGCCCAGATCACTGTTCAAGTTCCGCATATAATCATCAATGGTCTTCTCCGGATCGCTCGCCTTATCCAATAAGGCGCTGATATTCACCTTCATAATATCCTTAAACCTTGACAAAATACCCATAATGCCCTCCTTCAAAAAGACTACATTCCCCATATCATACATCATATCCGGTTAAAAATGTTCATCATTCATCATAGCTATATCCAGACTTATCGCATCCTTTCCACTATTACTAAAAGCAAAGAGTTCAAAAACCCTCTACAGATTTTTGAACCCTTCAAATTCATTGTTGTAGATTACAGTTCTTCATAGGAATTGGGGTCCTGATCCCATAGCCGTCCATCTTCCCTGCTAAGCGCTGAAATCACGTTCATTTCCTCTGGTGACAACTCAAAATCAAAAATGTCCAGATTTTCCGTCTGATGTTTTACAGAAGAAGCCTTAGGAATTGGGATCGCTCCCAGTTGAATGTGCCAACGTAAAATCGCTTGGGTCGCGGTTTTGCCATGAGCAGCGGCAATTTTCCCAATCTCCTCGTTCTCCATCATGCTGTGACCGCGCCCCAAGGGGCTCCATGATTCCGTCACAATGCCCTGTTCAGCATCTTTGGTACGCTGATGCTCCTGATTAAATAATGGATGCAGTTCAACCTGATTGATGCTCGGCGCGATACCTGTTTCCCGAATCAATCGTTCATTATGCTCAGGCAGGAAATTACAGACTCCGATCGAACGAATATAGCCCCGCTTCTTCGCCTCAATCAATGCCTGCCAAGCTTCAACATAACGATCGATTTTGGGATTTGGCCAATGGATCAAATACAGATCATAATAGTCCAAACCGCCTCTATATAGTGACTCTTCGATCGTGACAATGGCTTCCTGATATGCATGTCGACGACCTGGAAGTTTGGAGCAAATCAACAATTCTTCTCTCGGTACTGAACTCTGCTGGACAGCTTTCCCGACAGCGCCCTCATTTTCATAGTTAAAAGCTGTGTCAATCAGACGGTAACCCGCATCAATCGCGCTGGTTATCACTTTTACTCCATCTGCACCCTTCAACCCAGCAGTTCCAAATCCAATGGCAGGCACCTTAGTGCCATCATTCAATACCTTCTCTGGAATTTGATGGTTCATATTAACAGCCTCCTCTCCTATTCTCTTATACCATAACACCTCTTCAATATTCAGACAAAATACAGTGAACCATTCGGTTCCCATATACTTATTACCCACTTGCTCGTGACTTCCCTATTAAATCCTCAGTGTGCTACATCAAAAAGTGCCTGATCCCCGTTGAAATCATACTTGAATTCAAGGGGTCAGGCACATCTATACTACTACCAAATCATATATTCCAGCTCATACTTGACTGCTTGGTTGTCCAACACAAAGCTGAAATGTACTATACTTTTTTATTTCAGGCCTTCCCATACCCAGTTCTCTACCTCTGGCAAGTCAATACCTTCTTCACGAATGAACTGATGATGTTTCTTAACTATTGCATCCATTTCATCCGCAATATTTGCGTACTTTCCAGCGTTAGGTAAGCTTAGAACAGCTTCCTTCACCAAGTCAAAACGGTCCATTTGATTCAATACACGCATATCAAATGGTGTCGTAATATCGCCATTTTCACGGTAACCATGTACATGCAGATTATGGTTATGACGGTCAAAGAACAGATCTTTGATCAGACCTTCGTAACCATGGAAAGCGAATACGACTGGCTTGTCCTTTGTGAAAAATTGATCAAACTCAGCGTCAGATAATCCACGAGGATCTAACTTTTGGCTTCTCAGCTTCAGTAAGTCTACTACGTTGATGTAGCGAATCTTCAAGTCAGGCAGTTTTTTATGCAAGATCGAGATCGCAGCTAAGCTTTCAATCGTTGGCTCTGTACCAGCAGAAGCGATGACAATATCAGGCTCTCCGCCTTGATCTGTACTTGCCCAGTCAATAATCTTTAACCCTTTGTCTACCAATTCTTTTGCTTCATCAGCAGAGAACCATTGTGGACGTGGGTGTTTGGACGAAACAACCAAATTGATCTTTTGACGGTCATTTAAAATAGTGTCAAAAACAGCTAAAAGAGAGTTGGCGTCAGCTGGCAAATACTCACGAATAAATTCTGGTTTCTTATCAGCCAAATGACCTAACAAACCTGGATCTTGGTGTGTATACCCGTTATGATCCTGTTGGAAGACCGTTGAAGTTGCTACAACATTCAATGATGGGATATCTGCACGCCATCCTTGATCCGTTGCTTTACGCAGCCATTTGAAGTGTTGAGTGATCATCGAGTCAACCACACGCAGGAAGGCTTCGTAACTTGCAAAGAAACCATGACGACCTGTTAACACGTAACCTTCCAGCAATCCTTCAGCTTGGTGTTCAGATAATTGGGAATCAATGACACGACCATACGATGACAAGAATTCATCATTAGGCTCAATAATTTGATCCATCCATTGGCGTTTGGTTACTTCAAAAACAGGTGCCAAGCGATTAGACATCGTTTCATCAGGCCCGAAGATTCTGAAATTACGATTCTCTTCATTTAAAACAACCACATCTTTAACGTATTTACCTAACACAGACATATCTTGCGCAATCACTTTACCAGGCGTGGAGTTATCCAACGCATAGTTACGGAAATCAGGCAATTTCAAGTCTTTAATAAGTTTACCTGCATTCGCAACAGGGTTCATTCCCATTCGTTTATCGCCAGTAGGCAAAATTTTAGCAATCTCTGCTTTTAACCGACCGTTTTCGTCAAACAATTCCTCCGGTCTATAGCTATTCAGCCATTCTAATAAAGCAGGTGCGTGCTGCATATTTTTTTGATCGACCGGAATTGGAACCTGATGGGCACGGAACGAATTTGTATTCGGCACGCCATCCCATTCCTTTGGACCTGTCCAGCCTTTAGGTGAACGGAAGATAAGCACTGGCCACGCCGGACGAGTAAGGTCATTATTTTCACGCGCATTCTTTTGAATAGCTTCAATCTTTTCGATGGCAGTATCCAATACTTTCGCCATTTCTGGGTGCATGTGATCAGGATCTTCACCTTCAACAAAGAATGGTTCCCAACCCAAACCTTTAAAGAACGAGGTTAACTCTTCTTTTGATTGGCGAGACATAATCGTTGGGTTACTAATTTTGAAGCCATTTAAATGTAAGATCGGCAGCACTGCGCCATCCGTGATTGGATTGATAAATCGGTTAGAGAACCACGAAGCGGCCAATGGACCCGTTTCAGCTTCACCATCCCCAATAACAACAGCCGAGATCAGATTCGGATTATCTAGAATAGCACCTACACCATGAGAAAGGGAATAGCCCAGCTCCCCACCTTCATGGATAGATCCAGGGGTTTCAGGCGCAGCGTGTGAAGCAATACCGCCAGGGAATGAAAATTGTTTGAACAGTTTCTTCATACCTGGGATATCCTGCGTGATTTGCGGATAAATTTCGGTGTAGCTTCCATCAAGATATGAATTTGAAACCATCACTTGGCCGCCGTGACCAGGGCCTTCAATGTAAAGCATGTTCAAATCATATTTATTAATAACACGATTAAGATGAGCATAAATAAAGTTTTGGCCTGGAATCGTGCCCCAGTGTCCAATAGGCTTAACCTTTACATCCGAATCTTTCAAAGGTTCTCTCAACAAAGGATTGTCTTTTAAATAAAGCTGACCTACTGAAATGTAGTTCGTTGCACGCCAGTATGCATCAAGTTTTTCCAAATATGTTTTAGACGAGTAATCTACTAACACGGGTGATAAAGCCATGGTGTCCACTCCCTAGTAATTTTGTTTGTAATTTATTTCCGGAAATTTCATCTACATGTACATCATAACGCTACGCTGAATTAATTCAACCTTTTTCACAAGTGATACGGTCCAATTTTGTGAAATTTTGAACATACTATGAAATATAAATTAAAAAGACAGTAAAAAAGCTCTTACATTAAAATATATAGCAGGATAAACCAATAAAATTTGTGATAAATGAAGAGTTTGCAGACTCTAATCCTTTTTCAAAACTATAAAAAAAAGACCGGAGAATTATCCAGTCTTTTCATTAGTGTACCGATACAAAGGTATTAAATTTCAAATATTTGTAGTGAAATCGCATATGCGAAAATTCAAATGGGGTACCGTTATCCAAAAAGAAAACACCCTCCATAATGCCTACGGGTTCATTTTCTTTCAATTGCAGCAGCTTTTGATCATTCTCTTCAGACGGTTCTGCAAAAATAGATAAAAAGGATTTGGTGACGGCCAGGTTCCGCGAGTCCTCCAAATAATTAAAAATGGAACCCTCAATAATGGTCTGATTTAAATCCTGGACAATTTTAATGGGGATATAGCCCGTTTCGATCATAAATGGATCATCATCAAACAGACGCAAGCGAACGATTTTATAAACAAAATCATGAGTGTCCAAGAACAAATCGCGCTGTAGTTCTTCTGTCGGTGGAATGACCTCAAAACTCAATACTTTGATTTTTGGCTTTTTGCCATGCATTTGGAAATTATCAGTAACTCCTAGATTAGAGCCCTCGTAGTTAAAGATAGATTCATTTCTTATGTATAAGGGATTAATAAATGTCCCGGAACCTTGTTTTTTGAAAATAATTCCGACACTCTCCATTTTAGTCAGAGCACGTTTAATGGAACTACGACTAACCTGGTAAGTCTCACTAAGACTACGTTCATCTGGCAATCTCATATCTGCAAACTTTCCAGCGAAAATTTTCATTTTAAGATCGTCAATAATTTGCTTATAGACAAATTGTGTCATATAGTACTCCTCTTTCAGGTCTTCTATAACTCCATATAGTTTACCATAAACATGCCCATTTCATCTCATGTTTGTTTGTGTCCCTTCTACTTTACATCCTTATGCATAATGCTACCATGACATATACATCACACCACTGAAACATATCTGCAAATCAGCAAAAAATACAGCACTTCCACATTAACATCCGCATAGGACCAAGCCTGTTTCGAACTTTGCGGGTTGTTTGACTAGACCAGGCTAAAATCCTTGAATACATTGTTATTATTTATCTCGTTCAAAGGTTCTCTAATTAGAATGGTGGGGGGAGATCACATTGGCTATCCGCTACAGCGTCATCATTCCAACCTATAATCGCGCCCAGCAGCTGTTACTCACACTCGCTTCATTTGAATCACAAACCTATCCGAAGCAATTATTCGAAGTCATTGTAGCTGATGATGGTTCTACAGACGGAACGAAAGAAATGGTCGAAGGCTTCAAAGCATCCTATCCTCTTATCTATGTGTCACACCCGGAACAACGCGGTCGATCTGCCGTTCGAAATTTGGGACTGCGCCGAGCAAAAGGGCTATACATCATTTTCTGTGACGCTGACTTTTTGGTGCTGCCTCATTTCATTAAAACCGTGAGCCGTTATCACCGCAAGTATCCCAAATCTGTGCTTTCAGGCATTCCGCACTCGTGGGACGATGCATTTACCCACTATCACCCTGATTTTTCTGTGGAAGAAAAAGAACATTGTCGGAGCATACTTACACAATCCGGCTTATGGAATCCTGACTTTGAAACAGCGAATGAAATTACCCCGGTCATAACGCCAGAAGATATCCTTCATCAAACGGGCGCACTGTCTAAAGTCGTTAGTCCCACAAGGGTTCCTCCCAATACGCAGAAACAATTTGCCTCAACGGACGTAGCTCCCTGGATGATGCTAGTAACTCGTTGTGTGGCCATCAGACGCAACCACTTAATTCGTATTGGAGGTTTCAATGAACGGTTTGTGCTGTATGGACTCGAAGACTGGGATCTTGGCTATAGACTGCATCGCTTAAAAATCCCTTTTTATTGCATCAAAGAGGTGGTCGGGTATCATCAGGAGCATCCAACCCATCTTAGAGGTAACGTTTTAAATACGGAAAATCTAAGAATCATGTATGAAACTTACGGGTTCAATGACTCCTCGTTAAATTTATTTGCTCTGATTCCTCCATCCGAGGATTTTGAGACCTACAAAAATACGCTGCGAGTATTGCGCAGGGGACTCCGTTCCAGGTTAACACGTTCATCAGCTATGTTGTTGAGAAGGACACTACGCATTGCTGCCAAGCAGTTTTATTATCACAACAACACCCCAGCATACCAACAATCATTACGAGCGATACAAAGGAAAGCTGAGAACCGGAAAAGCCGAGTCGCTCACGTGATAAGAGAAATGCTGAAAAAGTCCGAAAGGCTGGTGGAATAACAAGAGGGCGGAAGGTCATGAGATATATACCTGGAAGCAGGTTCTGTCTTGGATAGATAATGTCGTATATTAGATTAGTCAAATCATAAATATAGGTTAATTGCGGAGGATTTCATTTTCAGGAGGTAATTCATCGAATGAAAAATCCACAATCGAATGAGATTGTGGATTTATGTGACTTTATCTGGATGCAAAACAGCAGCTATTTCGTTTACTTTTGTTTATCTGTTAATGTTCTCACTTCAATAGGATGCAGGTTTGCCTCGATCTGAGCCCGCTGCGGTTCATACCACTCTGGTAGCATTAATTTCTGCCCCAAAGATTCCGCAGGTTCATCGTTAGCAAATCCCGGTGGATCTGTAGCAATTTCAAATAGTATGCCGCCCGCTTCTCTGAAATATATCGCATTAAAATATTGGCGGTCGATGATTGGGGTCGGCTGATAGCCATAATGCTGGACTGTGCTTCTCCACTCTTCATGTTGCTCGAAATCTTTTGCGCGCCATGCAATGTGATGTACTGTGCCTGCTCCACCAAAGCCTAAACCCATTTTCGCAAGCGGAACATCCACGATATTACCGATTTCTCCTGCAGATTGATAACGAGCATATTCGGCGTCTTCGTCGATTTTCGTAAATCCGAGTATGCTCTCCAATGCATCCATCGTTTTCTGTGGGTTGGCGCTAAATAGCACTGCACCTCCGAACCCCTTGATTGCTTTATCAGCCGAAATGCCATCGTAAGACCAAGTACTGCTCGCTCCCTCTGCACGTTCAACAAGCTCAAGACGTAGGCCCTCATTATCCTCGAATTGAAGGTATTGTTCATTAAAACGGCTTGTTTTCGTAACTTGAATACCAAAGCTTTTCAAACGATGCTGCCAAAAATCAAGCGAACCTAGCGGTACCACATACGAGGTTATACCCACCTGGCCGCCTCCGATTCGCCCTTTGGGAGTTCCTGGTGCCGGGAAAAAAGTAATAATCGTTCCAGGACTTCCTGCCTCGTTACCAAAATACAAGTGGTAAACCTCAGGAGCATCGAAGTTGATCGTTTTCTTCACTAACCGAAGTCCAAGAATACCTGCATAGAAATCGACATTTGCCTGCGGATTACCAGCAAAAGCTGTAATATGATGAATACCTGCAGTTTGAAGTGACATATAAAATCCTCCTTTTAATTGTAGAAATCCTTATTTTTATCATTGGTAATTTTTAATGACTTAGTTCATGTATTAATGAAGTATTGCATCAATGGAATATGGACCTGCGCCTATCAACGCAATACCGACTACGACAGCAATAAGAACCAGCGGATATTCATAGCCATTAGCGGTGGCCCAGATCCCGTTTTGACCATGTACTTTGACAATCGCTCCAAGCATCGTCATTGTAATCAACAGTGCAGCCAGTGGAGTAAGCAGTCCTACAGCAAATAGAGCTCCTCCCAGCAATTCCATCAATCCAGCGGCCACGGCCATCAATACTCCGGGCTTGATCCCGATTGATTCCATCCAACCACCGGTACCTTTTGGACCATAACCGCCAAACCAGCCAAAAAGCTTCTGAGCCCCGTGCCCCACAAATAGCAATCCTACTACCAAACGTATCAACAACAATCCACTCGCCAACATAAAATCACGCTCCATATTATATTTATTATTTAAAGATTTTTAAATTAGAGATATTGAGCAAAGCTAAATTCATGGTTTAACGATTTTAGCCTGCTCTCTTCTAAGTTTTTCAGGAGTTACATCATCACCATTTGGATCGTAAATCGTAGCGTTCAAGAGAATACTTTGTACAGATCCCCGAAAGATTTGAAGGTATTCCTTGCGAAGATCCATTTGCTCCGTTTTTTCAATTTCAGTTAACCCAACTTCTTTTGCTTTGTTTGCCAACTGATTAATTCTTTCTAAAATCGCAATCATGTGTATACCTCCCTATGCAAAATTTTCTGTTTGTTTTTATCTTTAATTTATTTATCTTGATATAAAGATATAATATTTTTTTATTCTTGTCAACACTTTATTAAAAAGGGAAGAAGATAGACCCTTGAGTTGCTTTTCACCCCCATAATATCAAGGCCATCTCCATACTGATATTACTTGTATTTTAAACGTACTATTGCAGTGACCAGACCATCGTAGGTACGATGGATATCCTGATAAGATCGCTTCTTTATCTGGATATCCATCGGATACGAATGCGAAGCAGCCTTCAGTTCAACTGTATACACGTCCCGAATACAATTCGAAACCTAACAGCTTTGAAACAGACCCTTAGTCCAGCTCCTGTCCATCATTTTCAATTTGAATATGACCACAATACAGACATTGATGGGTACAGTTTTGTGTCAAAGCCGGCTGTCCTTCGATCTTCACATCACTTTTCCCATTCAGCCACGGCATGGTCAGGACTGGAACACACGGAGCCTTCTTCACGCCATAGATGTCTACCATCTCACTAGCCTGCACAGCTGGATTTAAGGGACTGGAGCAATTTCCAAAAGACTGAATGTTCACTCCTGGAACGTAATCTCCAATGTTCATTTGTGCTTTGTTTTTTACGTAGACTCCATGGCTAAAAGGTCTCTTCAAACGGGTAGGTTGTGTGCCATAACTACAACTTAAGATCGCTCCTGCCACGACATAGCTTTTTTTTGCACCCGTTCCCGGTCTCACCTGGGCTTCTCCCACTTACCCCATCCTCCTTAGTGCTTCTATCTCAACTCTTAGCACTCGAATACCTGTAAAAGATCGGCGCAGCAGGCTTTCTGCCACAGCCAAATGGATATAGATATAAGGTTCGATCAGTCCCTCAATCCGAAAAACAGGAGGCTCTATCTCCCCCTGTCTCAGTAGCAAACGCTTCAACGTACCATTGAGGTACCATTCCGTTTGTGCGGACAAACAGTCCACCATCGGCGGACGAAGCACCCAGTATACCTCCTGTCTGGCCTGCTGGAAATCGGTAAGGATGGCTGCTTTCCACTTCAGTTCCGGCATATATTTCTCCAATAATACTTTCATCCGATCGGACACCAGTGGTAGGGGAAATTCCAAAAAATCCGGGTACACTGTTCGTGGATCGGTATGTACAGCCAAAAAAAGAGGTTCATCCTGCTGTTGCTGTCCCTCGGCCTCCGTCAGGATATCTTCTACTTGCAAAGGAGACAGCGCAGCAGGCTCCACCCGATGCTTTACCCGCTCGTCTACCATCAGTCGAAAACATCTCAGTGCAGCCACCCCCTTTTACTAGCAGCATCCCTGACCTGTGTAGACCACTCCAAACCAATGGCTCCTCTACGCTGTTCATCGGTTAAAATGACTCCTTGTACGTTTGCACCCGTAAAATCAGTCCCGATCAGGCAAGCCCCTTTAAAGGATGCACCTGTCACATCTGCTCCAACAAAGCAGGCATCCGTGAGGTCTGCCCCGTCCAAGGACGCTTTTTGTAGTAACGCCTCTTGAAATATGGCTCCCCGCAACTGTGCATCTTGAAAACGGGCCCCCTGCAAGCTCGCCCCTGTGAAATCTACGCCAGCAAAACCCAATGGCTCCCAATCTAGTGAAGCATCTGATCCATATCCGGCGTTACCTATAACGACATCCAATATGGCCTCTTTCAACGAGCATCCGCTAAAATTGGCTCCATGAAGTACGCTGTATGTCAAATCGATTCCATTTAGCTGACTTTCCTGCCACACCGTTCCTACCAGGATACAACCATGCAGACGGCTGTGTTCCATTCTGATTTGGCGAAAGGCTGTATAACGTAAATCCAACAGGCTGTAATCCCCATCCGATAGTTCAACTTGGGTCAACGCCTGATAGCTGTACGCATGTTCTTCTCTTTCCTCCAACCATGACCGAATCTCATTCGCCCCCATGGCTCTGCGATCTTCTCGATATACCGACACACTATGATCCATATATTCCCCCACACGAATCTCGAACGTCTCATCTCGCTCCAGCTCTTGAAACTCCGGCAAGCACACCGCCTGTTTCATCGCCAAACGCAACGCATTCACAACGAGCGCATGAATGTGTACTGCTGCCTCCAACATTATCTGCTCCCATTCAAGCTCCGATAGAGAAACATGCTGCTTCTCTACCTCCCCTCGCAATTGTCGCTGCAAATCGGTCCAGTAGGAATATGTCCAGCTTGTATCCCATTCAAATCGGATCGGCTGCGGATCAAGCATCCATAAAACATCGGAAATCTCTACGAGATAACCAGGCCGTTCTTCCAGCCACATGGTACGTAGCATAGAGTACGTGATATAACCGATCCTTCCTTTTCTTCCTTGAAGCTGCTCTTGCCGAATGTGCTGGCAATATCCCCGAAACTCTTCGACACAGGCCTGAATCCGTTGCTCCTGCGTCCCCTTGAACTTCAGTGCCCAGTCTCTGCGGATGAGAAACCACGCCTGATTCAAAATGGCTTGCCATTGCGGTTCTAACTCATCCATAGGCTTCTCCATTTGTACTCAACCACCACCCAAAGCTCTTCATATACTCATATCTACAGGCTGATGCCATTCGTCCGCTGCCCTACAGCCTAATTCGACTTCACTTCACTGCCCTTCATATCCGCTGATCCACTCAATTGAATATGACTGCCATTGCAATCCATACGCAGCTCGCTGCCTGCCGACAAATTCATCGTTTTCCCAGCCGACAAGCTCAGATTACCACCCGCCGAGATACTTACCTGTTTATTGCTCATAATATGAATGCCTTCCTTATCGTCCAGCTTGATAAAAATAGCACCATCTTTACCCGTCACGACCAGTTCATCCGGTCCCAAACGAATTTCTTTTCCATGAGGTGTTCGCCATATTTTCATCTGCGGATTGGAAAGCTTGTTATGCCCGCTTCCTCTGTCTGCACGTCGGACTGCACTGCCTGCTACCCCATCCTCTTCACGACTGCCCGGAAAATAGAGTGAAACTGGGTCCCCTTCTTCCGGCATCACATACCATCCTGTATGTCCCCCACCGCTATACACCGTCGAATAGTTGAACCAATGCGCCTGATCGACCGCCTGCTTCTCGTCGCAGTCCAGATGGATACGTACCTGATCCTGACGTACGTCTACGACCACCCCGCCTAATGAAGCACCCGCCAGATTTTCCTGATAATAGCCTTTCTGCCGTAAGCCTTTGTACGAGGCAAGCACATATTGATGCCGCAACAGCCCTTGCCTCATCTCTGTATAAGCCTCAATAACATACAAACTGTGTCCCTGAAAGGTCAACTGAGCGCCCAGATCCAGCACCTCGTCTGTCTCCACCTCATAAAAAATAAAATCATTTTCGTTCACCTTCGCCTGCTCATTTTCCTGAAAGTAGCGAAAAGGCAGCATCTGCTTGCGTACTGTATAACGGGTATGATCTAGCACGGCCTGTGCAGGGCTGTCTTCAATGCCAAAATAAAATTTAGGACTGTCAAAACGCGCCACAGGCATCAGGCTCGTATGATAGCGAGAAGCCATGCGTCTTAAAAAAGCCCAATCCGTCTCCTGATACTGGATGGCAATCCGTCCGATAGGCTCTCCACCTGTCGCTCCATCAATCACATCCAACCCTTCATAATCCTTACCAATCTGCTCCAGCATCTGGGGAATCGTCATTTTGGTATATTGAAAAGAACGGGTGCGTTGCTGGATATCCATCCGATAAGTATGGGAGATGGCCTCTACCTCCAGATAGTACACATCCCGCACAACCTTCACTTCGACCGAGAGCGCAATCCCGCTGAATAGCGGCTTACTTTCACCCGATTCATTGCGTTGGCTCACCTCAATCACCGTGTTCTTTTCCGTCGTTTCCACATAGCTGTCCTGCATGTCTTCCGGGATGATCCCTGTAAAATAGAGCCGAGTATGCTCGTTGATTTTCTTCGTGAGGGTAAGCTGCTCCAACTCAACCAGCTCGTAGGGATGGATTTGGATATTATCGTAGCCCAGACTCATAGCGAATCCGCTCCTTTCTCAAGCGTAGTTTGTAAGGGCAATGAAACTGCATGAAGCGACTGCACTGTATTTTCCGCTACAGGTATCCATACCTCCATGTCCGATTCCGTACAGTTAAACGTTCCCATCATCACCTGTCCTGCATGGGTGAACAGCAGGATTTCGTTGTACAAATTCGTATCCACGCCTGCAGCTATAAAACGGATCATGCCAATGGATAGACCAGACTGATTTACGATCACTTGAGTGCCCAACCAGTTACGGATTGGTTGTACAGCTCGCAAAGTGTCCGCCATTTGCTCCACAAACTCAGAAAGCTCCTCGTCCGCCAAAAATGATTCTGTCCGATTAAAAGTGATATTCACCGTTCCATCCTCCGAGGTATAAATGACCTCTGGACGATACTCTGATGGATACTTAAATTTGGCCTGCTCCAGTGGCATCAAGCTAAAAGATTTTGGGACGCTTACCTCCAATTGTCCGTCCAAAATCATTCTCCATTCCAACGCAATGAACTCATCACCTAACCGCAACGCCATACTTTTTCCAGACACGGATTGATCCTGATCAGATATAGCAGTTTGAGAAAGACTCGTATTTACGTTATTAGATGCAACATCATAATTAAGCCTATTTTTTAGACTTAAAATATGCTCGTCCATATAGCTCATAGGGTTAGTCCCTTCTTCGTAAAAAAGATAAGTATTTAATTCAAAATATAAAAGCAAAAGGGCATATTTAACAATAACCCATCTTATGTATGTATCGGCCAGAATCGAGATTTTGTTTACAGAAAGAACCATCCCATGTGTTATTTTCAATGTACATTTCTGAAATTAATATGGAGAAGGGGATTGATATCGGAACGGACAATGGATCGAATTGAATCCTTCCTTGCTCAGAATGAAAGCAGGTATTATGTCTTGGAAAGGCCGCTCCCTTAATGCAAGTGATTTTATCAAGCGGTTTGGATAATGGGGGTTTGTAGAGTTGAAGTTACACATGGTCCACAACCGAACCTACTAAAATGCAAAAACCCGCTCAAGGAGCGGGTTTTTTTAATGGAGGCGAGGGGAGTCGAACCCCTGTCCGAAGATAACGACACATAAGCTTCTACGGGTGTAGTCACAGTTTTGATGTCACCCGAGTATCGCCCCGTAACCGGCTATACGTTGGGTCAGCCTGATTGTCTTCTTCAGCACACCCCAGGCGGAGATGTGGCAGCGTATCCCACTATAGGTTAGCCCCTACATCCGGCACATGGGCGATGCAGGAGAGGAGCACGCTCACAGGTTATTAAGCTGCGAAAGCGTAGTTGTTTTGTTGTTTGCCGTTTAATAGGCTTTAGCGTTGATGAAGTGGACGCGTCCCCACTACCCGCTACCCATGCTCGAACTATCCCCGTCGAATCCATAAACGCCCCCTTATTATAAAAGGGCTCCACGGATAAATCCGGAAATACCGGAGCATAAGTGCATAATATCAAAAGCTGAATCCTAAGATTCAACACTCCGAACAAGTTAAATCAAGATGCATTGAAAAATTACTACTTCGTTAGTATAACATATTACATGTCATAACGAAACGGAATGAAGCCATTAAGGCTCGATAAAATAGCACCATTACAGGAACAAGTAACTTATCCACGTAATTTGTACCATACAGAGTAAGCAGACTGCTTATCTTGCAATTTTTTGCTTCTCTCTTAGTGCACGTTGGATATCACGCTGTGCATCACGTTTGGCAGCTGTTTCGCGCTTATCATACTGCTTTTTACCTCTACCCAGTCCAAGTAGCAGTTTGGCATAACCGTTGCGAACATAAATTTTGAGCGGCACGATGGTGTAGCCTTCCTGTTTCGAGAGACCAATAAGCTTACGAATCTGCTCTTTATGCAGCAGCAACTTACGCGTACGCGTCGGATCAGTCGGATTGTTACGATTACCTTGTTCAAAAGGGCTGATATGCATATTGTGAATATGAATTTCGCCATTACGGATCGTAGCAAAAGCATCGCTTATATTAGAGCGACCATTCCGCAGAGACTTAATCTCTGTTCCCGTTAACACCATGCCCGCCTCGTAGGTATCTTCAATAAAATAGTCATGGGAAGCTTTTTTGTTCTGGGCGAGCACTTTCCCGTCTGCCTTCTTACCCATGAATACCACTCCTTATACATAACTTAATTCAATCTAGAAATCCCGCTACAATGAGCTACCCTAGAAATATATTGTAACAAATTTCGGATGGTAAAAGCAAGAAAAGTCAAGGCTTCTACATTTCTAATTACCCCAAAAGCGCACTAAAATCAAGCGGCTTCTATCCATTACTGCAGACAGAAACCGCTCATATACCTAAGCTTCCATCAGCATCATCCACTGCTCTTGAAAAGCTCCAGTTACCTAACAAGTAAGTTATACCAACCTACTTTTTCTTTTTCCGTACAAACCCAGCGGTGCTATTTCCGCCGTTACCGCCCTTTTTTTTCCGCTTGCGACGTGCTGCGCCTTCACCGCCTGATCTGGCATCATTACCTGGGGTAGCTGCATCACCAATGAATATCCCGCTGGTAGACGTCTTCTTCCGCCGCTTGCTTGCCCCGGATGCTGGCGAGTTATACCCGCCCTTGCCACTGCCAAAACCGAAGCTGCCTGTCGAGCCTGTACCGACACCGTTTCCGCCACCACGACCTGCACGACCTGCAGTGCTGATGCCTCCGTTGCCGCCCTCTTTAGGCTTTCCAGCCGTCTCACGGCCGCCTTTACGCTCTCTACCAGCCTTGTCCTTGCCGCCCTTGCGGTCACGTCCTTCTCGGCCCCTGCCTTTACCGCGGCCCTCGCCACGTGTAAAATCTCCGCCCTGGCCCGAGCCACCCGTCCGTTCACGGCGTTGCCGTTGCTTCATATCGACGAGTTCGAAGTCAATTGTGTAATCTTCCATATTCACACGTGCGACGCGAACCTTAACCTCATCCCCAATGCGGAACACCTTAGAGGTGCGTTCTCCGATTAACGCCATATGCTGCTCGTCAAAATGATAATAGTCGTCCGTAAGTGCACTCAGACGCGTCAGACCCTCGACAGTGTTGTCTAGCTCAATGAACATCCCAAAGCTGGTTACACTGCTGATGATCCCCTCGAACTCCTCGCCAACCTTGTCCAGCATGTATTCAGCCTTTTTCATTTGCTCTGTGTCACGCTCTGCATCCACAGCCACACGTTCACGCTCGGAGGATTGTTGAGCAATGTCTGGCATGCGTGCAGTCAAGTATTCCTGACGCTCATCTGTCAAAGCCCCGCCATTCTCCAACACCTCACGAATAACACGGTGAATTACCAAGTCAGGGTAACGACGAATCGGTGATGTAAAATGAGAGTAATACTCCGCGGCTAGTCCAAAATGACCTGTCGACTCCGCATCATACTTGGCCTGCTTCATCGAACGCAGCATCATCGTGCTAAGCACCGTTTGCTCCTTCGTACCCTGAATGTCTTCCAACAATGTTTGCAGTGCACGCGGATGAATGGAATTTCCTCGACCTTTGATCTGATGACCAAAATTAGCTGCGAAAGCCATAAAATTTTGCAGCTTCTCTGGATCGGGGTCCTCATGAATTCGGTACAAGAACGGTACCTTAAGCCAGTGAAAATGTTCGGCTACCGTTTCATTGGCCGCCAGCATAAACTCTTCGATAATTTGTTCGGCTATCGTACGATCCCTTTTCACAATATCGACAGCTTTGCCTTCGTCATCTACAATCACTTTGGCCTCATCAAAATCAAAATCAACCGCACCCCGGCGCATCCGATTTGCACGCAGCTTCAACGCCAAATCCTTCATCGTGCGGAATACATCAACCAGGTCCTTGTAGCGTTCCATCAGTTCTGCATCTTCCTCTTCGAGGATTTTGCGAACGTTCGTGTAGGTCATCCGTTCCTTTGTTTTAATCACGCTGGTGAAAATATCATGCTTTACGACCTTCATATGCTCATTGAATTCCATCTCACAGGATAAAGTCAGTCGATCCACCTGAGGATTCAATGAACATATTCCGTTTGAAAGTCGATGTGGAAGCATCGGAATGACGCGGTCAACCAAATACACACTGCAACCGCGGTTATATGCCTCCTGATCCAGTTTAGAGTTCTCAAGCACATAATACCCTACGTCAGCAATATGAACGCCCAGACGGTAGTTTCCATTCGGCAAGCGCTCTACATTAACCGCATCATCGAGGTCTTTGGCATCCTCACCGTCGATGGTAACAATGACCTTATCGCGCAAATCACGCCGTCCTTGACGTATAATTTCTTCTTCCGTAATCGCATCAGGAGCCTGATCCGCTTCCGCCATCACTTCATCCGGAAAGGCTTCCGGGAGCTGATGCTTGCGAATAACGGACAAGATGTCAACGCCCGGATCATCCTTATGACCCAGCACCTCCAGCACTTCGCCTTCTGCCGCTGCACGTCCTTCCGGATAGCTCACAATACGCACGACGACCTTTTGCCCGTTCACAGCTCCGTTAAAGCTGTCCTTAGGAATGAAAATGTCCCGGTTAATACGTTTATCATCCGGCAAAACAAAACCATATGCTTCGTGGCTCTGAAACACACCGACTACCTGAAGCACTGCGCGCTTCACGATTCGCACAACTTCGCCTTCTAATCGGCCACCCGCAGGTCCCTTTGACGTCACTCTTACCAGTACCGTATCTCCATTCATTGCGCTCTTTAAGTCGTTGGCATGAATGTACACATCCGGGTGCTCCCGGTCCTCTGGAATCAAAAAAGCAAACCCCTTGGCATGGGCCTGCAAACGCCCGCGCTGCAAATCCATCCGTTCTGGAACACCATAACGGTTTGTGCGGGTCAGCAGAATTTTCCCGTCTTCCTCCAATGCGTTCAAGAGCTTAAGGAATTCACGAAACTCTTCTGCATCCTTAACGTCAAAATGTTGCTCCAGCTCCTGGTATGTCATAGGCTTGTATGCGGTCTCGCGCATGAAATCAAGTAGTTGTTGCTCTGTTATCATAATTTTGTCCACCTCGGGTGACCTTTAATTTTCAGTAATAAATCCGCATGTTCCTTGTTCCTGATACAAGGCTCTTAATATACTCATACCCTAGTATACACGAATTTAATCGACGGCATCCCTGCCTGTCCAAAATCCAAAAAAGCCCCCGTTTCCCATGAAACGAAGGCTTAAGGTATATACTTATCTTATTTTGCGAAAAATGCAACCAAAACGGAAACGATCATAAAACATGCACCCAAAACAGCAGTTACGCGTTGTAAAATCAAATCCATACCGCGAGCTTTGGTCTTGCCGAACAGATGCTCAGCACCGCCAGAGATGGCACCGGACAAACCTGCGCTTTTCCCCTTTTGCAGTAAAACAACCGCTATAACAGCAATCGAGAACACAACGAGCAGCACTTTCAAAAAGATTTCCATGAAAAATCCCACCTCCTGAGCTTATACATCTGTTTTGCAAAACAACACAGCCTCTTTTATGAAAACATGCACATATCATGCTTTAAATAGCCGGAAATTAACGCAAAACACTATTTTTATTCTACCACAGCTTCCAGTAGATAACAACAGCTACAGTAAGACACTTAGCCATTAAGCTTCTGTAGATAATAGATACATTATTCATAACAAAAAACAGACCTGCTTGCATATAGCGAGCAGGTCTGTTTAATTCATGCGTAAAAGCTTCGAGCGTCAGACTTCGTGATCATAAACCATCGTTCTAAGACGCTGTCAGCATTTTTCGCAATATTATTTTTTCAGGTTGTAGAAAGATTTCAGGCCGTGGTATTGAGCCAGTTCGCCCAGTTGATCCTCAATGCGGAGCAATTGGTTGTACTTCGCAATACGGTCAGTACGGGAAGGAGCACCAGTTTTGATTTGGCCTGCATTTGTTGCAACAGCGATATCAGCGATTGTGCTGTCTTCGGATTCACCGGAACGGTGAGAGATTACAGCTGTGTATCCTGCGCGTTTAGCCAATTCGATAGCATCGAATGTTTCAGTCAGCGTACCGATTTGGTTTACTTTGATCAGGATAGAGTTACCGATGTTTTCATCGATACCTTTAGCCAGACGCTCAGTGTTAGTTACGAACAGGTCGTCACCAACCAATTGGATTTTGTTGCCCAGTTTTTCAGTGAGCAATTTCCAACCTTCCCAGTCATCTTCGGAGCAGCCATCTTCGATTGTGATGATTGGGTATTTATCAACCCAAGAAGCAAGCAGGTCAACGAACTCAGCAGAAGTGAAGGATTTGCCTTCGCCTTCCAAAGTGTATTTGCCATCTTTGAAGAACTCAGTGGAGGCAACGTCCATACCGAGGAATACGTCAACACCTGGTTTGTAACCAGCTTTTTCGATTGCTTCGATAATAGTGGACAGAGCTTCTTCGTTGGATTTGAAGTTAGGAGCAAAACCACCTTCATCACCAACAGCTGTGTTCAAGCCTTTGGAATTCAGTACAGATTTCAGGTTGTGGAAGATTTCTGCGCCAACACGCAGAGCTTCTTTAAATGTAGGAGCGCCTACAGGCAGAACCATGAATTCTTGTACGTCAACGTTGTTGTCGGCATGAGCACCACCGTTAACGATGTTCATCATTGGTACTGGCAATTGTTTAGCGTTGAATCCACCCAGGTAAGTGTACAGTGGCAAGCCCAGAGCTTCAGCAGCAGCGCGAGCGACAGCCATGGATACAGCCAGAATTGCATTTGCACCCAGTTTACCTTTGTTTGGAGTACCATCCAATTTGATCATCAATGTATCGATTTCTACTTGGTTCACAGCATCCAAGCCGATTACTTCAGGAGCAATAATTTCGTTCACGTTTTTAACTGCTTGCAGAACACCTTTACCCAGGTAACGGGATTTGTCGTTATCGCGAAGCTCTACAGCTTCGTGAGCGCCTGTGGATGCACCAGAAGGAACGATAGCGCGACCAATCGCACCGGATTCCAGATATACTTCAACTTCAACCGTAGGGTTACCACGGGAGTCGAGGACTTCGCGAGCGTACACGTCAGAAATAATAGTCATTTGTACTTAATCTCCTTTGTAATTCATAATTTATTGGTCAAGCCTATACTTATTAAATCAAGCTTACTTGCGGGATGCAATCATAGATTTTCCTGTCATTTCCGCAGGTTGCGGAAGTTGCATCAAATCCAGAAGCGTTGGAGCTACGTCAGCCAGAATTCCATGCTCACGTAGAACGATATTTTCGTCAGTCAAAATGAACGGAACCGGATTCGTTGTGTGAGCTGTGAACGGACGTCCCTGCTCATCAATTTCCATATCCGCGTTACCATGGTCAGCGATGATAATTACCACGCCGCCTTTGGCTTTAACTGCATCTACAACACGTCCAACACACTCATCCGTTGTCTCTACTGCCTTAATTGTTGGTTCCAGCATACCGGAGTGTCCAACCATATCCGGATTGGCAAAGTTCAGGATAATCGCATCATGCTTGTCGGCTTCGATTTCCTTAACAGCAGCATCCGCTACTTCATACGCACTCATTTCAGGCTGCAGATCATATGTAGCCACTTTAGGCGAGTTGATCAAAATACGAGTTTCGCCAGGAAGCTCCACATCGCGTCCGCCACTGAAAAAGAAAGTAACGTGCGGATACTTTTCTGTCTCAGCAATACGCAATTGCTTTTTGTTGTTTTGTACCAGCACTTCGCCAAACGTGTTGTCCAGGTTTTTCGGTTCATAGGCAACAAAGCCTCCAACCGTTTCACTGAACAAGGTCAGGCAAACAAAGTGCAGATTTTTAGGCCATTGTGGCCCACGGTCAAAACCACGGAAATCTTCATTGGTAAATACTTGAGACAATTGAATCGCACGGTCAGGACGGAAATTCAGGAATACGACAGAGTCATTGCTTTCAACCAGCCCTACAGGGCTTCCATCAGCCTTCACAATAACAGTTGGCTCCACGAATTCATCGAACACTGATTTTTCATACGATTCCTTCAATGCTTCGAGTGGGTCGGTATATTGAGGACCTTCACCGTATACGATTGCACGGTAAGATTTCTCAACACGTTCCCAACGTTTGTCGCGGTCCATTGCATAATAGCGTCCTTGTACGGTTGCAATTTGGCCAATGCCCACTTCCTGAATTTTAGCGACCAGTTGTTGCATAAAGCCTACGCCGCTATCAGGCATAACGTCACGTCCATCCATGAAAGCATGAATGTACACTTCGGTTAATCCTTCTTTTTTAGCCAGATCCAGCATAGCGAACAGATGGCTGATATGGCTATGCACACCACCGTCGGACAGAAGTCCGTACAAGTGAAGTTTAGTGTTGTTCTTCTTCGCATGCTGCACGGCTTTAACCAATGTTTCATTGTCGAAGAACTCGCCTTCACGGATGGACTTCGAAATACGAGTCAAATCTTGATATACGATTCGGCCTGCGCCGATGTTCAAGTGACCTACTTCGGAGTTACCCATTTGTCCTTCCGGCAGACCCACCGCTTCACCAGAAGCCGTCAAAGTAGTATGTGGATACTGTTTTAAATACCGGTCGTAATTCGGTTTATTGGCCTGTGCAACCGCATTGCCTTCCACAGTGTCACGCAGTCCGAATCCGTCCATAATAATTAAAGCTACCGGTTTTGGTGCTGTCATCTTACTTCGCCCCCTCAACAAGCGCGATGTACGACGCCGGTTGAAGACTGGCACCGCCCACGAGCGCGCCGTCGATATCGCTTTGACCCAGGTACTCAGTAACATTTTCAGGTTTTACACTACCACCGTACTGAATACGTACAGCATTTGCTGTATTTTCATCATACAGCTCTTTAATCAGACTACGGATGTAGGAAATCACTTCATTCGCATCCTGCGAAGTGGAGGATTTGCCTGTTCCGATGGCCCAGATTGGCTCATAAGCAACTACAACTTGTGCCGCTTGATCTTTAGCCAGACCAGCAAAAGCTGCTACAGTTTGCACTTTTACAACTTCTTTGGTTTGACCTGCTTCACGGTCTTCCAGCTTTTCGCCTACGCATACGATTGGTGTCAGGCCATGACGGAATGCTGCATGAACCTTTTTGTTCACCGTTTCGTCTGTTTCGTTGAAATACTCACGACGCTCGGAGTGTCCGATCACAACGTAGTCTACGCCCAGATCTTTCAGCATTCCGCCGCTGATTTCACCTGTAAATGCGCCATCTTCTGCAAAGTGCAGGTTTTGTGCGCCGATTTTAATAGATGTACCTTTTACTGCTTCAACCAGAGCAGGAAGATTTGTAAATGGAGCACATATAACGCTCTCCACTCCTGCAACCTCTGCTTTACCTTTGATCTCTTCGATGAAGGTTTTAGCTTCTGGTACGGTTTTGAACATCTTCCAGTTACCCGCGATAATCGGTGTTCTCAATGGTTTCAACTCCTAACTATTAGGTGCCCTAAAGCCTTTATTACGCGTAATGCGTTTGATTATTTATCGTTAAGTGCAACAACACCCGGAAGTGCTTTGCCTTCCATGAATTCCAGGGATGCGCCGCCGCCAGTGGAGATGTGATCCATTTTGTCAGCCAAGTGGAATTTTTCAGCCGCAGCCGCAGAATCACCGCCACCAATGATGGTGTATGCTTCTGTTGTAGCACAAGCTTCCGCTACTTCACGAGTACCGCCAGCGAAAGGCTCGATTTCAAATACACCCATTGGTCCATTCCAAACAACCAATTTGGAGTTTTTGATAACATCTGCATAGATTTTACGAGTTTTCGGTCCGATATCCACGCCTTCCCAATCTGCAGGAATGCCGTCGATGTCCACAATGTTCGTGTTCGCTGTAGCGCTGAAATCGTCAGAAATAACGATATCCACAGGAAGGTAGAAGTTTTTGCCAAGCTTCTTCGCTTTTTCAATAAATCCAAGAGCTACGTCCAGTTTGGATTCATCCAGCAAAGATTGACCTACTTCATGACCTTGAGCTTTGAAGAATGTATAAGTCAAACCGCCGCCAATAATTACGTTATCTGCAATGTTCAGCAGGTTGTCGATTACGTCGATTTTGTCTTTTACTTTGGAACCGCCAATAATGGCTGTAAAAGGACGATCTGGATTCGACAGGGCTTTACCAATAACAGACAACTCTCTTTCCATCAGCAAGCCGGAAACAGCCGGAAGAAGATGCGCGATACCTTCTGTAGAAGCATGAGCACGGTGTGCTGCACCAAAAGCATCATTCACGAAAATGTCAGCCAGCTCAGCAAATTGCTTCGCCAGTTCAGGATCGTTTTTCTCTTCTCCTGGGTAGAAGCGTACATTTTCAAGCAATAGCACATCGCCGTTTTTCAGTTCAGCCACTTTCGCTTTAACAGCCTCGCCAACTGCTTCGTCCACCTTAACAACAGGTTTATTAAGCAGTTCTGACAAACGCACACCAGCAGCAGTCAGACGCATGGATTCAACAACTTGACCCTTTGGACGTCCAAAGTGACTCGCCAAAATAACTTTTGCACCTTTTTCAATTAGGTAGTTAATGGTTGGCAAGGTTTCGCGAATACGCTTGTCATCGGTAATTTTACCATCCTCAACCGGAACGTTAAAATCTACACGAACAAACACCCGTTTTCCATTCAGTTCTATATCACGTACGCTCTTTTTGTTCATCTCCATATTCCTCCGCACCCTTATAATTTTACGAAACAGGAATTTAAGGCACATTTTGATATATAAAGAGCGGAAACAATAACACCTGTTTCCGCTCTATGATGTTGCTCGATAAGGAATTCTTATTTAGCCAATTTAGCGAAGTATTCCAACGTACGGATCAATTGTGCAGTGTAGGACATTTCGTTGTCGTACCAAGCTACAGTTTTAACCAGTTGTTTGTCGCCAACAGTCAGAACTTTAGTTTGAGTTGCATCAAACAGGGAACCAAAAGTCAGACCTTTGATGTCAGAAGAAACGATTTGATCTTCAGTGTATCCGTAAGTTTCAGGATCAGAAGCTTCTTTCATCGCTGCGTTGATTTCTTCAGCAGTTACGTTTTTCTCCAGAACTGTTACCAGCTCAGTCAGGGAACCTGTTGGTACTGGAACACGTTGAGCTGCACCATCCAATTTACCTTTCAGCTCAGGGATAACCAGACCGATTGCTTTAGCAGCACCAGTAGTGTTAGGAATGATGTTTTCAGCTGCTGCGCGAGCACGACGGAAGTCACCTTTAGCATGTGGAGCATCCAAAGTGTTTTGGTCGCCAGTGTAAGCGTGAATTGTAGTCATCAAGCCTTCAACGATACCAAATTTGTCTTGCAGTGTTTTAGCCATAGGAGCCAAGCAGTTAGTTGTGCAAGAAGCACCGGAAATTACAGTTTCAGTTCCGTCCAGAATTTCATGGTTTACGTTGTAAACGACAGTTTTCATGTCGCCAGTAGCTGGAGCGGAGATAACAACTTTTTTAGCGCCGCCTTTCAAATGTTTCTCAGCAGCTTCTTTAGTTGTGAAGAAACCTGTGCATTCCAGAACGATGTCTACGCCCAGGTCTCCCCAAGGCAATTCTTCAGGGTTACGGTTAGCCAAAACTTTAACTTCTTTACCGTTTACTTTGAAGAAACCGTCATGTACTTCTACTTGTCCTTGGAAAGTACCTTGTGTTGTATCATATTTCAACAGATGTGCCAGCATTTTGGAATCTGTCAAGTCGTTAATTGCTACTACTTCAATACCTTCTACGTCTTGAATACGGCGGAAAGCAAGGCGTCCAATACGTCCGAAACCGTTAATACCAACTTTAACTGTCATGAGTGAGTTCCTCCCAAAGTTCGTTTAGTTTAGTTTTATATATTCAAGACAGACCCGAAAGCCCGTCAAGACAACACAATTAAAAAACCTTATCAATCTCTTAAATAACGGCTTACAATCTCGGCAGCAGCGCCTTCGTCGGTGACAAGAATGTCTTCCTGTCCGAAACGCAATACTGCATGAATAGCAGCAGCCTTGCTCTTGCCTCCAGCCACACCTAACACCGTCTCCGTACGCCTGATGTCCTCCAAACGGAGTCCGAGCGTCAGCATTCTGTGAACAACGACGCCGTCTTCGTTAAAATAATAACCAAACGATTCGGCGACCGCACCCTCATTGCTGATCTGGGCAAAGGTTTCAGGGTCAAGCTTGCGTCTGTGGGCCATTGCTATGGCGTTGCCTATCCCGTGAATGATAATACGACTCTCTCGAATCAGGCTTAATATATCCTGAATATTCGTATCCTCAAGCAAGGAGTTGTAAGCATGATTGCTGAGCAAATCCGGTACATGGAGCAGACGGTATTGAGCGCCGACCTTGCGAGCCATCGTGGAGGCAATTGTATTTGCCTGCATTTCCATGCTCTCTCCCAAACCCCCGCGTGCCGGTACAAACCATCCGCCCTTAAGCGGGCCGTTAGCAGGTAATGCCAGTTGTTCCGCCACATCTGCAATCGTCGTGCCACCTGTTACAGCGACCACGTCCTCGTCATCCATAACACTCAGCAGCGCCTTTGCGCCAGCACGGCCCAGTTCCTGCTTCGCTAACGGTGAAGCATCCGAATCCCCTGGAACGACAACCACCTTCCTCAAACCGTAGGCTTGACGAATCTGATCCTCCAATTGGGACAGGCCGAACAAGTTGTTCGCAATCGGCTCCAGCTGTTCCAGCAGATCCAGTCCTGCTTTGCTCACCTTCATGCCCACACTCTCAATCTCAATTAGCCCTTGCGCTTTAAGGAGATCAGTCTCAGCGCGCAGTACGCGCTCGGTCATATCCAGTGAAGCTGCCAGTGTTCTGCGTCCGATAACTTCGGACAGCATAATCTGATGCAGGATCGTGTACCTTTTTTTCAAAACATCCATGAGGTCGGGCAGAAGCTGCTTCTGTATTTCTAATATCTTTCGCATGCTTTCCACTCCCGCACACTTCTAAGTTCTGTCTCTATGCTATATCTCTAACTGGTCTTAAAATGTCCCGGGATAACTTTTTAAGTCCCACGTATATCTTACCCAATATTTGCTTCACATGCAAGTCTATCTGAACCTATATTTCTCAACTTTTTATGTGAATATGCGCACGTAATAAAAGCTTGCAATTCAATGCCGTATATCATATAATCATCTTTGTTTCCAATTAATTAGTTGGTTGTTTGTAATGATTCATCTTTGCGCCCGTGGTCCAACGGATATGACGTAGGCCTCCGGAGCCTGAGATCGAGGTTCGATTCCTCGCGGGCGCGTCGTTTTATACGATTGGCTAAATGTTCCATATGATGTTTTTAACCAAAAAGAGCGCTAAGCGTTCTTTTTTTTTAATCAATAGTTTGACTTTCTTTGACTTTTTGTTTGAAATTGTTTATCATGTGGTTAATACGGTAACAGTTTATAAATAGGGATGTGTATTCGGCATATCCACCAAATCCACTAACGATTTAAGGGAGGTTTTTTGACGTGAGCTATGTTCCTATGGTAGTAGAACAAAGTAACCGCGGCGAACGCGCCTATGACATTTATTCCAGACTGTTGAAGGATCGCATTATTTTGTTGGGCTCGGACGTCAATGACGTTGTAGCCAACTCAATTATTGCCCAAATGCTGTTTTTGGCTGCTGAAGATCCTGAAAAAGACATTCACTTGTATATTAACAGCCCTGGCGGTTCCATCACAGCTGGTATGGCCATTTTCGATACGATGCAATACATTAAACCTGACGTATCTACCATTTGTGTAGGTATGGCTGCTTCCATGGGTGCTTTCTTGCTGAATGCAGGTGCCAAAGGTAAACGTTTTGCCTTGCCAAACAGTGAAATTATGATTCACCAGCCACTAGGCGGTGCACAAGGACAGGCAACGGATATCGAAATTCGTGCCCGTCGCATTCTGAAAATGCGTGACAAGTTGAACCGCATTCTCGCAGATCGCACAGGTCAACCACTGGAACGCATCGAAAAAGACACAGACCGCGACTATTTCATGTCCGCTGATGATGCCAAGGAATACGGTATTATTGATAAAGTGTTAACTAGCTCCTCTCCAGAAGGTGTATAAGAAAAGTGGTTTTCTTCTGAATAGCTGGTAAATAAAAAAGGCTGCCTCGGATTTTCGTATCCGGTAGGCAGTCTTTTTTATTTACTATTAATTTTCAATATATAACTAATCCAGATTATTGATTTTGTCCCGCAAAAGGCTTGCCGCCCTGAGGCAGCAGTTGAGCGAACGAGTAAGTAAACTCCGGAATTCCATAAGCGTATGGCGCATAATCATACAAATCAAACACGATGGTTACTCCACTGTTGGTCACATAAAAATTCTGATCTGCGGCCAACTCTTTAAATTTCTCAAAACCTTCGCCAGCCTGGAGCGCATCAATTTTTTTCTTCAAATCAGCATTCAGGAACTTTTTATAGTTAGGATTTGCCTTCAATACGTCAGACAATTGCAACTGCTTACCATCAGCAAGCGAGAACGTATATCCTTTACGTGCCGTCATACCGTGTGCGCCACCTGTATACGAGTAGTCCTGCATAATCACACTTAGAATACCGTCCTTATTATAGGCAATTGCAAAATCATTTTCGAAATCATACGGTCTTTCTGCTGTAACCTCTCCCTCTGCCACCATCTTTTTGCCTGCTGCCAATACTGTCTCTGCATGCTTTTTAAGCACATTATTAATGGCCTGTTGAGCCTCAGGATTCAGCTGGCTGCCGCTGATTTGCGGATACTTAATCTTATAGGATACCTTTGCATTACTCGAAGCTGGAAGCGTCTGAGATGCAATTGTGATCGGATTTAGCTGGCTTTTACTCAATGTTACTGTTTTCTGAGTTGCATTCCACTGCGCATCGATACCCAGATAGTCTTTCAGCAGACTCATAGGAATATATAGCTTCCCGGCGATCATTTTGGCATCCATGCTGCGCGTGTTGATCCCGTTCACATTGGCATAGGCATCCGAGGAGGAGACCACGATATAGAGCTTGTTGTACCCGCTCCCCACTGTATATGTCCCTTCCTTGGTGTCATAGCTCACCGGAATTCCCAAACTATCACGCAGTGCTGCCACTGGAATCATTGTGTTCCCGTTCACTTGTACACTTTTAGCGGCCAACGTTTTACCATTCCATTGGATGGTGACCCCTGGTTGCTGTGTTGTCGCTTGCTGCTGTTTGGTCGAAGCTGCCTCAATATAGGAAACGGGAATGACCGCAACCCCTGCTAAGATTCCCGCTGCCAGCAGTGCTGAGCCCCATTTTTTCGTATGCTTGTTCATCGTAAGTATTCCTCCTATTGTGAATCTGTATTATCTATGTGTTTTGATCACTTTTCTTATTATATCTATACCCTATTGTATGTAGTTTACAATCTGTACACTCACTGATTTCAATCTGTACACCTAACAGCCATTAGCTATGACAGACTCATTACAAAACGGTTTCAATAGACAAAAGAAGCCAACAAGTCACCCTGCAATGTTGCAGGCGCTTGCGGCTCCGTTTAATGGCCTATACTAGTTCATCTCATATTGGGCAGACACTTGGACTTTCACCGTTACTTGGCCCGACTGTATCTCTGTTCCGCCACTCATATCCATGAGCGCTTTGGACATGGCATTCTCACGTTGTGTGAAAACCTGAGCTTCCCCGCCATCTACTGTCACATTCACCAGAGCCCCTAAGCCGCGTTTAGCTGATTTTGCTACGGCACTGGCTTTGGATTGAGCGTTATCCAACGCTTTTGCAATAGCAGCTTCTTCATAAGAAGAAGGATTCTCTACGGAAAACTGTATATTATCTACGTTGTTTGCACCGGAGTTTGTAGCCTCATCCAGCAGCTGACCAATTTTGTCCAAGTTGCGATATTTCACTGAAAGTGTATGGTTAGCAATGTAGCCTTTGAGCTTCTGTCCTTCCTTCTCGTTATAGGTATAGTTAGGTTGTACAGAGAACTGGCTTGTCTGAATATCGTCTGCACTGATACTCCATTTTTCTTTTAACAGCTGTGTGACCTTGTTTATTTTCGCAGCATTAGCTTTTTGAGCAGCAGCAGCAGTATTTCCTTCCGATTGCACCCCAATAGAGAGATAAGCGATGTCTGGCTTAGCCATTATTTCACCACTTCCACTCACGTTAATTACACCATTCGCCGTCGTCGCCGTTGCAGCATAAGCGCGATCAGCTCCCGTCCACAGCCCTCCTGCTACTCCTCCAGCTAATAATGCTCCTGCAAGAATTGCTGTGCTTACTGTTCTTGTCCAAACTCTCATCGTACTCAACCTCTTTCTTGAAAATGTTTGTACCTTCCAGACGGAAAAAACGGGAAAAGGTTGCAGTCAAGCGGTATAAATTTCCGAAACAAGGCACACCACAGGAGTTTTAATTATTTGTAGCTTGGACTTAATGCGGTCGCTATATTCAAATAAATATACATCAATAGCTTAATGGTGGGACGGGTTGAATACTTTTCTCTGGATACAAAAAAAAAGCCCCCGAGGGGGCTTTCACTAAGAGATACATCATATCACAAAGCAGATGTTCGTTTATTGATTTTCCAGCTCAACCTTACTAACCAGACTTACTAAAGCGTTTACAGCCTGTTCGGCGTCCGCACCTTCGGCACTAATATTGATTTCAGTACCTGTACTGATGGCGAGGCTCATAATACCCATGATGCTCTTGGCATTAACCTTTTTGTCTTCTTTTTCCACAAAAATTTCTGATGAATATTTATTCGCTTCCTGTACGAACAGCGCAGCAGGTCTGGCGTGCAGTCCTGTTTTCAAGCGTACGACTACTGGATGTTTTGACATGTCAGCTTACCCCCTCATCAAATAAATCTGGACGCTATTTACTCCATTTTATTTATCACATTATAACATTAACCCGGGACAGACACTAGAAAAAAAAACTAAAAAAACCGGGGCTAAAAGCCCCACAGATCCTTTTTTACGGAATCAGGCCGTTTTCCCCCCTGATTTTGTCAGCCATCTCATCAATTTTGCGAAGTCGATGATTTACACCCGATTTACTCACGACCCCTTTGAGCATTTCCCCGACTTCTTTCAAATTTAAATCGGGATGAGCGAGTCGAATTTCTGCCACTTCACGCAGCTTATCCGGCAAGGTCTCCAAACCAACTTCCCTCTCCAGCAGCTTGATATTCTCAATTTGCCGGACAGCGGCTCCGATCGTCTTGTTCAAATTCGCTGTTTCGCAATTAACAATACGGTTTACGGAATTGCGCATATCGCGCATAATGCGTACATCCTCAAACTTGAACAAGGCTTGGTGCGCCCCAATGATACTGAGCAGCTCAATGATCTTCTCGCCTTCCTTGATGTAAAGGATAAAGCCTTTTTTTCGCTCAATACAGCGGGCGTTGAGATGAAACTCATTAGCGAGATCAACTAACGCCTGACAATGCTCCTCATACATCGAAGAAATCTCAAGGTGGTAAGACGACCCCTCTGGATTATTCACAGAGCCACCTGCCATAAAGGCACCCCGCAGATAAGCCCGCTTACAACAGTTTTTCCGAATGATATCACGATTAATCCCGTCAGTGAACAAGAAACCTTCTGAGACAATATAAAGCTCCTTTAGCAGCTCTTGTACACCATTGGGGATACGGACAATATACACATTATTTTTTTTCAAGCGCATTTTTTTCCGTACAAGCAGTTCGATGTGAAGTTGAAAATGCTTTTTGATCAAGGAGTAAATCCGCCTTGCAATCGCGGCATTTTCTGTGGACACGTCCAATATCACCCTTTTATTCGACAGTTGTACGGATCCGAGCATACGTATGAGCGCAGACAGTTCCGCTTTTTCACAGCAGGGCTGGCTTTCAATCATCGTAAGCTCTTTTTTCGTTTGTGCCGCAAAGGACAAGGGACTCACCTCCTTCTTAACATCCAGTTTTGTACCAATTGATAAATATGCTGGCTCAGTTTGTCGGCATCATGCCGTAAATACGTACGGAACAGAACTAACGTATCTGCAACTACTTTATATCCTCGATCAGCCAGCTCGCCCATGTCTACCTGAACAGGCTTAGCTCCCTGCTCGGCATACATCTCCTGTACTTGGGGTGGAATTTGCCCGTTATTCACAATGACATAGTCAAAGAGGTGATGCCCAACATGCTCATAGATCGCTTGCAGGTGATCTCCCACTGTATAGCCGTCGGTTTCCCCTGGCTGGGTCATCACGTTGCAGACAAATATTTTGATCGCATCCGATTTCACCACAGCCTCAGCAAGCTTTGGCACAAGCAGATTCGGTAAAATGCTGGTATATAGACTGCCGGGACCAATCAGAATCGCATCGGCTTCATTAATGGCTTCCACAGCCTCAGGCAACGGCTCCACGTGAGTCGGTTCAAGAAAAACACGTTTGATGCGTCCGCCCGCTTCCGGGATTTTGGACTCCCCGGTGATCACCGTGCCATCCTCCATCTCGGCGCTGAGCACAACGCCTTCTTCAGCCGCTGGCAGTACACGCCCCCGGACAGCAAATACACGGCTAAGCTCACGCACCGCCGTTACAAAATCCCCCGATATATCAGTCATCGCTGCTAAGATCAAATTCCCCAGACTATGGCCTGACAATCCTGATCCAGCACCGAAACGGTATTTTAGCATATCTGACATTACTGGTTCCACGTCAGCCAAGGCAGTCAGCACATTGCGGATATCCCCTGGAGGGGGCATCTGCAGCTCACTGCGCAATATCCCGGAGCTTCCGCCATCGTCAGCGACTGTAACAATAGCCGTAATATCCAGCGGCTTTTGCTTCAAGCCCCGCAGCATGACGGACAAGCCGGTTCCGCCGCCCATAACAACAATACGTGGGCGCTCCCGTTGTGATCCGGTCTCTTTCATGATTTCACCTCATTAATGCCGGTCCCGATCAGCATCCCGATGCGAAACAGAAACGGATTCTGTCTCGCTGGCACCCAGCATTTTTCCTAAATACTCCGATATTGCAACTGAACGATGCTTACCTCCAGTACAGCCAATACCGATAATGACCTGGCTTTTACCTTCTTTGCGATACTGCGGAATCAAAAAGTGCAACATATCCAACAACTTGGTTAGAAACGCCTGGGTCTCCGGCCACTTCATAACATAATCATATACATCGCTATCCTGTCCCGTGTGTGGACGTAGTTGGTCCACATAGTGGGGATTAGGCAGGAAGCGCACATCGAATACAAGATCGGCATCAATGGGAATACCATACTTGAAGCCAAAAGATGTAATGTTCACGGACAGCATACTGCTCTCCAGATGGGAAAATCTCGAAATAATCCTCGCCTTTAAGGTTGCGGGCTTCATCGTACTGGTATCAATAACCTGTGTAGCGGAGCTTTTGAGTTCTTCCAACATCTTACGCTCCAATCGAATCCCGTCCAAAGGCATACCATCTGGAGCAAGCGGATGCCGTCGACGGCTTTCCTTGTACCGCTGTACAAGAACACCGTCATTCGCATTCAAGAATAAAATTTCACAATGAATCGTAAAATGATCTTTAATATAATTTAGCGATTCTGACAAGGCGGTGAAAAATTCTCGTCCGCGCAAGTCAATGACGAGAGCCACCTTGCCAATTTTACCGTTAGACTGCTCAATCAACTCGGCAAATTTGGGAATCAGCACAGGGGGCAGATTATCAACGCAGAAGAAGCCCAAGTCTTCAAGGCTTTGCACCGCAATGGTCTTCCCTGCGCCTGACATCCCTGTAATAATAATGAGCGTTGCCCACGGTGCAGCATTTTTTAAATTATCTGTCATATGGACTTCCCTCTCCTTTTGCTTCTTTGCTCTATGTCAGTACCCCTATCGTCAACCCCGGATTAAGAGCGCAGCAGCAACCCAGCAGCCCCTACGATACCCGCGTCATTGCCTAAAACCGCTGGTACGATATATACCCCTTTTTGAAGCGGCTCAGGTGCCAGCTTGGCGTATACGCGACGCATCTCTTCAAACAAAAAGTCGCCTGCTTTAGAAACACCGCCGCCTATAATAAACAACTCTGGATTAAGCACAGCGGCAACCGCTGCCATCGATTTCCCCAAATAAAAGGCAGCCCGGTTCACGATACGCAACGCGACTTCATCCCCGGCTTTAGCAGCATCGAATACTTCCTTGGCAGCAATGTGTTCTTCCAGCGCCAGAGAGGTCCGGTCGCCACGTTCCACAGCATCCTTGGCCATACGAATGATGCCTGTTGCGGAAGATACAGTTTCCAAGCAACCCATTTTGCCGCATCCACACTGAATAGCCTCCAGATCAGGTACGACGCTGATATGGCCAATTTCCCCAGCCATGCCCGAAGAACCTTGGTATATTCTACCATTTATAATAATACCGCCACCTACACCTGTTCCCAGGGTATAGCATACACAGTTTTCTATGCCTTTGCCTGCGCCAGCCCAAGCCTCACCCAGCGCAGCAACATTCGCATCGTTGTCTATTTTTACAGGCTTGCCAATCCGGTTCTCTAGGAGCGCACGGATCGGTACGTCACGAAAGCCAATATTAGGAGCGAGGACAATAATACCATCACGAACATTCGTAAAACCTGCAACACCTGCACCGACACCTTTTAGTTGATCCCACTCATAAGGAGATTGCTCAACAATATGCCGCACATATTTTTCGATATTACCGATGACAACGTCTACACCTTTATCGGTTTCGGTTGGTCCCTCATATGTGTGCAAAAGCTGTCCGTCTTCATTACAAATGCCGACTTTAATCGCGGTACCGCCCAAATCGACACCTACATAGATACTTTCAGACATGTTCCAAGCCACCTTTATATTTACTTAAAAATCTGGTATAAAATATATGCTTAAAATTCCTGCCTCGTAGGAGTAATCCTACGTTCCAACTATAATTGAAGCCCCCGTTACGGTCAAGGACACTTACCTGTTGAAAAATGTACGATTAGCTGAACTTTTAAACTCATGCCTCCGTAAGAAAAACGTCTATTGACGTACTTTCAAGGAAGCCAGACCACGCTTAACCGAATTTTTCTTGCGATTATAGAATTGTTTAGCTCCGCTGAAAATTTATAAATTCAATAATCATAAAAAGGAGAAAGCCTGTGCAAATGCACCAGGCTTTCTCTTCCTGAACAAACAACGGGGCTTAACAGAGGGGTCTTAGCCCCTCACATGAGCCACTTTGTGTATTATAGACACTCTTTATTGATCCAGTGTTTCGCTCCAGTCGTGGATAGCGCTGCCTTCAAGATACTTCTCGCAATCCATAGCCGCCATACAGCCCGTTCCCGCAGCCGTAATGGCTTGTCGATAACGGTTATCCTGCACGTCCCCACAGGCAAAAACACCCGGGATGTTCGTTTCCGTCGTGCCTGGCTTCACTTCAATATAGCCGTGTTCATCGGTATGAATTTGTCCGTTCAGGAAGCCTGTGTTCGGTGTATGGCCAATCGCCACAAACACGCCATCTGCCTCAATCAGCTCATCCTGGTTGGTCTCATTATTGTGTACTTTCAAGCCCTTTAAGCCAGTTTCCCCTGTTACAACTTCCAGAGGAGTACGATTTAATGCCCAATGTACTTTTTCATTTTCACGTGCGCGGTCTTGCATAATTTTAGATGCCCGCAATTCGTCACGACGATGGACCAAGGTTACGCTGGAAGCGAAACGGGTCAAGAAGCTCGCTTCCTCCATGGCTGAATCGCCACCGCCGACCACGATAATCTTTTTCCCACGGAAAAAGAAGCCGTCGCAAGTTGCGCATGTGCTAACTCCGCGACCTACATTGTCCTGCTCACCCGGAATGCCGAGATATTTGGCGGACGCGCCTGTAGCAATAATAACCGACTCCGCCTCAATGATGCCTTTACCCTCTACCTTCACTTTAAAAGGGCGCTTGCTGAAATCGACTTCCTCTACCCAACCGGAAGTAAACTCAGCGCCAAAACGTTCGGCCTGCTTGCGCATGTTATCCATCAGCTCAGGTCCGAGAATACCTTGCTCAAAACCCGGGAAATTTTCAATTTCAGTCGTTGTGGTAAGCTGCCCACCGGGCTGCATTCCTTCAATGATCAGCGGATTCATGTTGGCGCGTGCCAAATAAATAGCGGCTGTGTAGCCTGCAGGACCTGTACCAATAATTATGGATTTATACATACGTTTGTTGCCTCCTTTAAGTGATGTTTGGAGCAGATGTTAGACCTGCTTTTTAAACGTGGAGAGCGGCTGCTTTAGCTTCTGTTTGATACCACACACGCTGTCAATTTGACGTGCGTAGCGGCTTACGGTCGATACGGAAATACCATAGCGGTCAGCTACTTCCTGATAGGTGACGGAATGATGATGCATTTTGGCTGTCAAATATTCTAGTGCAGCTGCCCATCCCTCAGTATGCTGAACCATCGGGACCTCTGGAGCAAGCCGATCCAAATACTCCTGCCAAAGTGATCTCAAATCATGCTGCATGGCCGGATCGGATGATTTGCTCATGACGGTTAGTACCTTGTCCAGCACGGCCTGCCATTGTGGATCAACTGGTGAAGCAGAAATGTCACCTTCAGTTGTATGCGGATCTTGCTCAGCCTCTAACCGCTCAGGATGTTCTGTTTCCGTGTGTGTATGCTGCACATCCTGCTCTGCCAGCTCTTGCAATACTTGCAAAGCACGGCGTTTGAGTTCACTCTCCTGATCAGGATCTTCTACGAAGGACTCCAGTGCCTGACGCACTTCATCGTCACCGATCAAGCTTAACGCCTGAATAACCTGTAGCTGAGTCGCTCGGTCTCCGTGGCGCAAGGCCCAGAAGAAAGATGATCGGATTAGCGGGTCCTTCTTCATACTGTCAGGCACCTGCTCAGCGCCAAACTTCTCCCACATGCGGAATTGCTCCTCAAACGGGAGATGATAGTGATAGCTGAGCACTTGCAGCGGTGTACCTTCCTGCTGAAGCTCTTCCAATCTGGATAGGAAAAACCTTGGAACCTCCGAGGAAGCATCCTGCTTTTGCAAATGACTCCATAACCGCCGAGCTTCCGCATATCTTCCCGTATTGCTGGCAGCCACCGCTGTGTAATGGTACAAAGAAGCGTCCGCATTGTTCTCTCCATTGCTATGAAGCAACCTGCGGAAATGCCTGTAGGCCTCCTCATGGCGCCCGAGAATCCCCATAGTGGTCGCCAGCTTGAACACCTGTTCCTCCTGAAACGGTATAGTGACCGCCAAGGTTTGAACCAGACGATCCAATTCTGGGCCGCCGCCTTCGTGCTGATAAAAAATCGCCAAGTTGCACAATGCGTGTAAATTACCCGGCTCATCCTCCAACACTTGAATAATGGTAGCCTTAGCATTTTGGAACAATCCCATGTAGTAATACGCTAGCGCCAGATTATTCCGCGCAGCGAACATGTCCGGTTGCTCCTCCGAAATTTGCTTGAGCAGTTGGGCTGCCTGAGCAAATTTTCCTTCCTCCAGCAGAACACGGGCCTGATCATGCTCGACCACTCCCTGCCGGGCCTTAATGCGGTTCAGCTTCGTTGGACGGTCCAGCTCATAATAGAGCAGCTCCATCATTTCCTCGGCTTCATCAAGAAACTGGCCTTCTTCGTCCTCCTCCAGGTACGTGACCAATGCTTTTTCCGCTTCTTCAAACTGCTCCATATTAGCGTAATTATTCGCCATATAGAAATAACATTCTGTCATCGACGAGTCTACGTCACTCAGAACAGAGGACAGGATCTCATTCGAGCCTGCATAATCCCCCATCTCTGATAATATACCCGCCATATTGCAATGATTCACCGGATTATCCGGTTCATATTCAACGGCTTTGCGAAAATATTTCAATGCCTTGTCATAATGATTGCGATCAAGCGAGCGCACAGCTTTCTCAAAAAAGAAAGATGCGTCGAAACGCAAAGCAATAATCTTAGGGCTAGGTTCCGAAACTCGCAGATGTTTCCCTTTCATAAATAACCAAGGCACCTCCTTTAAAAGTAACTGGCATGTTCATACCCTTCAGTATACCACAACTTCAAAACGACTTGACAGTCGATCCTACCTCATTCCAAAAAACGGTTCCGTACTCGTACCCCAATAGATACCTATGCAAAAATACGCAAAATAGCCGAGCGCATTTCCCCTGTATGAAAGGCGCGTTCGGCTAGCAACTAGATATAACATTAAGACCCAATAAATAAGTATTATAGTGCTAACGGAACCCGTGAACGTTCACGGTGCTGAAATACAGCTAGCTCGCGATAGCCAACTTCATATAAAAGCGCTCGCGCCTTCTCCAAGTGCTCAGCCAGCTTTGCCGGATCATGGGCATCCGAGCCGATGGTCAACGGGATACCTAGCGTGAAAGCTTCCTCTAGCATGCGTCGGCTCGGAAACATTTCGGCACAGGGTTTGGAAAGCCCTGATGCATTCAGTTCCATTGCCCGACCACTGCGGGCTACGGCTGAGAGTGCGGAGCGCTCCAATTCACGTAGCTCCTCCTTTTCCTCCGGCTTCGGATGATGGCCGAAACGTTTAATGACATCCAAATGACCCATGATGTCATATAAACCCGTAGCGGCCGCCTTGGAAACCGCATCATAATATGTGCGGTATACCTCCAGCACATTTTTGCCTTCCCAATGGTGTACCTGACGGAAGTCGGTGACATCCCACTCACCGAGAAAGTGGACGGAGCCAATCACATAATCCCATGGGTATGCATGGATGATATCTTCAATTTCGCGTTCCCAGCCCTCGATATAGTCGCCTTCCAAGCCAACACGAATATCAATTTGCCCTTTATAGCGCTCCTTCAGATCCAAGCATTCTTCCACGTATCGGGGCAGCTCATCCATAGGCATCGCCATTTCTGGATAATAGTTGGCCGGTTCTACATGCAGCAGCGGCATATGATCGGACAAACCGAGCTGATCCAGCCCCAGTCGAATTCCCCGCTGTACGTACTCCTCCAGACTTCCTATCGCATGCCCGCAGCGGGAATGATGCGTATGATAGTCAATTTTCATGTAGCCCTCCCCCTTTCAAACCCTACAATACTCTTCCTAATCACGACGAGGGCGTTCATGACGGCGATTCAGCTCAGCCAGCACGTCATCGAGTGGAAGCTTGCGCTCCTGCAACAGCACCAGCAGGTGATAAATCAGGTCGCTGACCTCCAGGCGCAGCTCCTCATTATCTTTGTTTTTAGCTGCAATAATCGTCTCGGAGGCTTCTTCGCCAACCTTCTTCAGGATTTTGTCTACGCCTTTATCAAAAAGATAGGTCGTATAGGCTCCTTCAGGACGTGTCTCCTCGCGCTCCTTAATAATTGCCTCCAATTGGGCGAGCACCTCAAAGCGGCCTTCTGAAGCATTGGAAATAGCATTGGTACGAGCTTCCAAAACTTGAGCGCCTGCATTTCCTGCCACAGGTGCTACAGCTGTTCCTGGCACGGAAATATCACGAGAAAAGCAACTCGTTGCGCCTGTATGACAGGCCGGACCGCTCGGAATGACACGCACCAATAGAGCATCGCCGTCACAATCCAGCTGGATGGAAGAGATCTTTTGCGTATTCCCAGAAGTTGCGCCTTTGTGCCATAGCTCCTGTCTGGAACGTGACCAGAACCAGGTCTCTCCTGACTCCAAAGACAATTTCAGCGACTCGCGGTTCATATAGGCCAGCGTCAACACCTGAAGCGTAGCATCATCTTGCACAATCGCCGAGACAAGCCCCGCCTCATTCCAGCGGACATTATCCAATATCTGCTCCAGAGTTAGCTGTTGGTTCAATTCACTGCTCATCGTATCTCCACTCCTCTGCGCTTCAAATCCCGTTTCAGCTCAGGGATTCCGATTTCTTTATAGTGAAAAATCGTTGCTGCTAATCCAGCATCTGCTTTACCTGACGTAAAAACGTCATAGAAATGTTCCTGTTTGCCTGCACCGCCGGAAGCAATCACCGGAATCCCTACGGTATCCGAAACAGCGGAAGTCAGCGGCAGGTCAAAACCATCCTTGGTTCCATCTGCATTCATGCTGGTCAGCAGAATCTCACCGGCTCCCAGTTGCTCTGCTTCCTTAGCCCAGGCCAAGGCTCGAATACCCGATGGCGTGCGGCCTCCGTGCGTGTATACTTCCCATTCGCCCCACGCATCATTGTACTTGGCATCGATGGCAACAACGATACATTGTGAACCAAAGCTGCGCGCACCTTCCGCAATCAGCTGCGGGTTGCGGACAGCTGCCGTATTTACGCCTATTTTATCAGCACCAGCCCGCAAAATGCGTTTCATATCATCGACATGAGATATCCCGCCACCTACGGTGAAAGGAATGGCAATTTCCCCGGCTGTCTGGCGAACTACTTCTTCCATCGTGGCGCGACCTTCAACCGAAGCGGATATATCCAGAAACACGATTTCGTCCGCCCCTTCCCGGTCATACAGCGCAGCCAGCTCCACCGGATCACCTGCATCGCGTAAGTTCACAAAATTAACGCCCTTAACCACCCTGCCATCCTTTACATCCAGGCAGGGAATAATACGTTTAGCCAGCATGCCTACTCCCCCTATGCCTTTGCTACAGCTTGTACGGCAACCTGTAAATCAATGCTCCCTGTATACAATGCTTTACCCACAATAGCTCCGCCTACGCCTTCCTTCGCATAGGTGCTCAGTGTGATTAGATCATCCATCTTGCTGACACCGCCGGATGCAATCACGGTTCGCCCACTGCTTTTGGCAAGCGCTGCGATCGCCTCCACATTCGGGCCTTGCATCATTCCGTCGCGGGAAATGTCTGTGAAAATAAATGTTTCAGCTCCCTTGGAGGCTAGCTCAGCAGCCAATTCATCTGCTCGGACCTCCGAGGTTTCGAGCCACCCACGTGTAGCCACATAGCCATTCCGCGCATCCAGACCGATGGCGATACGATCACCGTAGGTACCCAATACCGCTTCCGTAAAAGCACGATCCTCAATAGCTGCCGTGCCCAAAATCACCCGGCTCACGCCCAGCGACAACAGCCGTTCCACATGCTCGCGCGTACGTAAGCCGCCGCCCACTTGTACAGGTACTTGCACCGCAGAAGCGATCTGCCCAATGAGCGCATCGTTCACTGGTTGACCTGCTTTGGCACCGTCCAAATCAACCAAATGAATGTAGGAGCCACCCAAGCGCTCCCATTCTCGTGCTACTTCCACCGGATTTTCGTTGTATATCGTCTCCTGGTTATAATCACCTTGTACCAGTCGTACACATTTGCCATCGCGAATATCAATCGCCGGGTATATCGTGAACAAAGTTAAGACCCCCTTGTGAGCTATTCAACATCTATATGCCTTTACATCAATCAGCGACCAAAGTTGGCGTACCACCAAATGCAGACTCACGAATCGCTACGCTCGCTTTTTCGCTTCCGCTAGTTCCAAAAACTGACGAAGCAGGCGCATCCCCATTTCTCCGCTTTTCTCTGGATGGAACTGCATGCCATACACATGGCCTCTGCCCACGATAGCCGTTACGGGCCCACCGTAGTCGGTCACCGCCAGCAGATCACTTTCGACCTCCGGCTTCGCATGATAGGAATGCACAAAATACACATGCCCTTCCTCCAAGCCCTGCAACAGCGGGTGCTCCGGCTGAGTCATACGCAGACGATTCCAGCCCATATGCGGCACTTTAACGCCCAGATCAGGAGCAAACCGAACGACCTCGCCTGGTAAAATATTAAGTCCTTCATGACTGCCGTATTCTTCACCACGAGTGAACAATAGCTGCATTCCCAAACAAACACCGAGCAGCGGTTGTCCAGCACTTGCAACCTCCTGAATAACCCGATCCAATCCGCTGGAACGCAGATGCTCCATCGCATCCCCGAAGGCCCCTACACCCGGCAAAATCACACCGCTGGAGGCACGAATCACTTGAGCATCTCCTGTCACTACAGCCTCAAAGCCAAGGCGCTCAACCGCCTTGCTCACACTATGCAGATTCCCTCTGCCGTAATCCACAATGGCAATGGACATGGACTACAGCACTCCCTTCGTTGAAGGCACTCCTGTCACCCGCGGATCAATGGAGGTCGCCTCATCCAAAGCACGCCCCAGCGCTTTGAACACCGCCTCAATCATATGGTGGGTATTTTGCCCGTAGTGAACAATGACGTGCAACGTCATGCGAGCCTCCAACGCAAATTTCCATAGAAATTCATGCACCAGCTCTGTCGAGAAGCTGCCTACCTGCTGAGACGGGTACTCTGCACGATACTCAAAATGAGGTCGATTACTCAGATCAATAACAACCTGCGCGAGCGCCTCATCCATCGGTACAAAGACGCTGGCATAGCGCCTTATGCCTTTTTTATCACCCAATGCTTCCAGCAAGGTTTGCCCCAGACAGATCCCAATGTCCTCGACGGTATGGTGGTCGTCGATATCCACATCCCCTCTGGCCTGTACATTAAGATCAAATTGTCCGTGCTTGGTGAACAAATCTAGCATGTGATTTAAAAAAGGAACATCCGTTTCAATCTCTGCCTGCCCTGTCCCGTCTACTGCAAATGACAGCTGAATGTCTGTTTCATTCGTTTTCCGGCTGACACTGCCTGTACGCCCTGCTTCGTTATTTTCGTTCCCCATCGCCATCCACCGCCTTCTTCTCATTGTCCAATCGAACTTGTATCGCCCGTGCGTGGCCTTCCAGCCCTTCATGCCGGGCAAGCTGCATAATGGTCTCTCCATTGCGCAGCAGTGCTTCCTTGCTGTAATAGATCATACTCGACTTCTTGATAAAATCATCAATGTCCACTGGCGAGGAAAAACGCGCCGTTCCATTCGTCGGGATGATGTGGTTAGGTCCGGCAAAATAATCGCCTACCGGCTCCGAGCTGTACGCTCCCAGAAAAATAGCTCCTGCATTTTCGATCATCCCCATATGTTCCATCGGCTGCTCTGTCATGATCTCCAAATGCTCGGGCGCAAGCCGATTGACAATACGGATGCCCTCTTCCAAATTGTCAACGACAATGATGGCTCCGTATGCCTCTACCGATGCAGCAGCAATATCTCTGCGCGGCAACTCCGCCAATTGGCGCTCTACCTCGGCTGATACTTCTTCGGCCAAGCGTTGCGAAGGCGTAACCAGAATGGCTGAGGCCATTTCGTCATGTTCAGCCTGTGAAAGTAGATCAGCCGCTACATAAGAGGGATTCGCTGTGTTGTCAGCCAATACGACAATTTCACTCGGTCCCGCAATACTGTCGATATCCACTGCACCGTATACCTCACGCTTCGCCAGCGCTACATAAATGTTGCCGGGACCGCAAATTTTATCGACCGGTTCAATACTATGTGTCCCGTATGCAAGAGAGGCAATGGCCTGCGCTCCGCCAACCCTGAATATTTCCGTTACACCAGCCTCTGCCGCAGCTACCAGTGTATAGGGGTCGATCCCTGCCTTGCCGCCTGTCGCTGGGGGTGTCACCATAACGATCTCCGGTACTCCAGCCACCTGAGCGGGAATGACATTCATCAACACCGAGGATGGATAGGCGGCTTTACCGCCTGGAACATACACGCCTACACGTTTCAACGGCCGGATGATTTGACCGAGTAAGCTACCGTCCGGCTGTAAATCCATCCATGAGTTACGCTTTTGCTTGAGGTGAAAAGCGCGAATATGATCTGCCGCTTCTCGAATTGCCTGTATAAATGAAGGCTCTACCTTGTCATAAGCCGACTTCAATTCTTCATCTGTCACACGAAGCTGCTCCGCTGTCAGCGATACACCATCAAACCCTTTCGTATACCGCAGGACAGCCTCATCCCCCTCTTGGCGTACCGATTGAATAATCGTACGCACAGCCTCGTTTTGCTCCGGTGTTCCGTAATCCACCTCTCGTTGGAGGCTGAAATCACGGGCTGCTACGATCTTCATTTGCTCATTCCCCCTACCTGCTGCTTGCTTGCAGAATGTCCTGAACCGTTGCTCCGTTCCTTTAATCCTTCGGTACTACTTCAGTTGGGATCACCTGATGCAATCGATCACACAATGCCTGAATCGGACCATTTTTCATCCGGTAACTGACCCGGTTGGCAATCAAACGACTGGTAATATCCAGTATGCTAATCTGCTCAACCAATCCGTTCTCCCGCAAGGTCTGTCCCGTCTCCACCATATCTACAATGCGATCTGCCAGACCAATTAACGGCGCCAGCTCGATGGAGCCGTTCAGCTTAATGACCTCCACCTGCTGACCTTGCTCCCGAAAATACTGGGAAGCCACATTTGGATATTTGGTAGCGACCCGTTGACGAATACCTGGTTGCCAATCAGGTAAAGCAATTACCGACATCCGGCAACGGGCAATCCCCAGATCCAGCAGCTCATATACATCCTTGTTTTCTTCCAGCAAAACATCCTTACCGACAATGCCGATGTCAGCTGCACCATACTCCACATACGTAGGAACATCGACGGGCTTCGCCATAATAAATTCCATTCCCAGCTCAGGCAATGGGATAACCAACTTGCGGGTTTCGTCCACATCCAGTGGAATTGGAACCCCTGCCTGGCGGAACAACTTGGAAGCCTGTTTGTAAATCCGTCCTTTCGGCATGGCTACCTTCAATGTTTCCGTCATGACAATTCCCCCCTTTGTACGGGCCGTCTTCCTTCAGCTGTATAGCTGTATACCTCTGCGTACAGATCCTGCTGCTCACGACGTCGATCCTCCGGTCCCCCCGTGAGTCCTGTCACCACAGTAAAACCCTCTGCACGTAGCTGTGCTGCGGCGGATAGCGCCTCTTGTCGTTCCTGCTCGTCATAACGGATAAATATCGGACGCTTCGTCTCAATTGAAATACCATCCACACCATCAACGATTCGGTTCGTCTTCAATGCGAATCCCGTTGCCGGTACCGATCGCCCAAACTGCTGAAGCAGATTGTCATAACGACCTCCGTTGCATACCGGAAACCCGATTTCCGCTGCATAGCCCTCAAAAGTCATTCCTGTATAATATGAAAAATCACCGATCATGGTAAGGTCAATTAACACATGCTCAGATACGCCGTATGCCTCCAGCACTTCCCACACCTCGCACAAATGAGCAATGGATTGAATCGTCTGCTGCTCCACACTAAGGCCAGTAGCCTGCTCGCAAATTTCCTTCCCACCACGAAGCCGAAGAATGGCCTCCAGCTTATCCCGATGCGCGGGGGCCAAACCTAAAGCTTCAATCGCCGTTCGGTAGCCCACTACATCACGACTGAGCAACAGTTCTTTTAGTGCTTGCTGTTCAGCCTGGCGACCTGGAATGATCTCTTCAAATAACCCGTTCAGGAATCCCACATGTCCCATGGCAATTTTAAAAGAGTTAACACCCGCTGCCTGCAATGATGCAATGGCCAATGCTACAACCTCTGCATCAGCCTCAGGTGAATCATCCCCTACCAGCTCCACGCCTGTTTGAAAAAACTCCGCCTCTCTTCCTGCCTCTTCCTCAATCGCTCGAAATACATTGGCGTGATAGGACAGGCGAAGCGGTACTTCTTCTTCCTTTAGCAACGAAGACACCACCCGTGCAATCGGAGCAGTCATATCAGAACGAAGTACCAACGTAGTCCCCCGGTTGTTGAGCAATTTAAACAGCTTCCGATCAGAAGTAGAACTAGCCACTCCCACTGTATCGTAGTATTCCATCGTAGGCGTCATAATCTGACGGTAACCCCAACGCTCCATACATGCGAGTACATTCAGTTCAATGGCCCGCAGCTTCGACACTGCACGTGGAAGATAATCTCGAACCCCTACAGGAATCTCAAATCCTTTTGGCTTAGACATCTCTATCACCTCATGATTTCACAATATCTTTATCATGGTAAAGTGCTAACAAACTAAAGTATATTCGATATATTATCATGCCCTACTTATGAACGTCAACCAAACGTAGCAGCCCATTTTTACAGATTAGACAAGTCACTGCCCCTCTCCATATTTTATCCAGTACAAAATGCATGAATCCTAAAAAAAAAAGACTGTCAGCCCTAAGCCAACAGTCCAAGTCAAAATATTTAGCTATTCACACTGTTCACCTTTACCCCGCATGGAAGCTTCAAAGCGTCCAACCCAAAACTTTTTAGATTTTAAAAATCAGATATTTTAACTCATATACTATGTTGCACTTGTAAGGGATATTATTTTCTAACATTAATAATATATCTTTTACAATTATTGTTGTTTTATTGTTTTACAATATCTATAATGAAAGAGTAGTTAAATACTTTATTAGGAGATGACCACTTTGAGAATTAAAAGAACATTGAGCTTGGCCGCACTATCCCTTGCTTTAACTGCCTCTTTCTCTACTGCCGCTGTTTTCGCAGACGCTCCTACTAACGCACCAAAGTCACATGATATCGACATTACTGCTGCCGTCAAACAAGTCACTGTAATTAATTATTATAATGTCGGCGATGGAGTTCCTAAATCTATTTCATATTCCCAAGATGGCTGGAATGGAACTTTAGTTTTGGTTAGCTATGAAAACGCCAATGGTGTAATTGCTGCCAGATACACCGGAAATGTGTATAAATAATAACCCATTCGTGAACACGAGTGGAAGGTTAATCAATTTATTTTTATAACAACGTAAAAACAAAGTTAAATCAGCATTTAAAAAAAAACAAGGACTTGGTCCTTTCGCTTCCAAGTTGGAAGTCGGAAGGGCCTTATTAATTTTCCAAAAGCTTTTTTTAAACATAATCAACATGCATTACCCCACTTATTATACAGAAAAACAGCACAAGAAAGACCCCTTAATTATAAGGGGTCTTTCATAATGTACTATCTTACTACGCATCCACATTAGAGCGTCTTAAATCACGCAACGGATTACCGCCTACAAAAGCACCTGCCGGTACATCTTTATGCACAACCGCTCCGGCCGCTACCACAGCCCCGTCACCGATGGTAACACCCGGCAAAATGGTTGTGTTTGCGCCGATCAGCACACGATCCCCGATCACCACTTTACCGATGCGATACTCCTGTATAAGGTATTCATGAGCCAGTATGGTTGTGTTATATCCAATAACTGAATTGTTCCCGATCGTAATATGCTCCGGAAAAAAAAACGTCCACCATCACCATCAGACCAAAGGCCGCATGTTCCCCTACCTTCATCCCCAGCATTCTACGGTAAATAGCATTTTTCAGAGAAAGCACAGGACAATAACGGGCAATCTGTATGAAAATGAAGTTCTTAATGCCTTTCCAAGGGCTCACCGTCCGATAAATTTGCCACAACGCATTGGGACCTTCTACAGGATAGCGGTTCACCTTTCTCACGATACATTGACACCTTGAAGCTCCAACTTCAGCAAATCCCTCATATCATATAGCATGTAGTCTGGTCCATATCCGCGCAGAGCTTCCTCACCCTTAAGCGACCAAGCCACCCCCGCAGATTTCACACCTGCCGCCTGAGCTGACAAAATATCAAAGGAACTGTCTCCAACCATCAACGTATGTTCCGCTTTAGCATTCAAACCTGCCAAAGCCTTGAGCACTGGCTCCGCATGAGGCTTCGGATGTTCCACATCGTCTACCGTCACAATGTAATCCATAGAGGAAGTCAGATTAAACAGGTTAAGTACACGTATCGTGGATGGTCGTATTTTAGTTGTCACAACCCCCAGCTTAATTCCTCGTGCACGTAGCTCCTGAATAACCTCAATAACATATGGAAATGGCTTCACCATTTGATCATGATGAATTTGATTATAAGCACGGTAGTCTCTAACTAGCCCAGATACATCCGTTAATCCCGTAAAAGTACGGAGTTGATCGTCCAGCGTTCCCCCCATATGAGGAATAATGTGCTCCCGCGTTAGCGGATCCGCATCTGGATGGTTCAAAATGTGTAAAAATGTGCTGATTATCAACTCATTCGTATCCATAATGGTACCGTCTAAATCAAACAAAATCGTATTTATCATAGATGCTCCTTCTTGTCCTCATCCGTGTCTTCCTTAGATAGCTTATCCGCTGTGGCTGTTGGAGAAACCGCATCCTGCCCAGGACGGGATACTTGTTCTGGCGTCATATCAGGTACCTGATCAATCCCCGTCTTGCTGGAGACAATCGGGTCGCTATATCTCGCAACGGCCGAGCCCTTCCGACGACGAACCAAGATAAAAATCACGGCAGCCACAATGATGAAAATAGCAAGCAACTGTGAGATCCGTACATTACCGTAATTCGGGTCCAAGTACCCCGGTTCAAACCCTAGCCATACCATAGGGGACCACAGAGCATTCACAAAGGAAGCCAGCCAGTCCGGTCCCTGAAAGGCCAAGCTGTCCGTCCGCACCCGCTCGATGAAAAAGCGACCAATAGAGTACCAAATGAAGTAAAATGCAAACATTTCACCCGCACGTACAAATTTCATCCGGCGAATCACAAGCAGCAAAATCACGCCTACAATACTCCACAGCGATTCGTACAGGAACGTAGGGTGGTGAAACACCCCGTTAACGTTCATCTGATTCACAATGAAATCCGGTAGATGCAGCTGACTGCGCAAAAAAGTCTCCTCCGTTGGTCCACCGTAAGCCTCTTGATTGACAAAATTACCCCAGCGTCCAATCGCTTGACCGATTAATAGACCCGGCGCACAAATATCAGCGATACGCCAGAAGTTATACCCTTTATAGCGGAAATAAATAACCGCACATATAATGGCACCAATCAAAGCACCATATATCGCGATACCGCCGTTCCAAATTTTAAAGACATCCCATAGATTATCTCGGTAGTCTTCCCATTTGAAGGCTACATAATAAATACGCGCTCCAATAATGGCCGATGGAACACCCAGAAGTAGCATATCCATAAAGAATTCCTGCGGAATACCGAATCTTTTTCCCTCACGGATGGCGAGATATAAACCCACAAGTGCCGCCAGCCCCAAAATAAGCCCATACCAATGGACCTTGATTGCCCCGATTGAAAAAGCAATCGGATTCAGCAGTAATGTTGCCGTTGACATATGTTTCTCTCACTCCTTGTTCTTCCTTGCAACCGAACGAACCTTAATCCATCTCTTCCATATCTTCAGAAATCGTCGCAGTCAGCTTGTTTGTAAATTGCAGAGCTGCATTAACGCCCATTTGTTTCAACCGATAGTTCATCGCCGCTACCTCGATAATAACAGCCAGATTTCGGCCCGGACGTACTGGAATCGTAACGAGTGGAACATCTGTATCAATAATGCGTGTGGTTTCTTCATCGAGACCGAGACGGTCATACTGCTTGTCCTGTTGCCATGCCTCCAGACGGACAACCAATGTAATCCGCTTATTATTACGAACTGCACCAGCACCAAACAGTGTCATCACATTAATAATGCCCACGCCACGAATTTCAAGCAGGTGACGAATTAGTTCAGGTGCTGTTCCATGCAACTGAAAATCGGACGTTTGCCGGATTTCTACCGCATCATCTGCTACCAAGCGATGCCCACGTTTGACAAGTTCCAGTGCTGTTTCACTCTTACCAATTCCACTACTGCCTGTAATAAGCATTCCCACGCCATACACGTCACATAATACGCCATGAATAGTTGCCGTAGGTGCCAGCTTTCTTTCCAGAAAACCTGTGATACGGCTCGATAAAATCGTCGTCGCCATATTAGTTCGCAGTACAGGAATATCTCGCTCTGTACTTGCCTCCACTAGCTCGGCCGGTACTTCCAGGCCACGTGTGATGATAATACATGGAGTCAGCTCTGTACACAAACGCTCCATTCGATCCCGTCGCTCCTCAGGAGGCAGCATACCCAGAAAGGCCAGCTCAGACCTTCCCAAAAGCTGTACCCGCTCCTGTGTATGATATTCAAAATACCCGGCCATCTCCAGGCCTGGGCGATTCAAATCGTCCACAGTGATCAGTCTGCGCAGACCCTTTTCACCGGAAATAACCTCCATTTGGAATTGCTGTACAAGCTCGGATACCTTTACCTGTTTAGCCATTGTATTCTCTCCTCATCTGCAAAAACCGGATTCTATACGCCATTTGATTTATGTAGCATTATTCTATTAACCATACAACCCCACGCAGTCTATCCTGAATGAGTCCACACTTCACTTGATTTAACAATAGGATTCCAGGCTATCCCTATCCCGACAGTTGGAGGCCCCAATCTGGAAATCCTGCCAACGAACCTTGTCTGAATCTAGACCTGCACCATTGTACACCCATCGTATCGGAATTTTCCATTGAATGCAATGCCGAAGCTAGTAGCGGATATGATATACAAAAGAGTCGCAGTTCTCCGCTTGGGAAAACTGCGACTCTCTTCCAGAGGCTGATCTTATTCGCCAACCAGAATGCTCAATTCCGATTCCTTATCAAAAATATGAACTTTGTTCATATCAACAGCCAACTTCGCTTTGACACCATCACGAGTATTGGAACGTCCGTCTACACGGGCAATAATCGTATCGTTTCCAGCACCGCTCAGGTACAACAGCATTTCATGACCGAGATTTTCCGTTACATCCACAGTGGATGTAAAGATCGTGTTCGGAGAAGCCTCCAAGAATACAGGCTCTTCATGAATATCCTCAGGACGAATGCCCAAGATCACTTCTTTGCCAATGTAGCCTTTCGCTTTCAAAATCTGTCCCTTACCTTCAGGTACAAACAGATCCAGACCTGGTGCTGCGAAATGCAATGCACCTTCTTTTTCAACCAGCTTACCTGAGATAAAGTTCATTGTAGGAGAGCCGATAAAACCAGCAACGAACAGATTCACTGGACGGTTGTACAGTTCATCCGGGGATGCAGCTTGTTGAATGATACCATCCTTCATAACTACAATCCGATCACCCATCGTCATGGCTTCAACCTGGTCATGTGTTACATAGATAACGGTCGTTTCCAGACGCTTAGCCAACTTCGTGATTTCCGCACGCATTTGACCACGCAACTTGGCATCCAAGTTGGACAGTGGCTCATCCATCAAGAAGACTTGTGGGTCACGCACAATCGCACGTCCCAAGGCAACACGCTGACGCTGACCGCCTGATAACGCTTTCGGCTTGCGATCCAACAGATGCTCAATATCAAGGATTTTAGCTGCTTCACGTACGCGTTTATCAATTTCTTCCTTTTTAACCTTGCGGAGCTTCAGACCAAAAGCCATGTTTTGGTATACATTCATATGCGGATACAAGGCATAGGATTGGAATACCATCGCGATATCGCGGTCTTTTGGAGCCACATCGTTCACAACACGATCACCAATGTATAATTTACCGTCTGAAATTTCCTCCAGACCAGCAATCATACGAAGTGTAGTAGACTTCCCACAACCGGAAGGACCAACCAATACGAGAAATTCTTTATCTTGAATGTCCAAATTGACATCAACAACCGTAGCTTTTTCTGCACCCGGATATTTCTTGAAAATATGCTCTAAACGTACGCCAGCCATAGCTTTTGCCTCCCCAAGGTCAAGTTTTGAAATCGAATACATTTTCTACTTGTATCTTACCCTAGTACCTAAACCCTGGCTATTCGCAAACTGCACAAAAATGCTATTTCCTTTTTGTCACTTTGTACAATAGCAGATATAGTTTGACCAAAACTGCATCATTAAACGTCCGCACGTCCAATCCGGTCTCCTGTTTAATCTTGTCCAAACGGTAAATCAACGTATTACGGTGAACATACAGACGCTTGGCTGTCTCACTCACATTACAATCCAGTTGAAAAAAGATATCCAATGTAGCCATCGTTTCTGAGTCTTCCAGTATGACAGATGACTTCATTACCTGCTCCAAAAATAGTACACGCTGCTCCTTGGGAATGCGATTTAACAGTCTCTCCAAATGAAGCTCCCATGAAAGGTGGATGTGCTCTGTTACATGAAAAAGCTTGCCAAGATGGATCGTCTCCCATAATAAATTCAGCTCGTGGGGGAAACTTTGCAAAGGGACTGAAGGCTTGGAAATCGCCAAATGGAATACACCGACCCATTCATTCGCGATAAGCTCATATAACCCCAAGCTAAAAGCCGTAAGTACCTCCTCCAGCGGTTCCGCAAAATCTGCCTCTCTAGTCTCAGGATCTTTATCCCGTTCATCGTCGACCCCTAATAAAAGCTCCTTTTTTGCGAGAATCAGCCAAGATTGTTCGTCTAATGGAGTAAGCAGCACATTCCCTCCAAAATAGCTCGCTAACAATCGATGAAGCTGCGTATAGGTGATAGCCCCATCCTGTGTTCCCTCGCCATTCAGTAAAAAAGGCACCATACACGCTGATAACGAATCACGAAGCTCCAATTCAGTGGGAACTTCTTCCTCACTGTTTAGATCGGCAGCCTGCTGTATGAGCCATTGTCCAAAACGATTCATCCGCTCTTCCTCGCTATAGGCTGGGTTGATCGACAAGCGTGGACCATTCTGCCAGACTTGTTCCATGTTCCCCAGTAACGCTTCTATCAGCTTCCGTTCTCGATCCGTCAAATATCTGTCCTCTACCGCAAAAGCAGCCAGTTCACCTGCCGATGCACGAAACGGAAAATATAATTTATTCTCACTAACAAACGATCTATCCGGTATAACTGAATCGGCTGTTTCTCCTTCTGCCATCATTTCTGGGCACCAAGGCACTATGGTAAAAGGCGCTTGAATTATATTCTGAAGCTGTTGCTGAATCCATTCTGTATCCAAAGTCACGCGATCACCACTTCACTTTTTTTAGAATATAGATTAAACACTAAGCGAACATAATGAACTCATTATAACCTGTCGATACCTTAAAATAAAAAGCTATATAAAAACATGACTTATATCAATACAAAAAAAAGCCATCAACTTATAGTTGATGACTTCTGATGAGCCATGAAGGACTCGAACCTTCGACACCCTGATTAAAAGTCAGGTGCTCTACCAACTGAGCTAATGGCTCGTAAAACTGGTGGAGGATGATGGATTCGAACCACCGAACCCGTAAGGGAGCAGATTTACAGTCTGATGCGTTTGGCCACTTCGCTAATCCTCCATATAAAGGTGGCTCGGGACGGAATCGAACCGCCGACACGAGGATTTTCAGTCCTCTGCTCTACCGACTGAGCTACCGAGCCATATCCATTGGCAAAAAAATAAAGTGCGGAGGGATACCCCTTCCCACTTTAGTACGGCGAAAATACTAAGCTGAAAAATGGCGGAACTGACGGGATTCGAACCCGCGATCTCCTGCGTGACAGGCAGGCATGTTAGGCCTCTACACCACAGTTCCCTATATTTTTCAAAAAAATGGTGCCGGCGAGAGGACTTGAACCCCCAACCTACTGATTACAAGTCAGTTGCTCTACCAGTTGAGCTACACCGGCACAATGGTGGAGGCTGAGGGGATCGAACCCCCGACCCTCTGCTTGTAAGGCAGATGCTCTCCCAGCTGAGCTAAGCCTCCTGGGTATGTATGGTAGCGGCGGAGGGGATCGAACCCCCGACCTCACGGGTATGAACCGTACGCTCTAGCCAGCTGAGCTACACCGCCATAACATAATTTACTAGCTTGTCCTAAATGGCGGAGAGAGAGGGATTCGAACCCTCGCACCACTTACGCAGTCTAACCCCTTAGCAGAGGGTCCCCTTATAGCCACTTGGGTATCTCTCCATATGAACGGACTCGCTTAGTGAAATTCTACAAGATATTCAGATTATCAATAAAATGATATTAAATATCAAGCGTAATTCCAAGGTTACACCTTGAAAACTGGATCCGAAACTTCATTGCGTCTTATCTTAGGATAAGCCCTCGACCGATTAGTATTGGTCAGCTCCATGCATTACTGCACTTCCACCCCCAACCTATCTACCTCGTCGTCTTCAAGGGGTCTTACTAATTGGGAAATCTCATCTTGAGGGGGGCTTCACGCTTAGATGCTTTCAGCGCTTATCCCTTCCGTACATAGCTACCCAGCGGTGCTCCTGGCGGAACAACTGGTACACCAGCGGTACGTCCATCCCGGTCCTCTCGTACTAAGGACAGCTCCTCTCAAATTTCCTACGCCCACGACAGATAGGGACCGAACT
>NZ_AMQU01000021.1:0-62953 GCF_000307675.1 Paenibacillus sp. ICGEB2008
TCGTAGTTAGCCGGGGCTTTCTTCTCAGGTACCGTCACTCTTGTAGCAGTTACTCTACAAGACGTTCTTCCCTGGCAACAGAGCTTTACGATCCGAAAACCTTCATCACTCACGCGGCGTTGCTCCGTCAGGCTTTCGCCCATTGCGGAAGATTCCCTACTGCTGCCTCCCGTAGGAGTCTGGGCCGTGTCTCAGTCCCAGTGTGGCCGATCACCCTCTCAGGTCGGCTACGCATCGTCGCCTTGGTAGGCCTTTACCCCACCAACTAGCTAATGCGCCGCAGGCCCATCCACAAGTGACAGATTGCTCCGCCTTTCCTCCTTCTCTCATGCAGGAAAAGGATGTATCGGGTATTAGCTACCGTTTCCGGTAGTTATCCCTGTCTTATGGGCAGGTTGCCTACGTGTTACTCACCCGTCCGCCGCTAGGTTAGTTAGAAGCAAGCTTCTAACTAACCCCGCTCGACTTGCATGTATTAGGCACGCCGCCAGCGTTCGTCCTGAGCCAGGATCAAACTCTCCATTAAAGACCAACGAAAGTTGGTTTATAGAAAGAGCGATTAGCTCATTTTGAAACTGACGAGATAAAATATCTCTTTGTTTGATTTTGCGAACAAAATCGGTTTACTCACTCGTTGTTCAGTTTTCAAAGATCAAACCTTCATTATATCTCACTTTACTTCATCACCGTATCTCAGCGGCGACTTTTATAATATATCATCTCTTTTTGAATTTTGCAAGAGTTTTTTTAAATTCTTTTTTCGAGCAAATCCTTCAAAAAGGAACGAAAGTTAATTTAACATGAATATTGAATAGAGTCAATACTTTTTTTGATATCAGAAAGTATATTTACTTCCTGATATCTCGGTTTGATATAGTTCTTCTTTATCTTTTTATTGTTTGGTTTGCGGGACACGGCCTCTGCGTGCATATTTGGATAGTTCCTTGGCGGGTGCAAAACGGGCATACATGCGGAAAACTGTTTTATATCGAAGTGCTATAGCATAACGGATATCCTGGTCCAATCGGGTATCACTCATGTCAAGCAGCATTTCATCTAGTTCCTTACGAAGAACGTAGTCAAGTTCTTTGCATTCTTTTTCGTTAAACAGCATTCCCAACATATGACCATACTCCCTTATCAGCAGATTATATAGTACTTATATTTGCTCAATTAATTGTTCCAAACTTTACCTGTTTTTAAACTCAACTGCTAAGGTTTCAAACTTACTCCAAGTAATCTTTAATGCTTTTCTTTACGCTCTCCCCTTTGTTATGTTCAATTTTCGGGAAATATATAAATAATTGGCCATATTATTTTAATGCGACAATAAACGATAAGTTATGCCGCTCTCAATCGCAGCTGCTATAAATAGAAAGATGACAGACCATATTGACACGGTCAACGTTTGTTTCAAAAAAACCTCCCACGATGGGCCAGTACCTTTGCGTTTTAGTCCTATGCTTGTACCTAGGGTAGATATTATATTGACCCCAAACTTCAAACCGAAGGCACAGGCGATAATCAAAACAGGCAATTCAATTACACCATGAGGCAATAATCCTTTTACGACAATTTCATACATACTTCTTCCCATATCTGTCTGCAGGTGTACTACAAAACCTAAAACCATTCCGTTCACAATCAAAAATATAAACGGTACGATTCCAAAAAGAGCTCCGGTATATATTACTAGCACGCATTTGATTGCATTGTTGAAAAAGATAAACACAAAAAAACTCCATTGTGGATGCTCAGAGTTCTGCAATCGTTGTGCCACTCCCCCCAGTCCCTCCATTTGTCGTGCCAACATAGACTGAATAACACCTGTTCTTAGCCATCCCACTACAATACTTGCGCAGAAAAAAAAGTGCAGCGATCAAAATTAGCCGTCTTGTCGTGCGTAAATCATAAAAAAATGCTCTTAGTCCCATTTGTTGATTCCTCCTATTAGTCCAATGGAATAATTGACAACCCCTGGCATAGCTTTAAGTAAACAAGCACTTCTAGGATGAAAGGGGCATTAACCATGAATTCTTTTTTCTATGTATTGAACGGCAAAAAAATTAAACGATTCTTGATCGTAATGGCAGCGGCCGTCTTTACTGCCGGGGTCATTTATGTAGAAACCGATAATGTTACGGTTTTTTCCGAGGAAGCGCCAACTGCCGTTTACAGTGTGCCTACGGATAAAAAGCTGATCGCTCTCACATTCGACATTAGCTGGGGTGATAAGCGTACTGCCCCCATTTTAAAAGTTCTCGAAGATAAAAAAGTGACCAAGTCCACCTTTTTTCTTTCTGCCCCTTGGAGCAAAACACACCCAGAACTCGTGAATCAAATTAAAGAAAGCGGATTTGAGATTGGCAGTCATGGCCATAAACACGAAAACTATAGCAGCTTAAGCGATGAAGAGATTCGTAAGCAGATTTCAACGGCTCATACCACATTAACCGAGCTGACTGGACAATCCCCGAAGTTAATCCGTATGCCTAATGGTGACTTTGACAAAAGGGTACTTCAAGTTGCCAGCACTTTAGGCTACAAAACCATTCAATGGGATACTGACTCCCTGGACTGGAAAAACCCTGGTACGCAGGTCATAATCGACCGTGTTGTAAATAAAGCACATCCCGGTGATATCGTCCTTCTTCATGCCAGTGATTCTTGTAAACAAACTCATGAAGCGTTGCCCATCATTATCGACAAGTTGCGGGCACAAGGCTATGAATTTGTGACTGTATCCGAACTGCTTCAACAAGGTACAGTAAAAGGTAAAGAGGTTCGCGATCAAGCTCTGGGTCTTTAAGGAGTTATTTTACATCGTTCTCAGCTAAAAACCAAAAGCAACTCGACATATTTCTCCCCAATCATCCGCATACTATCCACATTCATGATAAAGGAGGAATACGGCCATGAATTGGACTCGTTTGCGATTTGTTAGCATGGTATGCGTACTGGGCGTTGCACTGAGCGGCTGCGGCTCGGATCAGGGTTCTGCACCTCCCCAGAACAGTTATAAAGAGATGAAAACGATGGTGGTTGATATCCTGAAAAGTGATGATGGAAAAAAAGCCGTAGAAGAAGCCTTAACCGGGGAAAAAGAGGGACAATCCGGTCAAAGTGGTGGAGGAGGTGGATCTGGAGGCAGCATGGGAATGAAAATGCTTATGTCCACACAATCCGCTGAACAGATGAAAATTGCAGTAAAAGATACTTTGATCTCACCTGAATATAAAAAAGAAATCGAAAAAATTATGACTGATCCGCGTTTTGCCGGGGAATTTGCCAAAGCCATCAACAGTCAAAGCAAACAGCTTCATATGCAGCTTATAAAAGACCCTTCTTACCAAAAATCAATTGAAGAGATGCTAAAATCGCCAGAACTGACCAAGATGTATATGGACTTAACTAAAACCCCGGAATATCGCAAACAATCTATGACAGTCATGCATGATGCTATGCAGAATCCGATTTTTCGGCTTGAGGTCATGAATTTACTCAAAACTGTTGTGCAAGAAGAACTTCAACCTAAGGTTGAGAAAAAAGGCGGAGAGCAAGGTGGATCCGGGGATCAAAAGCAAGATGGTGGTGGTGGTGAAGGAGAACAAGGTGGTGGTGAAGGAGGTCAAGGAGGAGGTCAGTAAAAAAAAAGGCTGGTTCAACAACCAGCCTTTTTTATTATTCAGATTCCATGTGCAACCCGGTAATTTGGGCGGCTATATCATTATAAATAGCTCCTGTCGCCGACTCCGATTTATATACGGATGGAGAAAAATCGGCTTCTGACGGATGATTATCTGGGATACCCAGCGGAATTTGTGCCAAAAGTTTCGTATGAAGTGTTTCTGCCAACATAGCCCCGCCTCCCCGTCCAAAAACATAGTCTTTTTCTCCAGTGGAGGACACATAATAGGACATGTTCTCCACGACGCCTATGACCTTATGATCCGTTTGAAGGGCCATTGCCCCTGCACGTGCAGCTACAAAAGCTGCCGTCGCATGCGGAGTAGTGACAATGATTTCTTCACTCTGCGGAATCATTTGATGTACGTCAAGCGCTACATCACCAGTACCTGGTGGTAAATCGAGTATCATATAGTCCAGCTTGCCCCATTCGACATCACTAAAAAACTGTCTAAGCATTCTCCCCAGCATGGGACCTCTCCAAATAACAGGATTGTTTTCTCTCACAAAAAAGCCCATGGACATGATTTTGATACCAAATCGTTCCACTGGCTGAATGATACCATCTTCGACAGAAGGTACGTCCTCTACCCCAAGCATATCCGGCACACTGAATCCATAGATATCAGCATCAATTAAACCCACTCGCTTACCCTGTCTGGCTAGAGCTGCCGCCAAATTCACAGCTACTGTCGATTTTCCGACACCACCTTTTCCGCTTGCAATGGCAATAAATCGTACGCCAGATGCTGGATGAAGCAGCTCATGTTCTTCCATACCGACAGCATGTCCTTTGGTCAAAACCGGATCAGCTACCTCCTCGGTATCCTCTCCATTTTGTATAGCTGACTTTTCAGACTCAGATGCCTCACGAATACGAATATGCACGTGACTTAATCCCGCCTTTTCTAACGTCTGCCGGATTTCCCGATCCAGTTCCGTTCGAGTCTCTTCTTGGCTATCCAGGGTAATAGCAGTCAATGATACCCGATCCTCTTTAACAACCACATCCCGAATAAAATGCAGGTCAACCAAACGGCGTCCCGTTTGAGGCTCTCGCACTTGCTGAAGTAGCTCTATAACTTGCTCTCTCGATTGCATGAATAATCAGCACCTCTGCTTTATTGATTTACGTAGTGGTAAACACTTACAGTATACCACTATCTGACTTCAGGTGCTGATGAGGTTCCCTTTTCCCCGGCACTGTAACGCAAAATACCTTTATATATAGATGCAGCCACTTGTCTCTGATAGTTCTCGTCACTGAGTCGTCTGGCTTCTTCTGGATGGGACAAAAATCCGACTTCTACAAGAGCTGCTGGCATTTTGAGTGCCTTTAATAAATAGACGGTGTTTACGGTCTTAGCTACTCTGTCCGTATTTTCCAGGTTGCGCTTGATTTCTTCCTGAATTAAGGATGCCAAATTCTCGTTATCTGCATGATTAGGTACGAAAAAGGTCTGGGCTCCACTCCAACGGCTCGACGGGATACTGTTCATATGAATACTTAAAAAGAGGTCCGCTTGCTGCTCCTCAATCATACGTACCCGTTGCTTTAAATCCTCCGTTTTTCTTCTGGAATAGCCTTTTGTTTCTTGCTGCGCCAGATCGCGGTCATCCTCGCGTGTCATGACGACAACAGCTCCTGCTTGCTGCAAATAATCCCGCAAATAAAAAGCGATCGCCAAGTTAATATCCTTTTCAATGACTCCCTCTTTGCTAACTGCTCCTCCATCAGGTCCTCCGTGTCCGGCATCTATAGCAATTACCTTACCAGTAAGCGGTAGACTCCAATGAATCCATGCTCTCGAAGCAGGTATCTCATACAATGTCAGCATGATGAATAGAACAGCGAGACAACAGCCTAACAGCATTTTTTGCAGCGTCTGATAGCGAATCCACAGTGTGACCTCTTTTTTACGATTGTTTTTTTGCATAACAAAACGCCTCCGTCCTATACAGATACTAATAATCTATATGGGACGAGGCGTGTAGTTAGTACAACTCAGGCATGAACATATTCTTTCATACCTTCAATCAGCACTTGAGCGACTTCTGGGCGTGTAAATTCCGGTGGCGGACAAACCCCGGAGCGTAATAATTCCCTCACTTTGGTGCCAGAGAGCGTCAAATGATGCTCCTTGGGATGTGGGCATGTTTTACTTGAGGCCATATTTCCACATTGGGTGCAGTAAAAGCTGTGTTCAAAAAACAACGGGGTAATCCCCAGCTCTTCAGGTGTAAAGTGCTTGAAAATTTCCTGCGCTTCATAGGTACCGTAATAGTCCCCTACACCCGCATGATCTCTTCCGACAATAAAATGAGTGCAGCCGAAGTTCTTCCGCACAATAGCATGGAAAATGGCCTCTCTAGGACCAGCGTATCGCATGGCAGCAGGAAAGACCCCCAGAAAGGCTCGATCAGCCGGATAATAGTTGTCCAGCAACACTAGATAGCTCTTCATACGCACATCTGCTGGAACGTCATCTGACTTGGTCTCTCCAACAAGTGGATTTAGAAATAAAGCATCCACAATTTCCATCGCGCTTTTTTGAATGTACTCATGTGCCCGATGTACCGGATTTCTTGTTTGAAAACCGACTACTGTCTTCCAGCCCTTTTCAGCAAAATGGCTACGTGTCTGTGCTGGTGTGTAATAAAATTCGCTAAATTGAGTAGGTTTGGGTCGATTCAGCACTTGCACCGTTCCACCTACATAGGTAGCAGGTCGATCTAACAATTTATTTACGCCAGGATGGGCCGGGTCAGCCGTCTTGAATACACATCTGGCTTCCTCTGCCTGGTCAACCTGATAAATACTCTCAATATCAAGTACAGCATAGATGATACCATCTGTTTCCCCCACCAAAGCCACCTGCTGACCTAGTTTCAGTTCACTGGCTATGGTTTCTACTACTGCAAGAGTAATGGGAATACTCCAGACTGTACCATCAGCAAGACGCATATCCGTTACCACTGAACGATAATCTGACTCATTCATAAATCCCGTCAATGGAGAAAAGGCACCTACTCCAATTAAATCCAGATCAGAAATCGTCCATGAGTTTACAGGGATAGGAAACAATTCACCTGCAGCCTGCAACAGTGCTTCTTGCTGCGGTCCAGTTATAATTCTATCAACGAGCGTTCCGCCATGCGGAAGAATTGCAGTCATGATGCACTTCCTTTCTTTTCATAAATAAGTCTCAGAGCTACCTACATACCATTTTTTATTGGTGGAGCCCACACTCCGTTTTCTCATTGCCTGACCAACGGCCAGCACGTGGATCTTCACCTGGCAGGACTTCACGTGTACATTGCTCACAGCCAATACTGGGAAAATTACGGTCATGCAATGGATTATACAATACATCATGAGTGCGAATATAGTTCCATACATCCTCGGAAGTCCAGCTTGCCAAGGGGTTAAATTTAACGAGACCAAACTTTTCATCATACTCTACCTTTTTTGCATTCGCACGCGTAGGAGCCTGATCGCGACGGATACCGGTAATCCATGCATCGTATTGAGACAGAATGCGTGTCAGCGGCTCAACCTTGCGTATACCACAGCATGCATTAGGATTTGATTTCCACAGCTCCTCTCCATGCTCCGCAGCTTGCTCTTCTGGAGTGATTAAGGGAGAGACTCTAACAAAATCCAAATTGTATCTAGCTTTCATCTGATCACGCGTATCATAAGTTTCTTGAAAATGAAAGTCGGTATCCAAGTAAAAAATATCGGTAGAAGGGCTAATTCTTTGTAGCATATCTACTAGTACTACATCTTCTGCTCCGAAGCTACAAGCAAAGGTGAGGTTGGGAAATGTCTGAACAGCATATTGAATAATTTCTTCAGGCGTGGCCTCTTCCAGTTCACTTGCCTTGACTCTAATCAACGCTTCTTTCTCCAATAAATTCATTATCAATGCGCCTCCATATGAAGATTCATAAACAAGTGATACTTCAATGCCGACTAAACTAATAAGATTAAGTACAGTATAAAACTTTCATATTCATTGTCAATCCAAGCAAAATCGTCATACTGTAAACATTTATCATCCCGCATGAAGCAGGAACGTTGTTCTGTCAGCATTCTTAAACGCTCTCCTGCATATTCAACCAAGTTCAGTGGCTATATATAAAATATTCTTATACCAAACGTTTAAAAATTGCCTTAGATTGCTTAATAACTAAAAGTAACTAGTCATAGCAGAGGGTATGCCTGAACGTAAGTATTTTAGGTTAGCGAAAATGCTTCCTCTACTCCACCCGAGACAAAGATATACCCACTACTCGGCTGTCATCGTAATCCTGGATAGCTATGGCTATTATGATCAGGTAAAAATATCTGAGGATAAAAGCGCCCTTCCTTAGAGCCATGATTATCCTTGGATTTGGTCAAGGAAATATAATTAGGGTTCGTTCGTCATATTTACATTTGCATTCAAAGATGAAGCATACGTGGTCGTGCTCAGCTCAAGGTAAACCAGCTCTGACTATAAGGTTTACATCCGAAGAATCCCACTACTAAATCGGGAGCTCTGATGCTAATCGTGCTTCTATTAAGGAATATTACAAAGAAATGGCACCCAGATCGATAATAAGCCTCTCAACACTCCTATAGCGCTCACAGAGGCCCTCCCTGAGAAATTAAAGCATTCAGATATACAGATAGCCCTTAACGTAACTGGAGCCCTATTTTAGCCCATTCTCAATGGTTAAAAATACTCACATCATCATCGCTGCAATTACGGAAGCCGAGGAGATGGGCAGTACCAAGCTAAAGATTGCTCTGCAAAAGTTCCCTGATCTTTTTAATTAGTCACAGGTTGTGAACATTACAGGATAAACTGTGTTGAAATAGCAAACTATATTTGTGCATAAGTATACCGATCTTAGTTACATCGTGGATAACTTACGTATTCCAGATAGTATATGCACCTTTTTATGTATCGCAGGGCAGACGTAGCCATAAAATTCTAGTGTAGATCCATTTATCCACATGTAGTTAATGTGCAGCAAATGATCTAAATAAAAAAGAACCCTTTCCATAAGGAAAAGGTTCTTCTGTATTCGAAATATTAACGTTTCGAGAACTGTGGTGCACGACGAGCGGCTTTGAGGCCGTATTTTTTACGTTCTTTCATACGTGGGTCACGAGTCAAGAATCCTGCTTTTTTCAAAGCTGGACGGAATTCTGGATCTGCTTTCAACAGAGCACGGGAAATACCGTGGCGAATTGCGCCTGCTTGACCAGAGATACCACCACCATGAGCGATAACGAGTACGTCATAGCTACCAAGTGTTTCTGTCAGATTCAGTGGTTGTTTTACGATCAGTTTGAGAGTTTCCAAACCGAAATATTCATTAATATCACGCTTATTGATGACAATGCGTCCTTCACCCGGTACGAGACGAACACGAGCTACCGAATGTTTACGACGACCTGTCCCATAGTATTGTACTTGTGCCATGAAACTGTCCTCCCTTTTAATTATCCGCGAAGTTCGTAAACTTCAGGTTTTTGTGCTGCATGTGGATGCTCTGTACCTCTGTAAGCTTTAAGTCTCAGCTTCATTTTGTCGCCTTGACGAGTTTTAGGAAGCATACCGTGAACAGCCAATTCCAACATACGTTCAGGTTTGTTCTTAACCATATCTTGTGCAACTGTTACTTTCAGACCACCTGGGTGCAGGGAGTGACGATAGTATTTTTTGTTCTCCATTTTTTTACCGGTCAATACGATTTTCTCCGCATTGATTACAACAACAAAATCACCTGTGTCCACATGTGGTGTAAACTGTGGCTTGTGTTTGCCGCGAATCAACGCAGCCGCTTCGCTTGCCAGACGGCCGAGCGTTTTGCCTTCGGCATCAATGATGTGCCAATTGCGCTCAACTTCATTTGGCTTCGCCATATACGTAGTACGCATGAAAAGTATCCTCCTTAAGTTCGTTAACAGAAATCATCATTTATCTTCGTTCGTTAAGTTGCTGCATTATCGATGGATTAGATGTTGCTATAAAGTGATTATCTTAATTGGGGCTGTGGGAAAGCCATTAAGAAAACACAACTTTTATATTACAGGATAACCATCAATTCTGCAAGGGAAAAATCAATGTTTTTTGATGTTTTCTTCGTACTCTACATTCCAGAGCATTAAAGCGTGTCCAACGGCTGTAGGGCCAGCCTTTGAACGGTTTTTTGCTTCCAAAATGGAAGGAATATCATCCGGCGATTTTTTGCCTTCTCCCACTTCCAGCAAAGTCCCCATTATAATCCGAACCATGTGCTGCAAAAATCCGCTACCTGTAATATAAGTATGAATAATTCCCTGATCGTCCGACCCTGGACGTGAAAAGGAATGGTCTACCGTTATATAGGCTTCGTAAATAGTGCGAACATGATTCATCTTTTGGGAACGTCGAGATGCGAACGAAGTATAGTCAAAGGTGCCCACTAAATGAGCCAACCCCTTTTCCATCGCTCTTACATCCAGACTCGTTGGATGATGGGCCTGTGTACGACGGTGAAAGATGTCTGGAAACCGATTCGCATTAATACTGTACCGATACGTCTTCCGCTTCGCCATGCGGCGTGCATGAAAGGACAGTGGCACCTCTCTCGCATCTGTAACGATGATATCACGAGGCAGCCAGGCATTAAGTGCCAGACACCAGCGATGTATCGGAATCGGCGATTCAGTATGAAAATTGAATACCTGCCCGTATGCATGCACACCTGCATCTGTACGTCCTGAGCCCGTAATTTTAAGACGTTCGCCCGTCAATGAGTATATAGCATTTTCAAGACAGTCCTGAATGGTGTTACCACTAGGCTGTGTCTGAAAGCCATCATAGTGGGTTCCATCATAGTTCACCTTCATGCACAAGTTCCGCATGCTTCTCACACCTTTGCAGGGGTATTCTCTGGTCTTGCAGGAAAAAACCGAACATAACAAAGGAGAAGCCCCTCAAGGACTCCTCCAAGAGAAAAAAAGGGTTGTTCAGAATCAAGCCGATTCTGTCCACCCTTCCCTCATCTTCGCCTGTTTACGCGCGGTCAACCAATTCCAGATATACCATTGGAGCGGCGTCGCCACGACGAGGTCCCAGTTTCAAGATACGAGTGTATCCACCTGGACGCTCATTGTAACGTGTAGCCAATTCGCTAAACAGCTTTTGGATTGCATCCTGCTCACCATCCAAAGTTTCACGGCGAACGAACGCAGCCACTTGACGACGTGCGTGCAGATCTCCTTTTTTCGCTTTGGTGATCAGTTTTTCAGCAATAGAACGAACTTCTTTCGCTTTAGCCTCAGTAGTTTGGATACGCTCATACAAGAACAGATCGGTTACCAAATCACGAAACAAAGCTTTACGGGCACTGGAATTACGGCCCAATTTTTGGTATGCCATGTAGTTTCCCCTCCTTCACAAAAACGTTGCTGTGCTATTCTTCCGTACGAAGTCCTAAACCAAGTTCCTCGAGCTTCTCTTGTACTTCTTCCAAAGATTTGCGACCCAAGTTACGGACCTTCATCATATCTTCTTCAGATTTAGTCGTGAGTTCTTGTACCGTATTGATACCAGCGCGCTTAAGGCAGTTATAGGAACGGACGGAGAGATCCAGCTCTTCGATCGTCATTTCAAGAACTTTTTCTTTCTTGTCTTCTTCTTTTTCGACCATAATTTCTGCATCTTTTGCTTCATCCGTGAGACCCACGAATAGCATCACATGCTCGGTCAAAATTTTGGCTCCAAGGCTCACAGCTTCTTCAGGACGAATAGTTCCGTCTGTCCAAACCTCAAGTGTCAGCTTGTCATAATTCGTAACCTGGCCGACACGCGTATTTTCTACGCCGTAGTTCACGCGTGCAATCGGAGTGTAGATGGAGTCGACGGGAATGACGCCGATCGGCTGGTCATCACGTTTATTCCGATCCTGCTTAACGTAACCGCGACCGCGATTGGCAAAAATACGCATGTGAAGTCTCGAACCCGGTCCGAGCGTTGCAATGTGAAGATCCGGATTAAGAATTTCCACATCACTATCCGCACGGATATCACCTGCCGTTACAACTCCTTCGCCTTCCGCATCGATTTCGAGTACTTTCTCTTCATCTGAGTGGATTTTAAGCGATAAAGCTTTCAAGTTCAGAATGATCTCCGTTACGTCTTCCTTCACACCGGGAACCGTTGCAAACTCGTGCAGAACCCCATCGATCTGAACCGATGTGACTGCTGCCCCCGGTAACGAGGATAACAGAATACGGCGAAGCGAGTTCCCCAGCGTCGTACCGTATCCGCGTTCCAGCGGTTCTACTACGAATTTTCCATAGGTGCCATCATCATTGACGTCAACCGTCTCAATTTTCGGCTTTTCGATTTCTATCACTGCAATATCCCTCCTTCAAAACGTCGCTCCTATATGAAACATTCACCTTATCCATAGTCTATCATGCAGTATACCTAAACATCCATTCTTGGCAGTTTGTGCCGGATCTATACTACACGCAGAGGAGAAATCTCATTAGACGCGACGACGTTTTGGAGGACGGCATCCGTTATGAGGTACCGGAGTTACGTCTTTGATCAGGTTAACTTCCAGACCAGCAGCTTGCAAAGAGCGGATTGCTGCTTCGCGACCTGCACCAGGTCCTTTAACCATGACTTCGACTGTCTTCATGCCGTGTTCCATAGCAGCTTTAGCAGCAGTTTCTGCGGCCATTTGCGCTGCGAATGGAGTAGATTTACGGGAACCACGGAATCCCATGCCGCCTGAGCTGGCCCAAGAGATTGCGTTACCGTGTGGATCTGTGATCGTAACGATCGTGTTGTTGAACGTGGAACGGATGTGTGCCACGCCACTCTCGATATTTTTACGGTCACGGCGTTTTGTGCGTACAACTTTTTTCGGTTTAGCCATTGAATGTTATCCTCCCTTCTTATTTCTTCTTGTTCGCTACAGTCCGACGAGGACCTTTACGGGTACGAGCATTAGTTTTAGTACGTTGTCCGCGAACAGGCAATCCACGACGGTGACGAACACCACGGTAGCAGCCAATCTCAGTCAGACGTTTAATATTCAAGGAAATTTCACGACGCAGATCGCCTTCTACTTTAACTTCTTTGTCGATCGTTTCACGTAATTTGCTCACTTCATCTTCAGTCAAATCACGAACACGCGTGTTTGCACTGATGCCTGTTTCCTTCAAAATTTTCTGAGAAGTCGTCTTACCGATTCCGAAAATGTAAGTCAAGGCGATCTCAACGCGTTTGTCACGTGGCAAATCCACACCAGCTATACGAGCCATTTTACGCTACACCCCCTTCTATTAACCTTGTTTTTGTTTGTGTTTCGGATTTTCGCAAATAACCATTACATTCCCTTTGCGGCGAATGACTTTGCATTTCTCGCAAATAGGTTTTACAGAAGGTCTTACCTTCATGTTGATTACCTCCTCCAAGCTTTACCCTGGTAAAACTCGCTTCGTGAACATTCACATCGTTTTGCCGAGCAAAACAAGTTTTTTTAAATGACATACGTTTAATAAAAACCTGCATGAATTACTTGCGGTACGTTATACGGCCTTTGGTTAAATCGTAAGGCGATAACTGTACAACCACCTTGTCGCCTGTCAAAATACGGATAAAGTGCATCCGCAGCTTTCCGGAAACATGAGCAAGAATTTGATGACCGTTCTCCAGCTCTACCTTGAACGTAGCGTTCGGCAGTGGCTCGATTACCGTACCTTCAACCTCAATGACATCTTCTTTGGCCAAAGTCAGTCTCCTTTCTCTTCAGCTTGGTATTCGGACGAGTCCAGGAAAGTTTTCACTGCATGCCGCAGTTTTCCGTTCGTCACCCGACCGCTTTCGTTTAAACTATTTACAATCTCGCTACTAATCTTTGGCTGAGGCACCAAATGAAGAACATTTTTCTTCTTCGCTTGATCAAACTTTCGTTTATCCCCATCCGCAATATACACAAACCTGCTATCTGCTATTGAAACGACAACCGCAATCTGTCCGGCACCTCTGCCCTTCAGAATCTTCACCAGCTGACCGATTTGCAGGTTTCCTTGCTGATTCATTCCAATCACCTACGCACTCAGTTTCGTGAAAATGTCCATGCCGTCCGCTTCGCCCGTCGCCACTTGCTCAAAATGAGTACAAGAGATTACGTTCATCGTAACGACCGTCCAGTTGTCTTCCAGCGTCCCTACAAGGCGAGCACCTATTGGAATCATTGATTCAATAGCCAGCACAATGCCGGTTTTCAGCCTCGGCCCCTGCTCAGGAATACCACGGTTTGGATTCTCAATATATTGCCGAATGGCATGCGACATTGTAAACTGGCGAGTTTTCGTAATGACATCGCCTTTGTTTAACTTGCGTTTGCCGGGAAATCCGTGCACCAGTTGTTCGTTGACTGAAGCGCAAATGCTAGCAGGAAAACCGTTATAACCTTTAAAAGACGGCACAGCTCCCTGACTGCGAATATACCGATCAGCTAAATGATCAAGTTCACCGGTCGTAATACCGGGCTCGATGTGTCCTACTAAGAAATAACTCGTTGCCGAATTCATTTTCCTAGCTTTCCTCATAAAGCTTGATTCCGTCCCCGACTTGCAAATGATCATTACAGCTAACCCCGCAACAAGGACACGATATTTTGGGAAACCACATCAATATCCTGTTCTCCGTCAATATGACGCAGAAGATTCTGGTTCTCATAAAACGTGAGGAGTGGTGCTGTTTTATTACTATATTCGTCAAGTCGTGTTCTTACGCTATCTTCGTTATCGTCAGGACGCTGATAGAGTTCACCACCGTCTTTATCGCAAATGCCTTCAACCTTAGGAGGATTAAAGACAATATGATAGCTAGCTCCGCAGCTTTTACAAACTCGCCGTCCTGTGATTCGTGCCAACAAGTTGTCACGATCCACTTTCAGGTTGATGACATCATCCAGCTTCGTATTCAAACGGCCCAAAATTTGATCCAAGGCTTCAGCTTGAGCTAAAGTTCTTGGAAAACCGTCCAGCAAGAAACCTTTCTTGCAATCAGGCTGCTGCAGCCGTTCTTCAACGATACCGATTGTTACATCATCCGGAACAAGTTCACCCTTGTCAATATACTCTTTGGCTTTAATGCCAATAGGTGTTCCCTGTTTCATCGCTAGGCGAAACGCATCACCTGTCGAGATATGAGGAATGCCGAACTCCTTCACAATGACATCTGCTTGTGTACCTTTACCAGCCCCGGAGCCCCATGATCAAAATATTCACAATCTGTCACTCCTCAAGACGACCCCTACACAAGAAACAGCACAAAAGGTGCCGGTAAGCATGCGAACATCCTATGCCGGTACCTATTGCCTATTTGTTGATGAAGCCTTTGTAATGGCGTTTGATCAGTTGGCTTTCGATTTGCTTCATCGTATCCAATGCTACACCAATAATGATGAGCAATGAAGTACCGCCAATTTGCACGGAACGAGGCAAGCCCGAAAGCGAACCGAAGAATACCGGCAAAACGGATATGACTGCCAGGAACAAAGCTCCTGTCATTGTCAAACGTGACATTACTCGTGTCAAGTATTTCTCCGTGGCTTTACCTGGGCGAATGCCTGGGATATAACCGCCGTTTTTCTTCATATTGTCGGCCATTTGCTGCGGATTCATCTGTACAAAGGTATAGAAGAATGTGAAACCGATAATCATTACGACATACAAAACCATGCCCAGTGGCTTGTCATAATACAAGTAAGTGGTAATCCACTTAGCCCAAGCATGATCTGCCCAGAAACTCGCAATAATTGTCGGGAATTGCAGCAATGATACCGCAAAGATTACCGGAATAACGCCTGCCGCATTAATTTTCATCGGAATATGCGTATTCTGGCCACCGTACATTTTGTTGCCAACTACACGTTTTGCGTATTGTACTGGAATTTTCCGAATACCTTGCTGGATGTAGATAACACCAACGATAATCAGAACAACCACCAAGGCAATGATAATTGCCTTCAGAATATTCATAAACAGCTGATCTGCTTGAATAAACTGAGATTCTACAATCGTCCGAATATGTCTTGGAATACCTGCCGCGATCCCTGCAAAGATTACAATAGAGATACCATTACCGATTCCCTTTTCGGTAATTTGCTCACCGAGCCACATAAGGAACGTAGTTCCTGCAGTAAGCACAATGGCAATAACCAGATAATCAGCAAAAGTAGCACCTGGAATCATCGCTGCACCGTACAGTCGATTAAATCCAATCGACGTTCCGAATGCTTGGATTAAGCCCAGTATTACAGTACCATACCGTGTAATTTGAGCCAATTTCTTTTTACCATGCTCTCCTTGTTTAGCCCATTCCGCAAGTTTCGGAATCACGTCCATTGACAGCAACTGTACAATGATGGACGCTGTAATATATGGCATAATCCCGAGGGCGAAGATCGAAAACTGATACAACGCGCCCCCTGAGAAGGTGTTAAGGAGTCCAAACAACTCGCTTCCTGCCTGATCCTGAGAAGTAAAGACTTGCTTATTCACACCGGGAACCGGCACGAAGGAGCCAATACGATATACAAAGAGTATAAACAGGGTAAACAGGATTCGGGTTCTAAGATCCTCAACCCGCCATATATTTTTCAGGGTCTTGAACATTAGATCACCTCGGTTTTACCGCCGGCAGCTTCAATTTTCTCTACCGCAGATTGAGAGAACTTGTTCGCTTTAACTGTCAATTTCACAGTGATTTCACCGTTACCCAGAATTTTAATTCCGGATTTCGCGTTCTTCACAATACCATTGTTCAGCAAAAACTCAGGGCTTACTTCTGTACCCGCTGCAAAACTGTTCAAATCTTCGATATTCAAAACCGCATACTCTTTACGAGTAGGATTTACGAAACCGCGTTTAGGCAAGCGACGATACAGTGGGTTTTGACCACCCTCGAAGCCCGGACGTACACCACCGCCGGAACGAGCGTTTTGACCCTTATGACCACGACCAGAAGTTTTACCCGTACCGCTACTAGGACCACGACCCAAACGTTTACGTTCTTTGCGGGAGCCTGGAGCTGGGGAAAGCTCATGTAACTTCATCGTTCGTTGCACCTCCTTGATTATTGTTAAAATACTTTATTGCTTAAGCCTCGATTTCTTTAACAGAAACCAAATGGCTAACTTGATTAATCATCCCGCGAATCGCTGCATTGTCGGGTTGAACTACTTTATGGTTGATTTTACGCAAGCCGAGCGTTTTAACAGTCGTTCTCTGAGTACCAGGACGGCCGATCAACGAACGAACGAGGGTAATTTCTAATTTCGCCATGATATTCCCTCCTTAGCCCAGCAGCTCTTCGATGGATTTGCCGCGCAATTTAGCAACATCTTCAGCGCGTTTCAAGCGGGACAAACCTTCCAAAGTCGCATTGACCATATTCATGGAATTCGAAGAACCCAAAGATTTTGTCAAGATATCACCTACACCAGCAAGTTCCAGAACTGCACGAACTGGACCACCAGCGATAACCCCAGTACCTTCCGATGCCGGTTTCAACAGAACCCGGCCAGCACCGAACTTACCTGTAACAAGGTGAGGAATTGTTGTGCCTACGAGTGGAACGTGAACCAGGTTTTTCTTAGCATCTTCAATACCTTTGCGAATCGCATCAGGTACTTCGCCCGCTTTACCGATTCCAGCGCCTACCCAGCCGTTGCCGTCGCCCACTACTACCAGAGCACTGAAGCTAAAACGGCGTCCGCCTTTGACAACTTTAGCTACACGATTAATATTTACTACTCTTTCAGTCAGTTCCAAAGTATTCGGATCTACACGCAAGTCGTTAACCTCCTTTTGAGAAATGTCTTAGAATTCAAGGCCTGCTTCGCGAGCTGCATCAGCCAAAGCTTGAATCCGTCCATGATACAAGTATCCACCACGATCAAATACGATGTTAGCATGGCCTTTTTCTTTCGCACGTTTAGCAACGAGTTCGCCAACCTTGCGAGCTGCTTCTACACTACCACCGTTTTTGATTTCGCTGCTCAGTTCTTTATCCATAGTGGATGCAGAAACCAATGTTACACCAGCAACATCATCAATCAGTTGTGCGTAGATATGCTTGGAAGAGCGGAATACGTTCAAACGAGGACGTACAGCCGTACCTTCGATTTTCTTACGTACACGCAGATGTCTTCTGACACGTGCTTTATTTTTATCTTGTTTTGTAATCATCTCAAGTTTTCACTCCCTTCAGTTTGCCTTTTAAAACTTTATACTAAGACGCACTGGGTAAAAAAGAGTACAAGTCTTTCCAGTAGAAAGACCGCACAAAAGTCGGTAAGAAACTTATTTCTTCTTACCGGCTTTACCTTCTTTACGGATGATGCGCTCGCCTTCGTATTTAATCCCTTTACCTTTGTACGGTTCAGGTTCACGAACGGAACGAATCTTAGCAGCATAGGCACCTACACGCTCTTTATCAATTCCGCGAACGATAATTTTAGTGTTCGAAGGAACTTCGAACTCGATGCCCGCTTCCGGTGTAATTTCAACCGGGTGAGAGTATCCAACGTTCAGAACGATTTTATCTCCGGATTTGCTTGCACGATATCCGACCCCAACCAGCTCCAGAGATTTTGAAAAACCTTCAGTTACACCACTTACCATGTTATTGACAACGCTGCGGGTTGTTCCATGCAAAGAGCGGTGAAGTTTATTGTCCGAAGGACGAACTACATTAATTTCATTATTTTCCACAGTAACGGACATGTCTTTATGAAGCTCACGAGTCAATGTTCCTTTAGGACCTTTAACTGTGATCACTGTGTTGTTCAAAGTCACGTCAACACCACTTGGTACTGTGATTGGTTTACGACCAATACGGGACATATCTGTTGCACCTCCTATCTTTTAAACGTTAAATTACCAAACGTAGCAAACCACTTCTCCGCCGGCTTTGGACTGACGCGCTTCTTTGTCCGTCATGATACCTTTGGATGTTGAAATGATTGCGATCCCGAGTCCACCCAATACGCGTGGAATCTCATTGCTCTTCGTGTAAACGCGAAGACCTGGTTTACTGATTCTTTTCAAACCTGTGATAACACGCTCGTTGTTCGCACCGTATTTCAAGAAAATACGGATGATCCCTTGTTTGCTATCTTCAACAAATTCCGCATCACGAATGAATCCTTCACGTTTCAGGATGTCGGCGATTTGTTTTTTCATTGTAGATGCAGGCATTTCTACTGTTTCGTGGCGAACAGTGTTCGCGTTACGAATACGAGTAAGCATATCTGCAATTGGATCAGACATAGTCATTGTGTATAAACCTCCTTCCCAAACAGGACTTTTTACCAGCTTGCTTTTTTCACGCCAGGAATCTGGCCTTTATAAGCTAATTCACGGAAGCAAATTCTGCAGATCTTAAACTTTTGCAGCACCGAATGTGGACGACCACAACGTTCGCAACGAGTATAAGCACGAACTTTAAACTTTGGTGCGCGTTGTTGTTTGACTTTCATTGAAGTTTTTGCCACTTAGCCTGACACCTCCTAAATAGTTTCGGAGAACAGGGTGTCTTTAAATCAGACGCCCGAAACGTTATGCCAACATTATTTCGCGAAAGGCATGCCCAGCTGAGTCAGAAGCTCACGGGACTCTTCGTCAGTCTTGGCAGTCGTTACGATAACGATGTCCATACCACGAACTTTATCAACTTGATCATACTCGATTTCCGGGAAGATCAACTGTTCTTTCAGACCAAGCGTGTAGTTACCACGTCCGTCGAAAGCTTTTGTTGATACACCATGGAAGTCACGTACGCGAGGAAGTGTAATGTTGAACAATTTGTCCAAGAAATAATACATACGCTCGCCACGAAGTGTTACCTTTACACCGATCGGCATGTTTTCACGCAATTTAAAACCTGCGATAGATTTTTTCGCGCGAGTGATAACTGGTTTTTGACCAGCGATCAGCTGCATGTCGTTGAGAGCCGAATCAAGCACTTTGGAGTTTTGGACTGCGTCGCCAACACCCATGTTGATTACAACTTTCTCGATTTTAGGCACTTGCATCACTGTTGTATAGTTGAACTTCTGCATCAAAGCAGGAGTGATTTCTTTCAAGAAACGTTCTTTCATTCTTGTTGTTGCCATGAATCATAGTCCTCCTTTCTTCAAAAAATAATTAGTCGATCACTTCGCCTGAACGTTTTGCAATGCGCACTTTTTTTTCCGTTGTCCAAAACCTTGTAACCCACACGAGTTACTTTTCCGCTCTTCGGATCAATGTGCATAACGTTGGAAACGTGAATCGGAGCTTCTTTCTCGATGATGCCGCCTTGTGGATTCAGCTGATTAGGCTTTTGGTGTTTTTTAATCATGTTAACACCTTCCACAAGCACACGGTTTTGACGAGGGTAAGCAGCGATAACGCGACCTTTTTTACCTTTATCTTTACCTGTAATCACCAGAACAGTGTCGTCTTTTTTGACGTGCAGCTTGTTGTTATGGGATTCCAGAACTTTTTTCACTTTTGGCATTTCGTACACCTCCTACGGGCACATTTTAAGGTGAATTTAGATCACTTCCGGAGCCAAGGAAACGATTTTCATGAAGTCCTTGTCACGAAGTTCGCGAGCAACTGGTCCGAAAATACGAGTACCGCGTGGGCTCTTGTCTTCTTTAACGACCACTGCTGCGTTCTCATCAAATCCGATGTAGGAACCGTCTTTACGGCGGATAGAACGTTTAGTGCGAACGACAACCGCTCTTACTACATCACCCTTTTTGACAACGCCGCCTGGTGTTGCTTGTTTTACGGAACAAACGATCAGGTCACCAATTTGAGCTGTACGACGTCCCGTACCACCGAGCACACGGATACACATCAGTTCCTTCGCGCCGGAATTGTCAGCTACAGTCAAACGTGTAAATGGTTGAATCATTTATTTATCCTCCTTTCGGAAAAACTACACTACATTAGATTATAACAGCTTTTTCAACGATTTCGACCAGTCTCCAGTTTTTGTCTTTGGACAAAGGACGAGTTTCCATGATTTTAACAGTATCACCGATTTGTGCAGTGTTGTTTTCATCATGAGCTTTGAATTTTTTAGTCACTTTAATGCGTTTATGATAGAGATCATGTTTTTTGTAAGTTTCTACAGCAATCACAATCGTTTTATCCATTTTGTCGCTGACTACTTTACCGACTAATACTTTACGGGCATTACGTTCGCTCATTGTTGGCCTCCTTCCTAATTACAGGCGGAATTTCCACCCGGTCTAATATCTTAGCTAATCCCAAGTTCTCTTTCACGGATCACAGTTTTAGCACGAGCAATTTCCTTACGCACAGCACCGATCCGAGTCGGGTTATCAAGCTGACCGGTAGCGAGTTGAAAACGAAGGTTGAAAAGTTCTTCTTTAAAACCAGAGATCTTTTGTTCGATTTCAGCAGTGGTAAGGTTGCGGAATTCACTAGCCTTCATTTGCTTCACCACCCAATTCTTCACGTTTCACAAACTTAGTTTTGATTGGCAGTTTGTGAGCGGCAAGACGCATTGCTTCACGAGCAATCTCTTCCGGTACACCAGCAAGTTCAAACATGATCTTACCTGGTTTCACTACTGCAACCCATTTTTCTACGTTACCTTTACCACTACCCATACGAACCTCAAGAGGCTTTTGAGTAATTGGTTTGTCAGGGAATATTTTAATCCAAACCTTACCACCACGTTTGATGTAACGAGTCATCGCAATACGAGCAGCTTCGATTTGACGGTTAGTGATCCATGCTGGTTCAGTAGCTTGCAAACCGTACTCACCGAAATTCAGTGTAGTACCGCCTTTTGCACGACCCTTCATATGACCACGTTGTTGTTTACGATGTTTTACGCGTTTAGGTACCAACATGATTAGTTGCCTCCTTCCTGAGGAGCTTGTTTCTTAGCTGGAGGAAGAACCTCTCCACGATAGATCCATACTTTTACGCCAAGACGGCCATAAGTAGTATGAGCCTCTGCTGTACCGTAGTCGATGTCAGCACGAAGCGTATGCAGTGGAACAGTTCCTTCGCTGTATCCTTCGGAACGAGCGATTTCGGCACCGCCAAGACGTCCGCCTACTTGAGTTTTAATTCCTTTTGCACCGGAACGCATAGTTCTTTGAATTGCTTGTTTCAACGCACGACGGAAAGAAACACGACGTTCCAATTGTTGTGCAATGCTTTCAGCAACAAGAATTGCATCCAGTTCAGGATTTTTAATTTCAGAGATATTGATGTGTACCTTTTTACCGCCTGCGATTTTAGTGATTTCATTACGCAGATTTTCAACTTCGGAACCACCCTTACCGATAACCATACCTGGTTTCGCAGTGTGAATCGTTACGTTGACACGGTTAGCTGCTCTCTCGATTTCAACACGGGATACAGCGGAGTCTTTCAATCTTTTCTTCAGATGCTCACGAATCTTAACGTCTTCTAGCAAAAGATCACCGAAATCTTTGCCTGCATACCATTTGGATTCCCAATCACGAATAATACCGATTCGGAGTCCGACGGGATTTACCTTTTGGCCCACACGTTTTCCCTCCTTATTTTTCAGATACCACCAGAGTAATATGACTGGTGCGTTTATTGATGCGGCTTGCACGACCCATTGCACGCGGGCGGAACCGTTTCATTGTAGGACCTTGGTTTACAAAAACCTCAGACACTACCAATTTATTTACGTCCATGGAGTAGTTGTGATCTGCATTTGCGATAGCAGAATTCAGCAATTTCTCAACGACTGGAGAAGCGGATTTCGGAGTGTGACGAAGAATTGCAATCGCCTCACCTACCTGCTTGCCACGAATCAAATCGATAACAAGTTTCACTTTGCGAGCGGAAATCCGCACGGATTTAGCATGTGCTTTTGCTTCCATTGAGTTACCTCCTCTCAAACACTACGCTGTGTTGATTATCTTCTTGTTTTCTTATCGTCATCCGTATGGCCTTTGTACGTACGCGTTGGAGCGAATTCGCCCAATTTGTGTCCAACCATATCTTCCGTTACGTATACAGGCACGTGTTTACGACCATCATATACACCAAACGTGTGTCCGATAAATTGCGGGAAAATTGTAGAGCGACGGGACCAAGTTTTGATCACGACTTTTTTGTCAGACTCGTTCAAAACCTCTACTTTTTTCAACAGGTAACCATCAATAAATGGTCCTTTTTTGAGACTGCGACCCATTTGTGAATCCTCCCTTCGTTAAAACGTAGTCGTTCTTTAATATGTTAACGTGCGACTTAAGCGCACGTTTTATTACTTAGTACGACGACGAACGATGTACTTATCAGATGCTTTGCCTTTTTTACGTGTCTTGTAACCAAGGGTTGGTTTACCCCATGGAGACATTGGAGATTTACGTCCGATTGGAGCGCGACCTTCACCACCACCGTGTGGGTGATCGTTAGGGTTCATAACAACACCGCGAACTTCAGGACGTTGTCCCAACCAACGACTACGACCAGCTTTACCGATCTTAACAAGCTCGTGGTCTTCGTTACCTACAGATCCGATTGTAGCACGGCAAACTTTCAGAATGCGACGCACTTCACCAGAAGTCAAACGAATTGTAACATACTTCTCTTCTTTACCAAGAAGTTGGGCTTCCGTACCAGCAGCACGAACAAGTTGGCCACCTTTACCCGGTTTCAATTCGATATTGTGGATAACCGTACCTACTGGAATGTTTTCCAATGGCAAGGAGTTACCGATTTTAATATCGGAGTCCGGACCGGATACCACTACATCTCCTACTTTCAGACCTTTAGGAGCGATGATGTAACGTTTTTCACCATCCACATAGTGGATAAGTGCGATGTTGGACGTACGGTTTGGATCATATTCGATCGTAGCAACGCGGCCCGGTATTCCATCTTTGTTACGTTTGAAGTCAATAATACGGTATTTACGTTTATGTCCGCCGCCATGATGACGAACTGTAATTTTACCTTGGTTATTACGTCCAGCTTGCTTGCTCAGAGGTGCCAGCAACGATTTCTCGGGCTGATTTGTTGTGATCTCCTCGAAAGTAGATACAGACATTGCACGTCTGGCCGGGGACGTCGGTTTATACTTTTTAATTGGCACTGAGTTTCCCTCCTTACTTTACAGATTCAATTATACTGTTTCAAAAAACTCAAGTGGCTTACTGTCTTTGCTCAGCGTTACGAACGCTTTTTTCCACTCGCTCGTATAGCCGGAATGACGTCCGTAGCGTTTTGGTTTTGCAGGAACACGAAGTGTGTTAACGTTACTTACTTTCACGTTAAAAATCGCTTCGATTGCTTTCTTAACTTCGACTTTGTTGGAACGAATGTCAACTTCGAAAACATATTTCAAGTCATTCATCATACCAGCCGTACGTTCGGTGATAATCGGACGCTTGATAATATCACGAGGATCCTTCATTACGCGAGCACCTCCTCTACCTTCTGAACTGCTTCCTTCGTAATGATCAGTTTGTCGTGTCCGAGCACATCAAGAACATTAATGCCGTCTGCGGCTACAAACTTCACACCAGGAATATTACGAGCGGACAGCGCTACATTATCATCATAGCTAGGAGCTACAATCAATGCTTTACGATCTGCTTTAAGGTTATTCAAAATGGCTGCGAATTCTTTCGTTTTAGGTCCGTTCAGTGTAAGAGCGTCCAATACGATGATTTCATTCTCAATCACTTTGGATGACAGTGCCGATTTGATCGCCAGACGACGAACTTTTTTAGGCAATTTGTAAGCATAGCTGCGTGGAGTCGGACCGAATACAGTACCGCCGCCAACCCATTGTGGTGCACGAATCGAACCTTGACGAGCGCGACCAGTACCTTTTTGTTTCCAAGGTTTACGTCCGCCGCCACGTACTTCAGAACGTCCTTTTACTTTGTGAGTACCTTGACGCAGGGAAGCCAATTGCATAACAACAGCGTCATGAAGAACGTGTTTATTCGGCTCGATACCGAACACTGCATCGTTCAATTCAATTTCGCCAACTTGGCTGCCGCTAATATTAAATAGTGCTACTTTTGGCATTTCGTGTTCCTCCTTTCTTCAGTTAATTATTTTTTCACCGTTTCTAATACTTTAACGAAGCTGTTTTTAGGTCCTGGAATGGAACCTTTCACGAGCAATACATTGCGTTCTGTATCGATCTTAACAACTTCAAGGCGTTGGATTGTTACCGTTTCATGTCCCATGTGTCCTGGCAGGTGTTTACCTTTAGGAACGCGGTTAGCTTGAATGGAACCCATAGAACCTGGACCTCTGTGGTAGCGCGAGCCGTGTGCCATTGGTCCGCGGCTTTGTCCCCAACGTTTGATAACGCCGGCAAAACCTTTACCTTTAGAAATACCTGTTACGTCAACGAATTCGCCTTCTGTGAAGACATCAGCCTTCAGCTCTTGGCCAACCTCGTACGCAGCAAGGTCGATGCCACGAAGTTCACGAACGTAGCGCTTAGGTGCAGTATTTGCTTTTTTAGCATGCCCTGCTTCAGGTTTATTGGATCTTTTTTCTTTTTTATCAGAGAACCCGAGTTGGATAGCTTCGTATCCATCGTTTTCCAGATCTTTCTTTTGCAGAACAACACAAGGACCAGCTTCGATAACCGTAACAGCAAGTACGTTACCTTCAGGGGTAAACACTTGAGTCATTCCGAGTTTTTTTCCTAAGATACCTTTCATGTTGACACCTCTTTTCTTTTCCTGATTACATATTACAATTTAATTTCGATATCTACACCGGACGGCAGGTCCAAGCGCATCAAGGCATCCACAGTTTGTGGAGTCGGATTAACAATGTCGATCAAACGCTTGTGTGTGCGCATTTCGAATTGTTCCCGAGAATCCTTGTACTTGTGTACCGCACGGAGAATAGTAATGATTTGTTTTTCAGTTGGCAGCGGAATTGGTCCGGAAACACCTGCACCCGAACGTTTAGCTGTTTCAACAATCTTCTCAGCGGATTGATCAAGAATTCTGTGATCGTAAGCTTTCAAACGAATACGAATTTTTTGCTTTGCCATTTTAGTCCCTCCTTCTATCGCCCAATTTGGTATCGGACATACTCCGTGAAAATTTTCCGACAGCCCTCCCATGGCAAAGGGGCCGGGTGTGTCAGTAACCTCTCACATCATCGCACAGTCACAAACAACATTAGTTATTATATCGAATACTTCTGCCTATTGCAAGCAAAAACAAAAAAAACAATGTATCTTATTTTCAAAGATAACAATTGTGCTCGCAGCTCGCGATTTTCCTCAAGAGAAAAGCCCCCGCACCATGGCAGGGGCTCGTTTTGCTTCGTTCCAATACAATGTTACTCGTTCCAGTACAATGTTGCTATATTCAAGGCTCGAAGCCTTATTATTTAGAGATTGTTGCTACAGCGCCTGCACCAACTGTACGTCCGCCTTCACGAATGGAGAACTTAGTTCCTTCTTCAATCGCGATTGGGCTGATCAGTTGAACAGTAACCGTAATGTTATCACCAGGCATTACCATTTCGGAACCTTCTGGCAAAGTAATGATACCAGTTACGTCAGTTGTACGGAAGTAGAACTGTGGACGGTAACCAGTGAAGAAAGGTTTGTGACGTCCGCCTTCTTCTTTAGTCAAAACGTAGATTTGAGCAGAGAATTCTGTATGTGGGTTAACAGAACCTGGCTTAGCCAATACTTGACCACGCTCGATTTGTGCACGATCTACACCGCGAAGCAGTGCGCCGATGTTGTCACCAGCTTGAGCGGAGTCAAGCAATTTACGGAACATTTCTACGCCTGTTACTACGGATTTACGGGATTCTTCTTGAATACCGATGATTTCGATTTCGTCGCCCACTTTAACTGTACCACGCTCTACACGGCCTGTAGCAACTGTACCACGACCAGTGATGGAGAATACGTCCTCGACAGGCATAAGGAAAGGCTTGTCAGTGTCGCGTTCTGGAGTTGGGATGTATGTGTCGATTGTTTCGAACATTTCAACGATTTTCTTAGCCCAGTCGCCATCTGGGTTTTGCAGTGCTTCACGAGCGGAACCACGAGTGATTGGAGTGTCGTCGCCTGGGAAGTCATACTCGCTCAGCAAGTCGCGAACTTCCATTTCAACCAATTCCAGCAACTCTTCGTCTTCAACCATGTCGCATTTGTTCAGGAATACAACGATGTATGGAACACCTACTTGACGGGACAAGAGGATGTGTTCACGAGTTTGTGGCATAGGACCGTCAGCAGCGGATACAACCAGAATAGCTCCGTCCATTTGTGCAGCGCCAGTGATCATGTTTTTAACATAGTCGGCGTGACCTGGGCAGTCAACGTGTGCATAGTGACGGTTAGGTGTTTCATATTCCACGTGTGCAGTGGAGATTGTGATACCGCGTTCGCGCTCTTCTGGAGCTTTATCGATTTGATCGAATGCTACAGCAGCACCACCGTAAGTTTTGGAAAGTACAGTTGTGATTGCAGCAGTCAAAGTTGTTTTACCATGATCGACGTGACCAATTGTACCGATATTAACGTGCGGTTTGTTACGTTCAAACTTAGCCTTTGCCATTTGAACAATTCCTCCTCAATAACATGTTTTATTTTTAGGCTGTCGGAAACCTTTTGGAAAACCTAGAGTATCCGATCAGCTAATACACTGTATTACTCGCCGCCTTTGGTTTTGGCAACGATCTCTTCAGCAATGCTCTTCGGAACTTCTTCATAGTGATGAAGCTCCATGGAGAACACACCGCGTCCTTGTGTACCGGAACGAAGTGTAGTGGAATATCCAAACATTTCGGACAATGGAACCATTGCACGAATAATTTGGGCACCACCACGGGAATCCATACCTTCAATCCGACCACGACGGGAGTTCAGCATACCCATTACGTCTCCCATGTATTCCTCTGGAACCGTTACTTCAACTTTCATAATCGGCTCAAGCAATACAGGTTTACATTTGTCTTTCGCTGCTTTCAGCGCCATTGAACCGGCAATTTTAAATGCCATTTCATTGGAATCGACATCATGGTATGATCCATCCACAATTGTAGCTTTAACGTCCACAAGCGGGAAGCCTGCAAGGACACCGTTCTTCATTTGCTCTTCAATACCAGCAAGTGCAGGTCCGATGTATTCTCTTGGAACAGAGCCACCGACAACCTTGCTTTCAAACTGGCTACCAGTACCTGCTTCAAGCGGTTCGAACTCAACCCATACGTGACCATATTGACCACGACCACCGGATTGACGAACAAACTTACCTTCAACACGTGCTGGAGCACGGAATGTTTCACGGTATGCTACCTGTGGTTTACCAACATTGGTTTCCACTTTGAACTCACGACGCATACGGTCAATGATAATGTCCAAGTGAAGCTCACCCATACCTGCCAAGATAGTTTGGCCAGTTTCTTCGTTAGTTGAAGCGCGTAGAGTTGGATCTTCTTCGGTCAACTTACCGAGTGCAACTGCCATTTTGTCTTGGTCAGCTTTGGTTTTAGGCTCAACCGCGATTTCGATAACCGGATCAGGGAAGTTCATGGATTCGAGAATAACAGGATTCTTCTCATCACACAGTGTATCACCTGTACCTGTATCTTTCAAACCTACGGCTGCCGCAATGTCACCGGAGTATACTTCAGTGATTTCTTGACGGCTGTTCGCGTGCATTTGAAGGATACGTCCGATACGTTCGCGTTTGCCTTTTGTTGCATTCAATACGTAAGAACCGGATTGAAGAACACCGGAATATACGCGGAAGAATGTCAATTTACCAACGTAAGGGTCCGTCATGATTTTGAAGGCCAATGCGGAGAAAGGCTCTTCATCAGAAGAATGACGTTCAACTTCCGTTCCATCTTCCAGATGACCTTGAATACTTGGTACATCAATAGGAGCTGGCAGGTAATCAACAACTGCATCCAGCATCAGCTGAACACCTTTGTTACGGTAAGAAGATCCACAGATAACTGGGAAGATCTTAACTTCTACAACACCTTTACGGAGAGCGGCTTTAATTTCTTCAACCGTGATCTCTTCGCCTTCAAGGTATTTCATAGTCAAATCTTCATCCAGTTCAGCAACCTTCTCGATCAATTCGTTACGGAGTTCCTCAACTTTGTCTTTGTAGTCCGCAGGAATTTCGGCTTCTTCGATATTTTGACCAAGGTCATCTTTGTACATATGAGCCTTTTGTTCAACAATATCGATGATACCTAAAAAGTCATTTTCTGCACCGATTGGAAGTTGAATAGCAACTGCGTTCGCTTGAAGGCGATCACGCATATCAGCTACAACGTTCAAGAAGTCGGCACCGATAATATCCATTTTGTTTACATATGCGATCCGTGGAACGCCATAGCGATCAGCCTGTCTCCATACGGTTTCAGACTGAGGCTCAACGCCTTCTTTCGCACTGAAAACACCAACTGCTCCGTCCAATACACGAAGGGAACGTTCAACTTCAACAGTGAAGTCAACGTGCCCCGGGGTGTCGATGATATTGACGCGGTGACCTTTCCAGGCAGCGGTCGTCGCAGCGGAAGTAATCGTGATTCCGCGCTCTTGTTCTTGTTCCATCCAGTCCATTGTCGCAGCACCTTCGTGAACTTCACCGATTTTGTGCGTACGGCCTGTGTAGAACAAGATCCGCTCTGTTGTTGTGGTTTTACCCGCGTCAATATGAGCCATGATCCCGATATTACGTGTATTTTTCAAGGAGAACTCTCTTGCCATGAAATGGGTCTCCCTTCAAAATTGAAGTTATTTTTTTAAGCTGAATCCTACCAACGATAGTGAGCAAACGCTTTGTTCGCTTCAGCCATTTTGTGCGTGTCTTCACGTTTCTTCACGGAAGCGCCTGTGTTGTTGGAAGCATCGATAATCTCAGCCGCCAAACGCTCTTCCATAGTTTTCTCGCCGCGGTTGCGGGAGTAGTTTACGAGCCAACGTAATCCCAGGGACGTACGTCTTTCTGGTTTTACCTCGATTGGTACTTGGTAGTTGGCACCGCCGACACGGCGTGCTTTAACTTCCAGGACTGGCATGATATTCTTGATAGCTGCTTCAAATACTTCCATCGGGTCATTACCCGTACGTTCTTGGATAAGCTTGAACGCATTATACAGAATGCTTTGAGCAACGCCTCGTTTTCCGTCGAGCATGATGCGGTTGATCAAGCGAGTAACCAACTTGCTGTTGTATACCGGATCTGGCAACACGTCTCTTTTGGTAACTGGACCTTTGCGTGGCATGGATATCCCCCTTTCTTACATGTTAAACCTGCATACGCGGTTTATATTCATTAGGATTTTTTAGCTTTAGGGCGTTTTGCGCCGTATTTGGAACGAGCTTGCATGCGGTTGTTTACGCCTGCAGTATCCAAAGCACCTCGAACGATGTGGTAACGCACACCCGGAAGGTCTTTTACACGACCGCCACGAATCAGCACTACGCTGTGTTCTTGAAGGTTATGTCCAATACCTGGAATGTAAGCAGTCACCTCTACACGGTTCGTCAAGCGAACACGAGCATATTTACGAAGTGCGGAGTTTGGTTTTTTCGGAGTCATAGTACCTACACGAGTGCAAACTCCGCGTTTTTGCGGGGCACTGATGTCGGTAGCTTCACGTTTCAAGGCATTAAAACCTTTTTGCAAAGCCGGTGATTTCGATTTCTCGATTTTGGCTTGACGTCCTTTACGAACCAGTTGGTTAATAGTTGGCATGTTGGTTGCCACCCCCTTCCTCAATTTTTGCTGTTACTTTACAAACCTTATCTAAGCCCACAGACCCAGGCGGTTCATAAAAGAACAAATGAAAAGTCTTTGCCGCCAAGAATAACGATTCCCTAGACAAAAACGTTCCTTACCCTATTGTTTTACGATAGCAGCCATCGCGGCTCCCACTTCAATCCCGCATGCAGCTCCGAGATTTTTCATTGTATCTACGAGAGTCACTTTGACCCCGTGCTTGTTGCACAAATCAATGATGTTGGAAGTGAAACGCTGATCTGCATCTTCTGCCACATATACTTCCGAGGCGAAGCCCATTTCTACCATACGAATGGTTTGTTTGGTACCGATTTTGACATGAGCATCTTGCAGTCCCTGTTCTTTAGACATATCTCATTCCTCCGAAAAGACCCAATAGCATATAGGCTGCTCACGCACCTTTGCTATATTAGCATTGACTATGAACAATGTCAAGACAATTATCAACTATAATCTATTTAAACAAAGTAATACGTTACATTTTTATAAGAAGTACCGGAGCACCGTTGCTACAGCCTTTACCAAAGCTTATATCTACGGTGTTCCGGGCTTATCATATTATTTTATATTACTACTCAGCTGAAATGGGTTCGAGTTCCTCAGATGAGGATTGCCCCTCTTCAGGCTGGGCAAATTTCACGCTACGGTAACGATTCATACCTGTTCCCGCAGGGATCAATTTACCGATAATTACATTCTCTTTCAATCCAAGCAACTGATCGACTTTTCCTTTGATAGCTGCATCTGTCAGGACACGAGTAGTTTCCTGGAAGGAAGCTGCTGACAAGAAGGAGTCCGTTTCCAGAGAGGCCTTGGTAATACCAAGGAGAACCGGTTTGGCTACCGCTGGTTCTTGGCCGCTGAGAATCGCTATCTTGTTTGCATTTTCATACTCATGCACATCCACAAATGAACCTGGAAGTAGTGTTGTGTCACCCGCATCAATGATACGAATTTTACGCAACATTTGACGAATCATAACTTCTACGTGCTTGTCGTTGATTTCAACACCTTGGTTCCGGTAAACACGTTGAACTTCCTGAAGGATATAGTTCTGCACCCCGCGAATACCTTTAATACGCAGCATTTCTTTAGGGTCAATCGAACCATCGGTCAGTTCGTCCCCAGCTTCAACAGTCATTCCTTCGCTTACGCGCAAACGTGAACCATAAGTGACCGAATAGGTTTTTGTTTCAGCTTCACCCTGAATGTCGATTTCGCGACGGTCTTTCCCTTCACGAACTTCTTTAACTACACCGTCAATTTCACTGATGGTTGCCTGACCTTTAGGATTACGTGCTTCAAAAAGCTCCTGGATACGAGGCAAACCTTGTGTGATATCGTCGCCCGCTACACCACCTGTGTGGAACGTACGCATGGTGAGCTGTGTCCCTGGTTCACCGATGGATTGAGCCGCGATAATACCAACCGCTTCACCAATCTCAACGTGTTTGCCAGTAGCCAGATTACGGCCGTAACATTTTTTGCAGACGCCATGTTTGGCACGGCAGCTTAGCACGGAACGAATTTGAACTTTATCCACACCAGCTTTGACGATCGCCTCAGCTTTGTTGGAGTCAATCAATTCGTTGCGTCTAGCCAAGATCTCACCCGTCTCAGGATGACGTACGGTTTCGAAACAATAACGACCTTCCAGACGATCGTACAGGTCCTCAATGACTTCTTTACCGTCTTGGATGCGGCTTACTGTAAAGCCTTTATCCGTTCCGCAGTCATCTTCGCGCACGATAACATCTTGTGCCACATCAACGAGACGACGAGTCAGGTAACCGGAGTCAGCCGTACGTAACGCTGTATCCGCCAAACCTTTACGCGCTCCGTGAGTGGAGATGAAGTACTCGAGTACTGTCAGACCTTCACGGAAATTCGATTTAATTGGGAGCTCGATAATACGACCCGATGGATTCGCCATCAGTCCACGCATACCGCCAAGCTGGGTAATCTGCGATTTGTTACCACGCGCTTTGGAGTCAACCATCATCATGATAGAGTTGTAGCGATCCATGGATTTCATCAAAATGTCTGTAATATCGTCTTTGGCCTTGGACCAAATATCAATAATCCGATCATAGCGTTCTTCGTTCGTAATCAGACCACGACGGTACTGATTGGTCACGACTTGTGCTTTATCATCAGACGCTTTAAGAATATCCTGTTTCTCTTGAGGTACAACTACGTCTGCCACAGCAACCGTCACACCTGCACGAGTAGAATACGTAAAGCCAAGCTGTTTGATTTTATCCAAAATCACAGCAGTTTCTGTCGTATGGTAAATCTCAAAGCAACGGGCGATGATATTACCAAGGTAATCCTTGCCCACTCCACTAGCTTGCGGAGCGTTCTGGATGGCTTCAGTGAGGTTTACACCCTTATCGTAAACAAAGAACTCTTCAGCAGTACCATAGAGCAGGTTGGCACGAGTAGCGTCATTGATGTACGGGAAGCTTGCCGGGAAAATCTCATTAAAGATAATTTTACCCACGGTTGTAATCAACATTGCATCCTGTTGCTTCTCTGTAAAGCTAGTTTTATTCAAAGCCTTAACCGGAATAGCTACACGAGCATGAAGACCCGCTGTTCCACGTTGATAAGCCGAGATAGCCTCATTCGGGTTGCGAAGGATCATGTTGCTTCCCTCTTCTTCCTTGTTGTCCATAGTCAAATAGAATGAACCGAGGACCATATCCTGGGAAGGGGTAACAACAGGCTTGCCGTCTTTTGGATTCAAAATATTGCCGGATGCCAGCATGAGCAAACGAGCTTCCGCTTGAGCTTCTGCAGACAACGGAACGTGAACCGCCATTTGGTCACCGTCAAAGTCGGCATTATACGCCGTACATACGAGTGGATGCAAACGAATCGCACGACCTTCAACCAAGATCGGTTCAAACGCTTGAATACCCAATCTATGCAGCGTAGGGGCACGGTTTAGAAGAACCGGATGTTCTTTGATTACTTCTTCGAGCACATCCCATACTTCAGCACTCACACGCTCTACTTTACGCTTCGCACTCTTAATGTTGTGTGCCAAACCTTTGTTAACAAGTTCTTTCATAACAAAAGGCTTGAACAGCTCCAGCGCCATCTCTTTTGGCAGACCGCATTGGTACATCTTCAAGTACGGACCTACTACGATAACGGAACGACCGGAGTAGTCAACACGTTTACCGAGCAAGTTTTGACGGAAACGTCCTTGTTTACCTTTCAGCATGTGGCTGAGGGATTTCAAAGGACGATTACCCGGACCTGTAACAGGGCGACCACGACGACCATTATCAATCAGAGCGTCAACAGCTTCCTGCAGCATCCGTTTTTCATTTTGCACGATAATATCTGGCGCACCCAGATCTAACAAGCGTTTCAGACGGTTATTACGGTTAATAACACGACGATACAGATCATTAAGGTCAGAAGTAGCAAAACGTCCACCATCCAACTGTACCATTGGACGAAGCTCAGGAGGAATAACAGGCAGTACGTCCATGATCATCCAATCCGGTTGGTTGCCAGAGTTACGGAATGCCTCAATAACTTCAAGGCGCTTGATCGCACGGTTTCGACGTTGCCCTTGAGCTGTACGCAGCTCTTCTTTCAAAAATTCCAATTCTTTGTCTATATCTAAATCTTGAAGAAGCTTTTTAACCGCTTCAGCACCCATTCCTGCCTGGAATCCGTAGCCATATTTCTCACGATAGCTGCGGTATTCTTTCTCGGACAGGAGTTGCTTTTTCTCCAAAGGCGTATCTCCTGGATCGGTTACAACATAAGATGCGAAGTAAATGATCTCTTCCAAAGATCTTGGAGACATATCAAGAGCAAGACCCATACGACTCGGAATGCCTTTGAAGTACCAAATGTGCGATACAGGAGCTGCCAACTCAATGTGGCCCATACGCTCACGGCGAACCTTAGCGCGAGTAACTTCTACTCCACAACGGTCACAGACAACACCTTTATAGCGTACACGTTTGTACTTACCACAGTGACATTCCCAATCTTTCGTAGGTCCGAAAATTTTCTCGCAAAATAGTCCTTCTTTTTCCGGTTTAAGCGTACGATAGTTAATCGTCTCCGGTTTTTTGACTTCTCCGCGGGACCAAGAACGAATCTTTTCGGGGGAAGCAAGCCCGATTTTCATATATTCGAAATTGTTAACGTCCAACAAGGAGCAACCCTCCTTAACCAAATCCTGAGTTTTTAGGTTTGATACCGCCCGGCAGCACCGGGCGGTATCAAGAAGCCTGATCCATCCAAAAATGGATCGAGGCATATAACAAAGCTGATATGAGTCAGTCAGCAGTCAAATTACTCTACGCCAACCTCAGAGCCTTCCAGATTCAAACTCAGCTTATCGCCAGTTGTGTCATCTTCATCATCAAGCTCTCTCATTTCGATCTCTTGTTCGTCTTCAGACAGAATCTTCACGTCCATACCCAAGCTTTGCAGCTCTTTGATCAAGACCTTGAATGATTCAGGAACACCCGGTTCAGGGACATTTTCACCTTTGACGATGGATTCGTAAGTTTTAACACGTCCAACCACATCATCGGATTTCACAGTCAAAATTTCCTGAAGCGTGTATGCTGCACCGTAGGCTTCCAGTGCCCATACTTCCATCTCCCCGAAGCGCTGACCACCGAATTGGGCTTTACCACCCAACGGCTGTTGCGTAACGAGAGAGTAAGGACCTGTAGAACGGGCATGGATCTTATCGTCGACCATGTGCGCCAGTTTGATCATGTGCATGACACCGACAGTAACTTCACGTTCAAAACGATCACCTGTACGTCCATCATACAACACCGTTTTACCATTGCGTTGCATACCCGCTTCTTCCATCGTATCAAATACGTCATACTCCTTGGCACCATCGAATACTGGAGTTGCCACATGAATACCAAGACGCATTGCAGCCATACCCAGATGCACTTCAAGCACCTGTCCGATGTTCATCCGTGAAGGTACGCCCAGCGGGTTCAGTACGACTTGCACTGGGGTGCCATCCGGCAAGAATGGCATATCTTCTTCAGGCAGAATACGGGCAACGACACCCTTGTTACCGTGACGTCCAGCCATTTTATCGCCTTCAGAAATTTTACGTTTTTGAGCAATGTATACGCGTACCAACTGGTTTACACCCGGTGGCAGCTCATCGCCATTTTCACGTGTAAATACTTTAACATCTACAACGATCCCGTCGGTTCCGTGAGGAACTCTCAAGGAAGTATCACGAACCTCGCGCGCCTTCTCACCAAAGATTGCATGCAAGAGACGTTCTTCAGCTGTCAGCTCAGTCACACCCTTAGGTGTTACTTTACCAACAAGAATGTCACCTGCGGCAATTTCCGCACCGATGCGAATGATGCCGCGCTCATCTAGATTACGAAGTGCTTCTTCACCAACATTCGGAATATCACGAGTGATTTCTTCTGGTCCAAGCTTCGTATCACGAGCCTCGGATTCGTATTCCTCGATATGGATCGAGGTGTATACATCCTCTTTAACCAGCTTCTCGCTCAGCAAGATCGCATCCTCGTAGTTGTAACCTTCCCAAGTCATGAACGCTACGACAACGTTACGTCCCAATGCCAACTCGCCCATTTCTGTGGATGGACCATCCGCTAGAATATCGCCAACCTTGACAATATCGCCTCTGTTTACGATTGGACGCTGGTTGATGCATGTTCCTTGGTTAGAACGCATAAATTTGTGTAATTTATACTTAACAATATCGCCTTTTACTTCAGTACCATCTACATTTTCAATACGACGCAACCAAATTTCGTTAGCCGAAGAACGTTCAATTACCCCGTTGTACTTGGACACAACGCAAACACCAGAATCTTTTGCAGACTTATGTTCCATCCCTGTTCCTACCAAAGGCGCTTTCGGAATCAGTAGTGGAACAGCCTGCCGCTGCATGTTGGAACCCATCAATGCGCGGTTCGAGTCATCATTCTCCAGGAACGGAATCAGTGCAGTAGCGACTGATACGACCTGTTTAGGCGATACGTCCATGTAATCAACACGGCTACTTGCCATCGGAATAATGTTATCAGACTGCTTGTTATAGCGGACAATAACGATTTCATCCTTAAAGGTGTTTTCTTCCGTCAATTCCGCATTTGCCTGAGCAACGATGTAGTTATCTTCTTCATCAGCAGTCAGGTAATCAATCTGATCTGTAACTTTTCCGGTTTTCGGATCTACCCAGCGATAAGGAGCTTCGATAAATCCGTACTCGTTGATACGTGCGAAAGTGGACAAAGAGTTGATCAAACCAATGTTTGGTCCCTCTGGTGTCTCGATAGGACACATACGGCCGTAGTGACTCGGATGGACGTCACGCACTTCCATGCCCGCGCGTTCGCGCGTCAAACCGCCGGGTCCGAGTGCAGACAGACGACGTTTGTGCGTTAATTCAGCAAGCGGGTTTGTCTGATCCATGAACTGAGACAGCTGGGAGCTACCAAAGAACTCTTTAATCGACGCAATGACCGGACGTATGTTAATCAGCGCCTGTGGCGTGATTACATTAGCATCCTGAATTGACATTCTTTCGCGTACCACGCGTTCCATACGAGACAGACCAATACGGAACTGATTTTGCAGCAACTCACCTACAGAACGCAAACGACGGTTACCCAAATGGTCAATGTCGTCTGTACTTCCGATTCCGTGAAGCAAGTTAATAAAATAACTGATGGAGGAAATAATATCGGCAGGCGTAATGTTTTTAACCGATTTATCGATATTTCCATTGGCAATCAGTTTTACTACTTTACCGTCTTCAATCGGTGAGAATACATCGATCGTTTGAAGCGGAATATCGTTGCTTTCCAATACGCCACTAGCAACATGATACGTACGATGTCCAACCGACTCTTCTAGTTGTGCCAAAATCTCGTCCAACAGGCGACGGTCTACCATTTGTCCTGCTTCAGCGATGATTTCACCAGTTGTCGTATCAATCAGTGTCTCAGCAAGACGTTGATTGAACAGACGGTTTTTGATGTGAAGCTTTTTATTGATTTTGTAACGGCCTACGTTGGCCAGATCATACCGTTTTGGATCAAAGAAGCGTGCAACAAGCAAGCTCTTTGCGTTATCCAATGTCGGTGGCTCACCCGGACGAAGACGCTCATAAATTTCAATCAGCGCTTTCTCCGTGGAATCCGTGTTGTCTTTATCAAGTGTGTTGCGGATATATTCGTCATTGCCGAGCAAATCCAGAATCTCAGCATCAGTGCCAAAGCCAAGCGCACGCAGCAACACCGTAACCGGAATTTTACGGGTACGGTCAATCCGGACATAGATAATATCCTTCGCATCCATCTCCAGTTCGAGCCAAGCCCCCCGGTTAGGAATTACCGTTGCGGTGTATGTTGTTTTCGCATTCTTGTCGACTTTTGTGCTGAAATAGACGCTGGGAGAGCGAACCAACTGGCTGACAATAACCCGTTCCGCACCGTTAATAATAAACGTACCCGTTTCAGTCATCAGCGGGAAGTCTCCCATGAATACTTCCTGCTCTTTCACTTCCCCGGTTTCTTTATTAATAAGCCGGACTTTTACCCGAAGCGGTGCTGCATACGTAACGTCGCGTTCCTTTGCGTCGTCAACGGTATATTTGGGTTCTCCGAGAGAGTAATCGATAAACTCCAGAATCAGATTTCCTGTGAAATCTTGAATTGGAGAAATATCCCGAAACATTTCCCGTAATCCTTCCTCCAAAAACCAATCATAGGATTTTTGTTGGATCTCAATCAGGTTGGGAACCTCGAGTACCTCATTAATACGTGCATAACTGCGCCGAGTGCGTCGACCATATTGAACAAGATGTCCTGCCAACTTAAACTCACCCCTCATGTCTACTCACTTTAAAAATACATTGCGAACCTCTGTTTGTGACCTTATAATAAGACACATACAGATGATTCGATCTTACAAATACAGAAAAGCCCTTACTCGAATGCATTCGAAAAAAGAGCGACGTATCTGCAGAATCCTCATACCGGAAGATCTTCATCACTTGTAGATTTGCCCAAAATGGTTATATTATACGTAAGAGATATAAATACTATACCCTGTTACGCATAAATCTATTGACATTTCAACAAACTAAAGCCATGGAGGGCATCCTAATACTGACATTTTATAATGATATCACAGACCAGGATTCAAGTCAATGGTCCTATTGCATTTTTCTAAAACTTTTTTCAGCCTTTAAAATCCGATAACCTTTATCCTTCGTAACTTCTTCCACATGACCGAAAAGGCTCTCTATTTTAGCGCTCGCCGAAGGAGCACCCTGCTTTTTCTGAATGACGACCCATAAAGCTCCACCCTCATTTAAATGCTCATACGCAAGCTCAAATATGGTATGAACCGTTTCTTTCCCTGCACGTATAGGAGGATTCGTCAAGATCACGTCAAAACGTTCGTGTTGCACTTCTGCAAACAAATCACTTTGCTTAATGGTGACATTTTTAATTCCATTACGCTCCGCATTCTCTATCGCTAGTTGAACGGCTCGCTCGTTAATATCAACCATTGTAACGTGTCCGTCCGGGACAAGCGTAGCCGCCGTCAAACCAATCGGCCCGTAACCACATCCTACATCCAATACCGAGGCATTTGCAGGAAGTTGCATAGCTTCAATCAACACACGACTCCCATAATCAATCCCCTGCTTTGAAAAAACGCCTGAATCGCTGGCAAATCGATAGGAACGTCCACGCAGCACCGTCTCTAGACTTCGCCGTTCATGTGCCGTCTCTGGCCGTCTGGAGTAATAATGATCAGCCATTCACGCCCACCTCTTTCGGTTGTACGGTTATACTAACATCATAGCCTTTAGAATAATATTTCAGACCTGTTTGTACTACCGCTTTACAGCAACAAACCCCTTGAAGATCACCTCAAGGGGTTTGTTTTAATTCATTGTCTGCTAAAGAGCAGTCAATTATTTTACTTCTACAGAAGCGCCTGCTTCTTCCAATTTTGCTTTAACGGATTCAGCTTCTTCTTTTGCAACTTTTTCTTTCAATGGTTTTGGAGCGTTGTCAACCAGTTCTTTTGCTTCTTTCAGGCCAAGACCTGTAATTTCGCGAACTGCTTTGATAACGTTGATTTTGGAAGCGCCAGCGCTTGTCAAGATTACGTCGAACTCGGATTGCTCAGCTTCTGCTGCGCCACCTGCTGCGCCACCTGCTACAGCTACTGGAGCTGCTGCAGTTACGCCGAATTCTTCTTCGATTGCTTTCACGAGATCGTTCAGTTCCAATACGGACATACCTTTAATTGCTTCCAAGATTTGCTCTTTACTCATGGTTGAACCTCCATTTAAATTCGTATTTTTTTGTTCTTAACTGCTATACAGCAGGTTTAAATCCCAACTTATGCACTTTGCTCTTCTTTATCTGCAACAGCTTTAACCGCAAGCGCGAAGTTGCGCATAGGAGCTTGAAGCACGCTGAGGAGCATGGAAAGGAGACCTTCGCGGGATGGCAGTTCTGCCAGCGCTTTGATTTCCTCAACACCGATTACACGACCTTCTACAACTGCACCTTTCAGTTCCAATGCATTGTTTTTCTTAGCGAAATCGTTCAAGATTTTAGCTGCAGACACTGCATCATCTTTGCCGAACGCGATTGCAGTAGGACCTGTCAATACTGCGTCCAGTTCAGTCAATTCTGCTGCCGCAGTTGCACGGCGGAGCAGTGTGTTTTTCAGCACTTGAAATTCGATTCCGGCTTCACGAAGCTGCTTACGCAGCTCAGTTACTTGGGCAACATTCAGACCGCGATAGTCTGCAACTACAGTTGTTACGCTCTCGCGCAATTTTGCAGCTACAACTTCAACAGCTTCTTGTTTTGCTTGAATCACCTTTGCATTTGCCAAACTGTACACCTCCTGATCAATTTATCTACTTTGTTAGAAACACCCATTCTGGCGTTCTACCAAAGTCGTTTTCATGAGCATGAAAAAAGCCTCCGTAGAGTACGAAGGCTTGATAAATCCACATGGACGGGACAAGCCCGTCGCATGAAACGTTCTATCATAACACCTCGGTAGGAAATTAAGCCCGAAAGCACCTACTGTCTACGGTAAGCATATTCAACTTTAACGGTCAGTCACAAGGACTCACAACTTTTACAGAATAACAAATTTGATTGAACGTGTCAACCGAAATATTATCTGTAAACAGATGTGTTCACACGTGCACTTGGTCCCATAGTCGAAGAAATAGCGATGTTTTTCAGGTATACACCTTTAGCAGCCGCTGGCTTCGCACGGTTCAAGGCTTCAATCAAGGCTTTAAGGTTCTCGTTCAGTTGCTCAGCACTGAAAGATGCTTTGCCGATTGGTGCGTGAATTTGACCTGCTTTGTCGAGACGGTATTCGATTTTACCGGCTTTAATTTCTTGAACAGCCTTGGCAACGTCGAAAGTAACTGTGCCTGCTTTAGGGTTAGGCATTAAACCTTTACCACCGAGCAAACGACCCAGTTTACCAACCTCACTCATCATATCAGGTGTCGCAACGCAGACGTCGAATTCGAACCAGCCTTGTTGGATTTTGTTGATCATATCTTGATCGCCAACAAAATCAGCGCCAGCCGCTTCCGCTTCTTTCACTTTGTCACCTTTTGCAAATACCAGAACACGTTGTGTTTTACCCGTACCATGTGGCAGGACAACAACACCACGAACAGCCTGGTCTTGTTTACGGGAATCTACGCCCAGACGAACTGCAGCTTCAACGGTTTCGTCGAATTTAGCAGTTGCAGCCTTTTTCACCAATTCAACGGCTTCCAAAGGCTCATAAGTTGCTTCGCTGTCAATCAGCTTAGCAGCTTCAAGGTACTTCTTACCATGTTTAGCCATTATCTTTTCCTCCTTATGTGGTATTAGCGGATATTCCTCCCACACTTACCGGACAGTCAAACCGCCGGCACACGTAGATTAATAAAATTAATCTACGATGGTGATACCCATGCTGCGAGCAGTACCTTCAACCATACGCATTGCCGATTCTACGGAAGCTGCGTTAAGGTCAGGCATTTTTTGCTCTGCAATTTGACGAACAGCAGCGCGATTTACAGTTGCAACTTTCGTTTTATTCGGTTCACCGGAACCTTTTTCGATTTTAGCAGCAACTTTCAACAGAACAGCAGCCGGTGGAGTTTTGGTGATGAACGTAAAAGAACGATCCTCAAATACCGAAATTTCAACCGGGATAATCAGGCCTGCTTGATCAGCAGTACGAGCATTGAACTCTTTACAGAATGCCATAATGTTGACACCTGCTTGACCCAAAGCTGGACCTACTGGAGGCGCTGGATTAGCTTTCCCTGCAGGGATCTGCAGTTTTACCATTTTAATTACCTTTTTTGCCATGGATGACACCTCCTTGACTCAATAGTGGTAGACGGACCTATTGATCCTCCCACAAGAAACCTGTAAGAAAAATCTATATTTTCTCCACTTGAGTATAATCCAACTCAAGCGGGGTTTCCCGTCCAAACATGTTGACGTGAACCTTAAGCTTGCTCTTCTCAACCAAAATTTCTTCCACGGAGCCCACAAAATTCGCAAAAGGACCAACTTTAATTCGCACGGATTCCTTAACATCGAATTCAATCTTCGGTTTCGGCTCTACCATGCCCATATGCTTCAGAATCTGTTCAACTTCTTCTGGAAGCAATGGCGTCGGCTTGGAACCCGAGCCTGTCGATCCTACAAATCCCGTAACACCTGGTGTGTTGCGTACAACATACCAAGAATCATCGGTTTGGACCATTTCGACCAAGACATAACCAGGGTAGACTTTACGCATAACGGTTTTTTTCTTACCGTCCTTGGTTACCAGTTCTTCTTCCATAGGAACAAGAACACGGAATATCTTGTCTTCCATGCCCATGGACTCAACGCGTTTTTCCAAATTGGCTTTGACTTTGTTCTCATACCCTGAATAGGTATGAACGACGTACCATCTTTTTTCCATATCAAGCCACCTGGAACCCTTCCTAGATAATCGCTTCGATCACAGCGGAAATGCCGATATCGAGAACCCAAAAATAAATCGTGACGAACGCAATCGTCCCTATGACAATCAGCGTATAGTTGGTCAGTTCTTTACGATTGGGCCAGCGAACTTTCTTGAGTTCAGCCCAGCTTTCAGAGAAAAAGGAAAACAGAGACTTGAAACTGCGTTTCACGCCGACTACACCTCCAAAAACTATCTGGTTTCCCGATGAGAAGTCTGTTCGTTACAGGACTTACAGAATTTCTTCATCTCCATGCGGTCGGGGTGATTACGCTTGTTTTTCGTCGTTGTGTAATTTCTTTGTTTGCAATTTGTACAAGCCAAAGTAATAATTACCCGCATGATGTGCACCTCCCGAAGACATCCAACACCGGAAGTCTCATAATTGATCCTAAAAAAACCGCGAATTTAGGCCTACCTAAAACACTTTATCACACGGGGTTTTCCATGTCAACGAATGTTTGCATACATTTCGCAGTCCCGGTTGTGGTGCATTTTTACATCTGTCCATCCTTTGAAGCTATTCTCTGAAATACTGCTTCAAAATCAAAGCGATATCTATTATTCATCTTTTTTAGTATAAATCATTTACAACACTTATAAACCTGCACAGCATACCCAAAACGAATAAAAAAAAGACTCAAACTCGAGCCTTTTCCATGTCAGCCTCTACTTTCAACTATCCCTTACTTCCAGATACTTTTCAAGTTTACGTTTGACCCGTTGCAGCGCGTTATCAATGGATTTCACATGACGATCCAGATCTTCAGCAATCTCTTGATACGAACGACCGTCCAGATACAACATAAGTACCTTGCGTTCTAGCTCGCTCAGAATCTCGGACATTTTGTCCTCAAGACCCACAAACTCTTCCTGATTGATTATCAGCTCTTCAGGATCACTTACTTGTGTTCCGCAAATCACATCGAGCAACGTCCGGTCTGACTCTTCATCATAGATGGGCTTGTCCAGAGATACGTAAGAGTTCAGAGGAATGTGCTTTTGTCGTGTAGCCGTCTTAATTGCCGTAATAATCTGTCGTGTTATGCACAACTCGGCGAAAGCCTTGAACGAAGCAAGCTTGTCTCCCTTAAAATCACGGATGGATTTGTAGAGACCAATCATGCCCTCCTGAATAATATCCTCGCGATCAGCCCCAATCAGGAAGTAGGATCTGGCCTTGGCCCGCACAAAGTTTCGATATTTGTTAATCAGAAACTCCAGCGCTTCCCCATCACCTTCATGGACTGCTCCGACAATGTCTTCATCATTTTTGTAATCAAACTTTGACAACATGATATCCTTGAGGTCCACACTCACTAACAATCCCTCCGGCTGCAACGCAAGGTACCCGTTACTCTCTCAAATATACGACAAGTATACGCGATGTAACCTGATACCGTCAACCACAACAACCTAAAAAAGAAGAGCGCTAACAAAATTGTCAATGGTTTCAAAATGGAGAGTATCCCAATTACTGGATCATTCTCTTCTCCAGCGTTCAAACAACTTTCGAAGCTCCGGACTCAGCTTGCCATCCAGCGAATTGCGGGACAATTTGGCGTTATCCTGCTGGATTCGCTTCTGGACTTCCCTTTCAGATTCCTCAATCTCGATCAGTAATTCTCGTGCCGATACTCTGAGTGCTCCCTGGCCAAAGGCCACATGCTGCTCTACCTGATCACTTGTCGCTACGTAAATGCTTCTCCTCTTGCTGCTCAGTTCACGAACTAATCGCTCGATGCACTCATCGGCTGTCTCTTTTTCTCTCGTAAAATAAATCTGGACTTTGCTCTGGGCAAAGGTTTTACCTAATCCTGGCACCCTGTAAGCATCAAATACGACGATGACTCTTCTGCCCGAATACGCCTGATGATCCGCCAGTCGTTCAAGAAGTCTGTCCCTCGCTTCCTGCATACCAGATTGTACCAGTGCGGAAAGTTCGGGCCAGGCTCCAATCATGTTGTAACCGTCCACAAGCAGAACATCCCGCGTGTCAGCCATATCGTTAGCTCCGTGCCTGTCGTCCGCGCAAAACTTCGTACATGACGACACCTGCAGCTACAGAAGCATTGAGGGAATTGATTTGTCCCGCCATTGGCAGCTTGACGAGTACATCACATTTCTCGCGGATCAAACGGCCCATTCCTTTATTTTCGTTACCAATGACAATCGCTACGGGACCGGTGAATACTCCATTCCCAAAGACGGGATCGGTTGCTGTAACATCCGTGCCAACTACCCATACACCTTCTTCTTTAAGACGGTCAATGGTTTGTCCCAAATTGCTCACACGCGCCACCGGGACGTACTCCACAGCACCTGCCGATGTTTTAGACACCGTTACAGTTACAGCTGCTGAACGCCTTTTCGGCACTATAATACCGTGTGCTCCAGTGCAGTCCGCCGTACGAAGGATAGAGCCCAAGTTATGAGGGTCTTCAATCTCATCCAGCAAAATCAAAAACGGCTCTTCTCCCTTAGCGCGAGCACTAGCAAGCAAGTCCTCCACCTCAGCGTAGGCAAAAGGTGCAGCTTGCGCGACCACTCCCTGATGCTGAATGCCTGGAACCATTTGATCGAGCTTACGCTTGTCTACCTGCAAAACAATGATTCCTGCTTTTTTCGCCTCAGCTGTAATCGGCAGTGTCAAATGCTTTTGTGCATTATCCGCAATCCATATCTTATTTATCGTCCTGCCTGAACGCAACGCCTCTGTTACCGAATGCTTACCGGCAATCCATTCTTCTTCCATCTCTAGTTTCCTCCCGGAAAACGGTCGATATCAATTCGTTCAATCCGTCTCCAATTTATGATTTTTCTGCATTTTCCATTTGTGCAATTCCGTACGTAATCAACTCTCTCAATCTGTCCAAATGTCCATCACAATAAAGATAACCAATCAAGCCTTCCAGCGCCGTGGCATGCCGATACTCAAGCACATCAGCATTTTTGGGCAGGCTCCCTGATTTGGCATTTCTTCCTTGTCGGACAATATCACGTTCTTCATCCGTCAGCACCGTTTCTAGCAATCCCAACATACGGCTCTGTGCCTTGGCGGAGACAAATTTTGTAGCTCGTCGATGTAAATGATTGGGACGCAGGTTGGGCTGTGCCAACAGATATTGCCGGACAGCCACCTCATACACTGCATCACCAATGTAAGCTAACGCAATGGGGGGCATCAAGCGAGCCGGCTTGGACGCAGGATACGGAAACCAGTTTCCTGCGCCTTCCACAGCTTCTGAGTTCAGTGGCTTATTACTCATTTCCGCCGCCACCGCATACCCTGCGCCGTATCTTCAAGCACAATGCCTTTAGTAGCTAACAGATCACGAATTTCGTCAGCTCTACCCCAGTTTTTGGTTTTACGAGCTTCGACACGTTCTGCAATTAACTGCTCAATTTCGTCATCCAGCAGTTCTTCACTCGGTTCCGAATAAATGCGAAGCACCGTATTCATCGAATAGAAGGTATGCAGCACCGCTTGCAATTCCGCCTGATTGACAACATCACGCTGCAACAAAAGATTGGCTTCGCTGACCCATTCGAACACCGCAGTAATCGCATCAGGCGTATTGAAATCATCATCCATTTTTTCGCCAAATTGCTGTAATATCCCGTCAAGCTTCATTTGCAGCTCAGCCGATACTTCTTCATTACCTTTCAAAGCCATGGATAAACGATGCTTTACATTGGCGACTGCATTGGCAATCCGTTCGACACTATTCTCCGCCTGACTCATCGTCACTTGGTTGTAGTTCAAAGGGTTGCGGTAATGTGTCGACAGCATAAAATAACGTAAAGCTTCGGGCTTGTGACGAGCACGCAGATCTTTAACCAAAATACCGTTACCGAGTGATTTCGACATTTTTTCATTATCTATGCGAATATATCCGTTATGCATCCAGTAGCGAGATAATGGTTTACCCGTAATCACTTCGGATTGTGCGCATTCACATTCATGATGCGGAAATTGCAGATCCTGTCCGCCTCCGTGAATATCCAGTGTATCCCCCAAATAGTGACGAGCCATAGCAGAGCATTCGATATGCCAGCCTGGGCGTCCATCCCCCCAAGGACTTGACCAGTAAATTTCTCCCGGTTTCGCTGCTTTCCAGAGTACAAAATCCTCGGCATTCTCCTTGCGTTCATCCACATTGATGCGAATCCCAAACTGGAGTTCCTCCAATTTTTGGCCTGACAGCTGTCCGTAGTCTTTGAACATTTTGGTCCGGTAGAAGACATCACCATCATTCTCGTAAGCATAGCCTTTGTCTACCAGGTCCTTGATAAAATCAATAATCAGATCCATGCTTTCGGTTACACGAGGATTTATGCTGGCAGCAGGAACATTCAATCCTGTCAGATCCTCATGATAGGCAGCAATAAACTTCTCGGCAACTGCCGGAACCTCCATATTAAGTTCCCGAGCTTTGCGGATCAACTTATCATCAACGTCCGTAAAATTCACCACATAGTTTACATCATAGCCCAAATACTCCAAGTAGCTGCGTACCACGTCGAACACAATTACAGGTCGTGCATTACCAATATGAATGTAATCATACACTGTAGGACCACATACATACATTTTAACCTTTCCAGGCTCCAGTGGCACAAAAGGCTCCCGGCTCCTCGTCATTGTATTATAAATTTGAAGCGACATCGTTATGTTCCTCCCTCATGAAAATTATCCTTGTAATTTATTCTCTTGGGTCACCTGATGTTTCTGAGCAGATTGCTCCTCCTTCAAATCAGACAATTCTGCTCGTAATCGTTCTATTTCCATTTGAAGAGACCGTATGGAATCGACGACCGGGTCAGGCAACTGGTGACTAAGTCGATCTGGACGTCTGCCATCCTGTCTGACCACTCGCCCGGGGATACCCACTACCGTACTGTTTGGCGGAACTTCTTTTAGCACAACCGAGTTGGAGCCAATATTGGATTGCGCCCCAATCGTAAATGAACCCAATATTTTTGCACCGGAGCCTATAACGACATTATTCCCAATGGTGGGGTGGCGCTTCCCTTTCTCTTTTCCAGTTCCTCCAAGAGTAACCCCCTGATACAATACGACATCATCGCCAATTTCACAGGTTTCGCCAATGACAACACCCATGCCGTGGTCAATGAACAGCCGATCTCCAATACGAGCGCCAGGATGAATTTCAATTCCTGTCATAAACCTCGATACCTGGGATATAACACGGGCTAGAGTACACCACTTTCGCAAATAAAACCAATGTGCAATTCGGTGTGCCCAAAGGGCATGAACGCCAGAATACGTAAAAATGACTTCCAGCTTACTCCGGGCGGCCGGATCATTATCCAAAACAGTTTGAATATCGGATTTGAAATGCCTGAACATGTCGCCCTCCTATTCCCTCCATATCCTTGCCGCATCACACTTCACATTTCGCCAATTTTCGTAGTCACCAGCATTCTTCGACAATTTTCAGTCTACAGCGAGTCTGAATCTGATAAAAATGAAAAAGCGTCTCTGCAGCCTAGGCTGCAGAGACGCATATACGTGGTCCCACTCTGCTTCGAACATATCTGCTACAAAAAAAGCAGAAAAGTCCGTCTTTGGCGTCCTGTAACGGGAACGAATCGGCAAGCCCTTGCCACATTAGCATTGTAGGCTAACGAGGGTTCGGGCGCACGGCTCCCAGGCGCATTTCCTCCGCAGGTCATCTAGACGGTTCTCAGCCTGGGGTTTCCCCTCGACCGTCCTCTCTGGCAGATGCCCTTATGCAGTGTACTTCTCCTGTTCGCAGCCTTTACACGTAAGTATCAATCCATATCAATGGAGTCATTATAGCGAAAAGACAACAAATTGACAAGAAATATCAGCCTTTAATTTGTGCCTTAAGACGGTCCAATACCTTGTCACGTCCAAGTAGATAGATGGTCTCGTTCAGATCCCGTCCATGAGTTTGACCTGTAAGGGCCACACGAATCGGCATGAACAGCTGTTTCCCCTTAAAACCAGTTTCCTTTTGGACTTCTTTGATCAGCTTGGCCATTTGTGGAGCTGTAAATTCCTCGCTCGTTTCAACCTTAGCTGCAAAGGCTCTAAGTACATCAGGAACCTGTTCTTCAGCCAGAACAGCCGCCGCATCAGCATCCAACTCCAGATGTGAACGGAAAAACAACTCAGACAACGCCACAATATCAGACGCTGAAGTCATTTGTTCTTGGTATAAGCGGACAAGAGCTTTAGCCCAATCCTGTTGTTCAGCCGATAAATCATTCGGCAACAGTCCTGCTGCCTGCAAATGTGGAATTGCCATGCTGGCAATCCGTTCAGGATCAGCTTTTTTAATATAATGATTATTCAAATAAGCAAGCTTGTTTGTATCAAATACAGCTGGGCTTTTGGACAAACGATTAGGATCGAAAATCGAGATTAATTGTTCCCGATCATAGATCTCTTCCTCGCCTTCCGGAGACCAGCCCAACAATGCAATAAAGTTGAATATAGCTTCCGGCAGATAGCCCAGCTTATCGTACTGCTCCATGAACTGAATAATGGATTCATTTCGTTTGCTGAGCTTTTTGTGATCCTCGCCTACGATCAGCGTCATATGACCAAAGCGTGGAGGCTCCCAGCCGAGAGCTTCAAAAATCATCAACTGCCGCGGTGTATTGGATACATGATCCTCACCCCGTAGTACATGTGATATTTTCATCAAATAGTCGTCAACCGCTACAGCGAAGTTATATGTCGGAATACCGTCTTTTTTGACGATAACAAAATCGCCGCTTTCTTTGGAATTGAACGTAATTTGACCTTTAACAATATCATCAAACGTATATTCACGATCTTCTGGTACGCGAAATCGAATACTCGGTACACGGCCCTCTGCTTCAAATGCCTGGCACTGTTCTTCTGTTAAATCACGGTGTTTTCCTGAGTAACGCGGTGTCTCCCCACGTTCCATCTGTTCTTCACGCTCGCGTTCAAGTTCTTCTTCCGTACAATAACAGCGGTATGCCAAACCGCGATCCAGCAAGTCCTGCCAGTATGTTTTGTAGATGTCCAAGCGCTCGGTCTGGCGATAAGGTCCGAACTCGCCGCCCACGTCTATACTTTCATCCCAGTCCATACCCAACCATTTCAAATATTTAAGCTGGCTTTCTTCTCCGCCCTCAATATTGCGCTTCACATCTGTATCTTCAATGCGAATAATAAATTTCCCGCCTTGATTGCGGGCAAACAAATAATTAAATAATGCCGTTCTGGCATTTCCAATATGCAGATGTCCTGTTGGACTTGGTGCATAGCGTACACGAACTTCCGTGCTCATATAATCTCCTCCAAATAGAATTACTCAAGATGATAGCATTTACTTGATTAGACAGACAACCGACTGAGCCGCGATTCCCTCGCTTCGCCCGGTAAACCCGAGTTGCTCCGTCGTCGTCGCCTTGACATTTACCTGGGATGACTCCTCTGCTTCCAGCACCCGGGCGATGATTTCATTCATCTGCGGGATGTACGATGCCATCTTGGGCTTCTGCGCAATAATTGTAGAATCGATGTTCCCCAATCGGTATCCCCGCTCTTTAGCCAGCCCCCACACATGCTCCAGTAGCTTAAGACTATCCGCGTCCTTAAATTCAGGGTCATTATCTGGAAAATGCTTTCCGATGTCTCCCAAGCCAAGCGCACCCAGGATAGCATCGCTAATGGCATGCAGCAGCACGTCTGCATCGGAATGACCCAGCAAACCTTTTTCATACGGAATATTTACGCCTCCGATGATGCATGGCCTTCCTTCCACCAGCTGGTGGACGTCAAATCCTTGCCCCACTCTAATCATTTGATATCCTCTCCCTCTGTCTTTACCCATAACGCCGCCATCTCCAAATCCTCAGGCGTAGTAATTTTGATGTTCTTGTAGCTGCCCTGAACGACAGTAACTAGAATGCCTATTCGCTCCACCAGCATGGAATCATCTGTCCCCAAAAATCCTGTCTGCTCCGCTTCCTCATAAGCCCGCAGCAGATCGGAAAGACGAAAAGTCTGTGGCGTTTGAATAGTCCACAGACTTCGGCGATCCGGCGTTGCTGTAATGATACCATCCCCGTTCACTTGCTTGATCGTATCCTTTACAGGTACTGCCGCTACAGAAGCACCAGTACGCTGAGCAGCCTCCAGGCATGAACGTACAAGCTCAGGTTGAATCAATGGCCGCACACCATCATGCACCATCACCCAATCTGTTCGCAAGTGGCGCAAACCGCGATAAACCGAATGCTGGCGTTCACTGCCACCAGCCACCACCCGTACATTTTTACCAATCTTGTATTGATGAATCCAGTCTCTGCAGCGTTCCACATCTCCAGTTCCAGTAACCATCACCATTTCATCCACTTCAGGCATTGCTGCGAATATTTCAAGTGTATGTATGAAGATGGGCTTGTCTCGCAAAAGCAGAAATTGCTTGCTCTCCTGCGTTCCCATACGGGAGCCGCGCCCGGCCGCCACAATCACGACTCCTACCTGATTGTTCATTCAAATAACTCCTGCCCTGATCGTACTTGGACGATCCGTATGATAACACATCTACTTCATCATACCTCGTTTATTGAGCTTTTTCCAATAATTTCGGTTTAGCAAAGATCATGCGGCCCGCAGAGGTCTGAAGTACGCTCGTGACCAGTACTTCCATGAGAGATCCAATATAGTCACGTCCACCCTCCACAACAATCATCGTACCATCATCCAGATAAGCGACACCTTGCCCATGCTCCTTGCCATCTTTGATAATCTGCACCATAATCTCCTCACCGGGCAGTACGACAGGCTTCACTGCATTCGCCAAATCATTGATGTTCAGCACAGACACACCTTGAAGTTCGCATACTTTATTCAGGTTAAAATCATTAGTTACAACCTTACCCTGCAACACCTTTGCAAGCTTAACCAGCTTACTGTCGACCTCTGAAATTTCCTCAAAATCTCCCTCATAAATCAGCACATTCACATCTAGCTCTTTTTGGATTTTATTCAAAATATCCAGACCCCGCCGCCCACGATTACGCTTAAGTAAATCTGAAGAATCTGCGATATGCTGAAGCTCCTCCAACACAAATTCAGGAATCACAATGGTCCCTTCAATAAAACCTGTCTTGCAGATATCCGCAATACGCCCATCTATAATGACGCTGGTGTCCAAAATTTTATGTTCCTCCAGCTTGCGTTCTTCTACATCCGTTCCCCGACCAAAAAAGCCTGAACTCCAAAAGGATGACAACTCGTCCCGTTTTTCTAGCCCAACCATCAACCCCACATATCCACATACCAAGGTAACCGCGGTCTGGATAAGTAAACCAGGTGCCCCTAACCCTGAAAAGAGTGGATAAACTGCCAAGGAAAGGATCAGCCCCACTGCTAGCCCCATGACACCTGCCATCATCTCATTCATCGGAATTCGTACCAAACCTTCAATACCCTGCTGCAATCGATTCGCCACGGACGCCCCTGCGAATGAGCAGCCAACCATAAATACCACCGCTCCCGCTAACATCCAAACAGCCATTCCTGGTAAAGAACCATCACTCAACCATTGTGGCATCCACGTTACTAAGCCTCCTATCCGCTGGTATAACGTATAGCCAAACCACGCGCCGCACAATCCTGTAAAAGTTAAAATAGCCTTTCTCCACATTGAGTTTCTATACCTCCTTTATTTTCTTTTCAACAGTCTGCTATTTATTGGATACATAGCACTTCCCTTACCAGTATGGTCCATTTCCCACATAACTAACCCTGTGTTTTCACTTTTTATGCATAAAAAAAGCATTTATCCCCTTGAATGAATCAAGGAAATAAATGCTTCTTGTAGTCCTTGTCTGACACTAACGTTGCGAATGACGATATTGATCGTCCTGTTCTTCCTGTTTAGAACGATCCCGCTCACGTCCACGTCTGCGTGATAACTTCCGAATGTTCAGCTTCATACCGTACAACGCATAAAGCACCAGTGGTACAAAAATCAGCTTCGACAGCTGATCAGGAAATTTAACAGCTAGAACCACCGCTGCAATTACGACCCACGGAGCAACCCAGATCGCTTTTTTCGGAAGGCCGACCTTTTTGAAATTTGGATATCTCATGGAGCTAACCATCAAATAAGAGACTAGCAACATGGCAATCGACATGTATAACAATGAAATCTCGTTATGGAATAAGGACAACGTGGCTAATACGCCACCTGCTGCCGGAATGGGTAAACCTGTGAAATAACCTGGTACACCGGGACGTACGTTAAATCGAGCCAAACGCAATGCTCCGCACATCGGAAAAATGGCTGTAACCGTCCAAGCCAAAGCCGAATTCGCATCATGAAAAGCAACCATGTACATAATAACTGCGGGAGCAACACCAAAAGATATCATATCTGATAAGGAGTCCAGTTCTTTACCGAATTCGCTCTGGGCATTCAAAGCCCGGGCCATCCTTCCATCCAGTCCGTCCAACAACATGGCGACAATAACCATAATAGCGGCAAGACTGTATTTTCCGTCTACGGCCAATAAAATGGCGATCATTCCGAGAAACAAGTTACCCAAGGTACACATGTTCGGAATTGATTTGGTAATCATCTCTTCACCTCAATGTATGAATTGTTCCATTATAATCCTTTCACTGTATTACATTTACATTTGTCTGTCAATAAAAACTTGTTCCTGTAAACGTTTAAGCCCTTCTTTAATCGTACGTGCACGAACCTCTCCTATACCATCCACTTCATCCAGTTCTTCTATCGTTGCAGTGATGACATGTGGAAAACGTCCAAACCGCTCTACCAGATTATGAATAATCACATTTGGCAAACGAGGTATTTTGTTCAGCACCCGATATCCGCGTGCAGCAATATATTCTTCTGATGTCGCTGCTGAAGAAGGGTAGCCTAATAAACGTACTATATGATTCACATCCAGTAATTCGTCGTCCGTAGAACGTTTGAGTCCCAATATAATTTCACGGATCTTCTCGTCGCTGTCGTCTTTGGCATAATCCTTATACAGCAACCAAGCTTCTTCCTCGATATTACTGACAAGCTCCTCCATCTGCATGCTAATCAGCCTGCCCTCATTCCCGAGCTCGTTAATAAATCGTTTGATCTCCATTTTGATGCGCAGCACCATTTCGATCCGTTGAATGACATTAACGACCTCCGGCATGGTAACCAGTTCTTCGAATTCAGATGCAGTTAAATTCGTTGAGGCTTGCCCCAATACGGATCTATATTTTTCTAACGTCTGAATAGCCTGATTAGCTTTCGTTAAAATAACCCCGATTTCCTTGAGCGCATACCGTAAAGTCCCCTGATACAACGTAATAATATTACGACGCTGGGAAATAGACACAACCAGTTTGCCAGTCTGCTTTGCAACTCGTTCCGCCGTCCGATGCCGAATCCCTGTTTCTATGGACGAAATGGAAGAATCGGGAATCAATTGCGTATTGGCATATAAAATTCGTTTTAAATCCTCACTCAATATGATTGCGCCGTCCATTTTAGCCAGCTCATACAAATAGTTCGGCGAAAAGTCACAATTAATAGAGAAACCGCCATCCACGACTTCCATTACTTCCGGGCTATAGCCAACGACCAGAAGAGCACCCGTTTTGGCACGCAAAACGTTTTCCAATCCGTCGCGAAAGGGAGTTCCCGGTGCCACAAGCCGTAGCAAATCGTTCATTTTATCCAGTTGGCTCGCTTCCTTCATCCTCAATGCCCCCTAATCTAATGCGGCTGCCAGTGCATCTGCCACCGTTCCAACTCCTATAATTTGTATCCCTTTTGGATGTGTCCAGCCCTTCAAGCTTTTCTCGGGCATGATCACCCGTTTGAAACCTAATTTCTCTGCTTCTCGCACTCGCTGTTCTGCTCGGGATACAGCCCGCACCTCGCCTGTCAGTCCTACTTCACCAAAAATCACATCGTACGGCTTGGTAGGAGCATCCCTAAAGCTGGAAGCAATGCTCACCGCTATGGCTAAATCCACCGCTGGTTCATCCAGCTTTACGCCTCCAGCAACATTGAGATAAGCGTCCTGGTTTTGCAAAAACATGCCCATCCGCTTTTCTAATACGGCAATGATTAATCCCATCCGATGATGGTCAATCCCCGTACCCATTCGGCGTGGAGATGGAAAATGCGTAGCCGCAATTAATGCTTGCAATTCAACCAACACAGGCCGGGTTCCCTCCATACTGGCAACGACTGTGGAACCAGCCACCCCCAGTGGCCGTTCGGACAGGAAGAGCTCAGAAGGATTCGCCACCTCACGCAAACCACTTTCGGCCATTTCAAAAATACCAATTTCATTCGTAGAACCGAAACGATTCTTAACCGCACGCAACAGCCGATACGTATGATGGCGCTCTCCTTCAAAATAAAGTACACAATCGACCATATGCTCCAACAAACGCGGACCTGCAATAGCGCCTTCTTTGGTCACATGCCCTACCAGTACTGTAGCAATACCTAATCCCTTGGCAATCCGCATAAATCGTGAAGTACACTCGCGCACCTGAGCTACACTACCAGGCGCACTTGTCACCTCAGGCAAATATACAGTCTGTATCGAGTCGATGACCAAAAACTCCGGCTTCAAGCTGTCCACTGCTTCTTCAATCGTCTCCAAATTCGTCTCACATAATACGTACAGACTGGGAGACAAAGCACCGAGGCGATCTGCACGTAGCTTCGTTTGGCGGACGGATTCCTCACCAGACACGTAGAGTACCTTTAAACCAGTTAAAGCCAGCTCATTAGAGGTTTGCAGCATAAGCGTAGACTTACCGATCCCCGGGTCACCACCCACCAGAACAAGTGAACCTGGCACCACACCTCCACCGAGTACACGATTTAATTCACCAATTCCCGTCAAAATTCGTGTTTCTTTGCCACTCTCCACTTCAATAATAGGAAGCGGTTTGTCTTTTGTGCTATGAGTAAGAAGGGAAGATCCCATTCCTTGAGTTTTTACAACGCTTTCCGTTTCTTCGACCATGGAATTCCATGCCTGGCATCCAGGACATTTTCCGTACCATTTAGGCGATTCATAGCCACATTCTGTACAGGAAAATTTAGTTTTCACTTTAGCCATACTTTATTCCCTGGCTCCTTCTTGACAACGATGATGTCAAATTTATCTTCACACAGCACCTGAAAGAGCTGTAACAATAAAAGTTTACCATTGAAGCTTGGCGGACGTAAAGCAATATCACAAACTTTCCCAAAGCTTTTACCCTACCCTTTCAAGGTGTTCAATCACAAAAAGGGTGCCTTCGCAATAGCTTTCCAGCCTGCGAGACACCCTTTTCTAATGTTTTATTTACTAAACTGCTTTAGGACTTCGCGGATACATTATCCTTTTTCGTTACTGTCAATGCACCGTTCTCTTCATCAATATAGAGAGAGTCGCCTTTAGAAATGTTTCCAGTCAACAGTTCCTCGGACAGGCGATCTTCAATATGCTTCTGGATTGCACGACGCAATGGACGCGCACCATACGCTGGATCGAAGCCTTCCTTGGCAAGGAAATTCTTAGCCTTGTCTGTCAACTCGAAGTCCACCTCATATTCATTCAGACGCTTACGCAGCTCTTCGGACATGAGTGAAACAATTTCGGCAATATGTTTTTCTTCGAGAGAATGGAAAACGATAATTTCGTCTATCCGGTTCAAGAACTCAGGACGGAAGCTTTTCTTCAGCTCATCCATCACTTTGCCTTTCATGTTATCGTAATCCGCCCCAGCGTCCACAACAGCTGTAAAACCAAGCGTGGAGTTACGTTTGATTGCCTGTGCACCAACGTTGGATGTTAGGATGATGAGTGTGTTACGGAAGTCAACAACACGTCCTTTGGAATCCGTCAGACGTCCATCCTCCAACACTTGCAGCAGAATATTGAATACTTCCGGGTGTGCTTTTTCAATTTCATCCAGCAACACAACAGAGTAAGGCTTACGACGTACCTTTTCAGTCAGTTGGCCACCTTCTTCATATCCTACGTATCCTGGAGGCGCTCCTACCAAACGGGATGTGGAGTGTTTCTCCATATATTCGGACATATCAATACGGATAACCGCATTTTCATCACCAAACATAGATTCAGCCAAGGCGCGTGCCAGCTCTGTTTTACCAACCCCAGTTGGACCGAGGAAAATAAAGGAGCCGATTGGACGCTTCGGATCTTTCAGACCGGCGCGTGCCCGGCGAATCGCCCGGCTTACTGCCTTAACAGCTTCGTCCTGCCCAATCACCCGTTCATGCAACAGTTGCTCCATATTCAGCAAACGATGTGTTTCTTCTTCCTTCAGCTTGCTGACTGGGACACCAGTCCAGATGGCAACGACCTGAGCAATATCCTCTGGTGTAACTTCGGAATCTGTACGCCCCTGTTGTTCTTTCCATTGGTTTTTAGTGACATCCAGCTCTTCACGAATTTTTTGCTCTGTATCGCGCAGTGCAGCTGCCTTTTCAAACTCCTGGCTTTGTACCGCTGAATCTTTTTCCTTACGGATATCTTCCAGACGGTTTTCCAGCTGTTTCAGGTTTGGCGGTACTGTATAGGAATTCAGCCTTACCTTGGAGCCCGCTTCATCAATAAGGTCAATAGCCTTATCCGGTAGGAAGCGATCCGTAATATAACGATCTGACAATCTTACTGCAGCTTCAATAGCCTCATCAGTGATTTTTACACGGTGATGCGCTTCGTAACGGTCGCGCAGACCATACAAGATTTGAATCGCTTCTTCTGGAGAAGGTTGATCCACGGTTATAGGTTGAAAACGACGCTCCAAAGCAGCATCTTTCTCAATATATTTGCGGTATTCATCCAGCGTGGTGGCACCGATACATTGCAGCTCGCCACGTGCCAGAGCAGGTTTCAGGATGTTGGACGCATCAATTGCGCCTTCCGCTCCACCAGCACCAATCAGTGTATGCAGCTCATCAATGAACAGTACGATATTTCCAGCTTGACGAATCTCGTCCATAATCTTTTTCAAGCGATCCTCAAATTCACCACGATACTTAGTACCTGCTACTACAGAACCCATATCGAGTGTCATTACGCGTTTGTCGCGCAACGTTTCGGGAATCTCATTCGCTATGATTTTTTGTGCCAATCCTTCGGCAATCGCCGTTTTACCTACCCCAGGTTCACCGATCAAAACAGGGTTGTTCTTTGTACGGCGGCTGAGCACTTGAATAACGCGCTCAATTTCCTTGCTGCGCCCAATAACGGGGTCCAGGTTATTTTCCTTCGCAGAAGCCGTCAGATCGCGTGCCAGACTGTCCAGAGTTGGCGTGCTGACATTAGCTGGAGCACCGTGATGGCTGGAAACCGCCTCGCTGCTGCCGAGCAATTGAAGCACTTGCTGACGCGCTTTGTTCAGACTGATACCCAGGTTGTTCAGTACACGTGCTGCTACGCCTTCACCTTCACGAATAAGGCCTAGCAAAATATGCTCGGTACCTACATAGGTATGACCCAATTTACGTGCTTCGTCCATAGACAGCTCAATGACTTTTTTGGCACGTGGAGTATAGGCAATGTTCGTCGGTTGCTCTTGACCGCGTCCAATCAGTGTTTCCACTTCATCCTGGATTTTTTCCAGTCCCAGCCCTAAACCGATTAAGGCTTTCGCTGCAATTCCTTCACCTTCACGAATGAGTCCTAGCAAAATGTGCTCTGTGCCAATGTTGTTGTGTCCCAATCGAACAGCTTCTTCCTGGGCCAAGGCAAGCACTTTCTGTGCACGTTCCGTAAATCTTCCAAACATCATATATCCTGCACCTCCACAGTGTGTATTTCAGATCATTCTATATATTAAAGGGTTGTGCCTAATTTTTGCCGGATCAGCTTCGCCCGGTACATATCGCGCTCACCGGTATTCATTTTATCCCCAAAGCTTTTTTGTAAAAAGCCGGGTTGCGTCATCACATTAAGCTCATTCATCGCTGCAATGGAAGGACGCTCCAAAATTCCTAAATCTACACCGAGACGTACATCGGACAGCCGCTGTGCAGCCTCCTTGGAATCCAAAACTGCTGCATATGACAAAATACCGAATGAACGCATCACCCGATCTGTAATCCGCAGCATGGATTCATTCATCAATCGTTCTCTGGCAGAACGTTCATGCTCTATAATTTGCAGCACCACGCCATGCAGATTCTCGATAATTTCCGCTTCGGTTTGTCCCAAGGTAATCTGATTGGATACCTGAAACAAATTCCCAACTGCTTCGCTGCCTTCACCATAAATACCGCGAACTGTAAGACCCACCTGTGAAACAGCGGACAATATACGATTGATTTGATGAGTCATGACCAATGCGGGCAAATGCATCATCACCGAAGCTCTCATACCTGTGCCGACATTCGTCGGGCAACTGGTCAGAAAACCTCTCTGATCATCAAATGCATAATCAACATGCGCTTCAAATGCATCATCAATGACCATAGCGCGTTCCCAAGCTTCTCTAACCTGACATCCGGGATATAAGCACTGAATACGCAAATGATCCTCTTCATTTATCATAACACTAACTGATTCATCATCACTAATCAACACAGCACCGTTGCGAGATTCGTTCGCCAAATTAGGACTAATCAAGTGCTTCTCAACCAGTACCTGCTTGTCGATCTCATCCAACTCGGATATTTTCAAGGTATGAAAAGTACCAAAACGACCCAAATCATCATACTGAAGGATATCCGTTAAGCGTTGAAGCACTTCCTCCGACTGCTGATTGGTAGCAAGCATGGGAAAAGGCAGATGCTGCAAGTTACGCGCAATTCTTACCCGGCTACTAATGACAATCTCCGAATCCGCAGCATCACCACGCATCCAATCACTTAGCGGCTTTTCCGTAAATCGGATATTGGGCATCACGCATTCCCTCCTACTCTTCACAAACTTTACTCTTCAGTCATTTCTTTTTCAAGCTTTCTGATTTGATCCCTAAGCTCAGCAGCTGATTCGAATTCTTCCTGTACAATGTGTTGTTGCATCTCTTTTTTCAAATCATCAATTTGCCGTTTAACCTTTAGTCGGCCTCCAGTACGGACCGGAACTTTCCCAACATGACTCGTACTACCATGCACACGCTTGAACAGAGGGTCCAGACGACTATCAAAATATTGATAGCATGATGGACATCCAAAACGTCCTAGCTTACTAAACTGTGTATAAGTCATACCGCAATCCTTGCATTGCAGATTTTGGGGAACACTGTGACCTGAAGACTGGCTTTTAGTGCTAGAATCAAAATCCAACATCCCCGACAACAAGCTATGAATCGAAAAGCCATTAGGTGTTCCAGGGATCATCTCCCCTTTTTCCTTCGCACATGTCTCACAAATATGAAACTCTGTCTTTTCGCCATTCACAATTTTGGTGAAATGCAAAGTTGCCGGCCGCATATTACATTCTTGGCACAGCATAAAAGCACCTCCTTCAACGTCAGGATTTTTACAAATCCCTACATCTGAATTGCAAATCTCTATTCACTGGTTAATGGATACTAGCTATTTGGCCGCCAGCAACGAGATCAGCATAGCCTTAAGCAATCTTGCTCGCAGTTGGTCACGATAGGGAAGCTTCAGCAATAACGTATCTCTTGATAAAGCAGCCTTTATAAGACCAGCTTCCCTTTTGCTTAAAAAATGAGCTTCCTCTAACTGATAAATCAATCCTTCTGCTGCCGATTGGCTAATTTCCTCCCCGATGCTCTGATGAAGGTGTGTATGGATCGCATGCTGTGCAGGTAATTGAATTCGCTGAATCCGAATATAACCTCCACCACCGCGTTTACTTTCCACCACATAACCTTTTTCCAGCGTAAACCGGGTACTAATTACATAATTAATTTGCGACGGTACGCAGGAAAAGCGGTCAGCCAGATCATTGCGCTGAATCTCCACTAAGCCTTGGGGACTTTCCAGCAGCATGCTCTTCAAATATTGTTCAATAATGTCGGAAACATTGCGCATTTCATCATCCTCCACTAACGGAAACGCAAGTATTCAAGTACATTTCACGCTCCACAGAGTCCGCCGTATATTGAACTTAACCAAACGGTAAAGTCACGAATCTAAGCTGTACTCAGGCCATTACCTATTGTACATCCATTGGAATTGTACCGTTTCGTTTCTAGTGTGACCTTTATTTGCGATAAATCATACACTTCTCTTCTGTCCATAAGAAGCAGCTCCTAACTATACGCAAATCATGTCATTATTGCTATACTTCTGTAGATACACACTGGTTCTGATTGACTTTGACTTTCTTTGACTATATTTGTATTATAGCACAAATTTCATTTTTGCCAAGGGGTCAATACCATTTTTCGCAATCTAATTATGTTTTATACCCTAGAACAAAAAAACTCTTCCCATTATGGAAAGAGCTTTGAATAATTATGATATCCCACATCCAATTTGGTTAAAAAGAGTTGGGCATTAAGAAAATCTAATTGGGCCTTTATCAGAAAAAATCCAATAGGAACGTTTGTTTTGTTGGTATTACACGTTTAAGTGCAGCCACAGACTCACTGCTTCCTTCAATGCGCCCACAATTAAACAGGTTATCAGCTTGCTGGTAGCCGAGCATTAAAGTTGTTAATGACTGAATTCCCAGTTCCAAGTCAGCTACTGTGTCGTTCTCAGATAAATTACTTTTATCCACTCTTGCCAGATGTCCTTGCCCCTCCGTAGTAATCGTTAATCTCCATACTCCTTCATTCCAAGGAGCATACCGATCTGTCAGATGTAAGGTTAAACTTGTCTCCTCTCCAATCTGCTCAAAAGGGTATCTCTCTACAAAAGCAACAGCATCCACAATACGCCCCATAAAATAAGGCACCGTTTCCTGTTGAATTCGCGGATCATCGAGTAAAAAAGGCAGATTGTCATCTGCTGGAACGTAAATAAATTTACCTTGGGTTATCATTGAGTCATGGTTTGCAAAATAAGTCCACAAAGCCCGACGTGCCGTCTCATTTTCATATACCAACTCATCACAATTTAACTGTTTATCTTCTATTTTGTATAGTGCATATCCCTGAGGATCGCCTGCATCTGTGTAATATACTACAGTTCGATAATTCTCATTTAAAATCCGTTCCTGCCACCATGCCTTATCTCGTACCAGCGTACCATTGTAACGTGAAGCATACGATTGATACACTTGGTCTAGTTCTGAAATATTTTTGATATCCCGTTTGACTATACCTTCTGTTTTAAGTTTAGCAGGGAATTTATCAATTGGAATGACGTATTTTTTGTACTCAGTATACGTTTCCCATCCAAATTTACGATAGAAGGCAAAAGAAAATGGATGCAGAAAAGAAAGGCTTTGTCCTGCAGTCTTCATTTCTTCAAGCGCATGCGTCAACAAACGTGAAACCATACCTCCGCGACGCTTTTCCGGCCACGTTGCCACACCAGCAATGCCTCCCATATCAAAAACCTGACCATGTATGTATACCTGTAGTGGTAGCAAAGTCAGTTTAGCGTTCAAGTCAGGTCCGTCGAATATCCCCCATGTTTGTTCTGGTTTGAATTTCTTCTTGGCTTTCTCCAGATCCTCCGGGGTCATTGTAAACTGAAAAGCATACTGGGATAATCCTATAGCTGCTTCAAATTCCTCACGTTGTAATTGTCTGATCTCCATAACTTCGTCACCTCGCTCGTATACTTGGACCTTTAAAAAAATACGCACTTAGAGTGTCGCAAAGCCTCTTCCCTCTGTCAACCTTAGAATCAGGTGTCCATCCACAAAATGCATAAAAAAAGGATGATAACCTCACTGAGGGTATCATCCTTTTTCACTTTTGCTTGGCAACGTCCTACTCTCCCAGAACCCTGCGGTCCAAGTACCATCGGCGCTGGAGGGCTTAACGGTCGTGTTCGGGATGGGTACGTGTGGAACCCCTCCGCTATCGCCACCAAACATGAATTTGCCTCGCAAATTCTTCCGTAAGGTTATTCGGTTCATCACAGATTGTGTGAATGAATCGCCATACGCTTGTTGTATGTACTTCTACATACCTTCAAGGTTACACCCTGAAAACTGGACCCGAAACTCATTGCGTCTTATCTTTAGGATAAGCCCTCGACCGATTAGTATTGGTCAGCTCCATGCATTACTGCACTTCCACCCCCAACCTATCTACCTCGTCGTCTTCAAGGGGTCTTACTAATTGGGAAATCTCAGTCTTGAGGGGGGCTTCACGCTTAGATGCTTTCAGCGCTTATCCCTTCCGTACATAGCTACCCAGCGGTGCTCCTGGCGGAAC
>NZ_AMQU01000022.1:0-181780 GCF_000307675.1 Paenibacillus sp. ICGEB2008
ACGTTCCGAACGCAGGGAACAAGCCTCATGACGGCAGCCGTGCAGAACATGAAGAAGATGGCGATCCACCTGGATCGCCTGGAAAAACAGGGGTGAACCCTGTTTTTCCAGAGACCAGAGATCTCGTATGTAAAGAAAAAAAAACCACGTCTCAAAAAGACGGGGTTTCTCGACAATCTGAGCTTCTTTTTATGCAAAAAAACAGGCGCTCTACGAAAGAGCGCCCGAATGGGAGAGGAGAAACCGGACGAAGAGCTTATGGGGAAACGTAAGTCTTCTCCGCGGTTGTCTACGACATTGGTTGAATGCCGATATCCTAAGGATGCCCAGGAGATGGTTTTTTATACCTGCTTCATCACTAAGTTTTTCAAACGGCGATGCATGTGGTACGATAACGTCATAATCTTTATATGGTTATGAACACATATAGAAAATAGGTGAGTTTCAGCGTGAGAGTGGTATCGGGTAGTGCCAAAGGAAGGCCGTTAAAGGCAGTTCCCGGCACCGGGACGCGACCGACCACGGATAAGGTCAAGGAAGCGCTATTTAGCATGATAGGTCCTTATTTTGATGGAGGAGTCGCGCTTGATTTGTTTGCTGGCAGTGGCGGCCTGGGTATAGAGGCGCTTAGTCGGGGAATGGACAAGGCAGTTTTTATTGATATGGAATCCAAAAGCATTGATGTCATTAAAGAAAATTTGCGAAAAACTGGATTGGAAGGAAAGGCAGAAGTGTTCCGCAATGATGCCGGACGAGCGCTTAAGGCGCTGGCAAAACGTGGAGCTCTTTTTGATGCTGTTTTTCTGGACCCGCCTTATCGTCTCAAGCACGGGGATGAATTGATGAGCCGCATGGCCGAGTTGGACTTGCTTCGTTCAGGTGCAATCATCGTGCTGGAGTATGAATCGGGACATGAGTATCCGATAAGTTTCGGACCGTTTGAACAGGTTAGAAAAGCGGTCTATGGTGAAACAGCGTTATCCATTTATCACTTTGATGATGCTTTGTCAGACGCCGAAGAACATACAGAAGCCGAAGGGGTCAAATTCGGCATCACCGAATCAGACGGGGAGGACCATCATGATTGAGCACAAACCACGTATTGCCGTATATCCGGGAACCTTTGATCCCGTGACGATGGGGCATCAGGATATTATTCAAAGAGCGGCCCGACAGTTTGATTTACTGATCGTCGCGGTTCTTAACAATATTAGTAAAAATCCGCTGTTTTCACTTGAGGAGCGAATGGAGCTGCTACGTACGGTAACTCGCGATATTCCAAACGTTGAAGTGGACAGCTTCCGTGATCTGACAGCCAATTATGTACGCCAAAAAGGGGCTCAGGTTATTGTCAGAGGAATTCGGTCAGTGACCGATTTTGAATATGAACTCCAATTAGCCTCTACAAATCATAAGTTGAACCCGGATGCGGAAACGATCTTTATGATGACCAACCCGGCTTATTCATATCTGAGTTCCAGTATGGTGAAGGAAATTGCGCATTTTGATGGCAAGGTCGTAGATCTGGTGTCACCAGAGGTGGAAGACGCACTGCGTGCCAAGGTTAGCGCGAATCGCGGTGGCTCCACCATGAAGTCATAAAGGAAACGGCGAGCAGAGCAAGTATAATCGTACTCAGAAGTACAACGGACAGTACGGTTAGTTGCCAGGGGTACATGGATGTTCCTACTATTTGTGTTAATAAGCTGCTGGCTCCGGCCATGACAGATTGCGATCCGGAATCATTTACACTTTCGGCAAAAGAAGATACAGAACTGCGGCTGACGTAAGCAGGAATTGTATTACTGACAATGTGGCTAAGCGGAGTCCATGCCGCCAAGGTTAGTCCAAAAGCAATGATCCCATGTAGCACTCGTGATAAGGTGAAGGTGATGCCCTTGTCGGAAGGTTTGGTGACGGCGGTAATTTGAAGCCAGCCGCACAAGCCGCCCCAGCCCAACACAGCACTGATCAGCGCTGCTTGTGTACGGAGATCGTAGGGCAGGCGGCTGATTTCATAGGAACCCAGATGGATTTCCATCCAGGCAGGCCACACCATAGAAAGCGTTCCTTGACCTGAGTATAAGGTCAGCAGCCGAATCAGTACGGAAAAGAAAATAATGAATCCACCTGTCACCATCAGCATCTGTACAGCATGGGATACGGTTTCGCCTAACAGTTTTCCAAAGCTGCGGCCATCCCGTTCTCTGGCAGAGCGGGTAGCTTCCCATGCGGATCGGATCAGGGAGGTGGTAGTGCGGGAAACAGAAGCGCGCCGGATGGCAGCTGGCGTTTCCCGTTTTTTCGATTTTCTGGACGAATCAGGTATTCTGGCTGTGATCCAGCCTGCCAGCAGCCCGGAAATCCAGTGAACAGCAAGTAACAGCCCACCTACAGCAGCATTGTGCAGCAGTCCTGTGCCAATGACGAGCAGGATCGTAATCGGATTGCAGAAATGAGCGATAGCGGTCAGACGTCGAAGCTGAAGCGCGGTCATATCCTCCTGTTGTGCCCATTGGCGTACCGCTTCCGCAGCAGCCGGGAATCCCGCAGTTAGACCGAGGGCCAATACCCAGCCGCTTCGTCCCGGCAGCCGAAACCAGGATCGCATGAACGGCTCCAGCAGAACACCTAGACCATGTACCAGACCAAAGGCGATGAGCATTTCAGATAGCATCAAAAAAGGCAGCATGGCCGGGAAAATAATGCTCCACCATAATTTAAGTCCCTGGGTAGAGGCTTGAAATACTTCTTCTGGTGAGGCAACAATAGCCATTACAAGCAATATGGCTCCGAGGCCAAGCAGCAAGGTTGTCCAGTAAGGAGCAGGGCGGGCTTCCTTTTGCATCAAAGATTTCACCTCTCATAAATATACTAAGGAGAGTCGGATGCTGTCTCCAGCGTTATGCACCTTCATTGTCTGGATATAGGTTGCTCGTACATGTTGTCGTAAACAATGTATGCTTTTTTGGAAGGCTTGAGAACAGGTGGTGCAGAGGCACTTGGGTAAGATAAGAGAAGTTAGGCTGCAAGGGGGAGAAGCAATGATGCGAATTAACCGGAAAAGAGCCTTTTTTACAACCGGTTATGTCTTAATGCTGGCTGCAATGGTCTATGTGCTGGTTTATATGCCAACCCCTTATCTGATCTATGGACCAGGTGGGGCAAACGAGATCAAACCGATGGTTAAAGTACAGGAAGGTGATAGCAACGAACGGGGGAGCTTTATGATGACGACGGTATCGGCGCGATATGCCAATGTCATCATGCTAGCTATGTCCAAACTGGACAGCAACTCGGAGATTCAGCGCAAAGAGGATCGTCTGCATGGCAGAAGTGAAGATGAATATGCAGCAGAGCAGGTATGGTATATGGGGGATTCCCAATCTTCCGCGATGGAGGCTGCCTATACCCGTGCCCATGTTTCCTATCGCATTGTGCCGGATTATGTGTATGTATTTAAGGTTCCGGGACCGAACAGCGTGTTTGAGCCCGGAGATGAAATATTAGAGTTAAACGGTACGAGGGTAACTGATAATCATTCCATTCGGAAGGCATTGAAGGATGAGAAACCCGGAACGCTGGCTAAAGTGAAGCTAAAGCGCGATGGAAAGTTGCTGGCAGTGCAAGCTCCATTAACAACCATCACGGACAGTGAGACGAGAAAACAACGTTCCGGGTTTGGTGTCAGTATTGCTACAGTACAGAAGGTAGAGCCGAAGGATGGACGTAAAACGATTCATTTTACATCCACGGATGTCGGCGGACCTTCGGCAGGTTTGATGTTTACTATGGAAATCTATAACCAGTTGACGCCAGGTGACTTAAGTAAGGGATATCGTGTAGCCGGTACGGGTACTATTGATAAGGACGGTCAGGTTGGAGCGATTGGTGGCGCCAAGTATAAAATCGTCGCTGCTGACCGTCAGGGTGCGGAATTGTTTTTCGTCCCGGCGGATAATTATAAAGAGGCCAAAGCCAAAGCAGAGCAAATCGGAACCCAGATGAAGCTTGTCCCGGTTCGCAAGCTTGGCGATGCGCTGAATTATATGGAAAAGCTTCCTATTAAACCATAAGGGGCGGTCGTAAGTAATCAGCATACATGTCACGTATGGCGGGACGCGGCATCCCGGCTGCATGTATGGCGGCTGCGGCAGTATCCCAGTCCAGATGGGCATGTGATCCGGCAGACGGCTTGACCCATACTGGCAGGGTGGCGGTGTCTTTCATTCGCGCCAGCAGCTCGCGTCCAGCCCTATTAAAGCCGAGCACGCGGATATAGCCGGGACCTTTCGCCAGCTCAGTGGGAGTCATATCAGCTTTGGCATGATTCAGTAAAATATGTGTACACATCCGCTGAAGCTTTGTACGAGTATAGCGCTTTGTCTTGACAGCGGCAAACAGGGCCTCCATAGAGGGATGAGGCAGCGTGTACAGTGATTGCTGTAGGCGATGCTCCAGCCCTTCGGTGACCTCGTGCAGCTCCGCCAGCTGCTGCGGGCTACGCGTGATCAGGGCGTTCAGCAACGGCTGGCAGAACGCTTCCCAATGCAGCGGGGCACGTTCTTCTTGCCACTCGCGCTGCAAAATCTCCAGGGTCGCCGCAGGTACGTACGGCGACGCGGCCTCCGGCCCGCCGTCCAGCAGCAGACGGCGGATGGCCGTGGCGCTGGCGATGACTCCGTCCGCAGGCGCCACCGTCTCATGGTATCCCGATCCCGTGCGGGCCACCGTAAAGGGCTTGATTGTGCTGCCCAGCCGTTCCAGCGCAATCAAGTAATGCAGCCCGAGCGTATTGTTGGGCTGCTGCATGAGAGCGGCGAGCGCAGCACCGTCCGCTCCTTCGGCCGCCAGCGCGGCTGCGGCTCCTGCGTAGGCGGCAGGATAACTTGCGCCCTTGCTCAGGCGCTGGGCGATGCCGGCCTTGAGTTCGGCCGGCTCTGCCGCCAGCACGCGGGCCAGCGTGTGCAGCGGGGCGATATCTCCGCTCTCGCTGCCGAAGCAGAGCGCGTCGACGATGCCCGTCGCGCAGAGCAGGGTCACCGCGCCGCGGGCAAACCATTCTGCGGGCTGGACAGCATAGGCCACAGGCAGCTCCAGAACCAGATCTACCCCCATAGCAAGTGCCATTTCGGTGCGTGACCATTTGTCTGTAATCGCGGGTTCGCCTCGTTGAAGGAAGGGACCGCTCATCACAGCCACCGTTCGCTGTGCACCAGTGATACGAAGAGACTCCTTCCAGTGATGGACATGTCCGTTATGTAGGGGATTATACTCTACAATGATACCGAGTGTTTTCAAGACTGTATGTCGGCTCCTTTCTTGAAGTAGCTTATTTGATAACTATTTTGAATGAGTGGTTTACTACTAGCGAATGCATGTTTTCAGGGCAGCTATCTGATATTTCATCATGCACTTGAACAAGACCATTGAGACCTGGAGCAAAAAGCTTTATACTCGCATTATTGTACACGAAGAGTGGCGGGGGTACGAATACTCACAGGTACATGATAAATACAACACATTTTTGCATCCGCATAGATCTTGCCGAACCATTGGAAAATCGATGGATTTGTAAGTGGTGTAAAGTGAAAGGTGTTGACAAACGACTCGATCAGTCGGTATAATAATTTTTGTTTGTTTGGAGTGATAGTGATGCAACTATTTTTTCGCAAAGTAGCAACAAGTGACGGTCCCTTTCCTATCCGTGAATCTCTTAATGTGAGTGAATTGGTGGATGATCGTGCTGATGTTACAGCCGTTTCCCCGCTGGAGACCGACTTGGTCGCCGTTAGTCTGGGTCAAGGCTCGATGAGTGTGGAAGGCACGTTGACCGCAGGTCTGGACATGCTTTGCTCCCGCTGTTTGAGCCCGATGCACGAGGATTTGAATATTGAATTTCGTGAACGGTTTAAGCAAACCTCATCTTCAAATGTTGAAGAGGAGGATGAAGATGGCGATTTTATCGCAGTGACGGAGGATTCCTTCGACATTGCACCGTATTGTGAAGAACTGTTTGTACTGCATGTGCCGTTTGCGCCTATATGCAGTGAGGATTGTCAGGGGATCGCGCCAGCGGCCGGACAAGACTGGAGCCTTGGCTCCGACGACAGTAACGATAGTGATACGGAAAAGATTGATCCGCGTCTGGCAGGGCTTAAGGATTTTTTTAAATGAGAATTGAGTTCAATTCTGAAAAAAATCATCATCCGCTTGTGCCGGGAAGTTATTGAACCGATACGTGGATGTTGCAGGCTTGATTCACCGGCTGTAAGATCATTGTCTTTTGGCATTTTCTTTCGGTCTTGAATGAGATAAGAAGTCATACCCGTCATGCGGGGTTGATCTGTTTAAGGAGGTGGGAATAATGGCAGTACCTCAACGGAGAACATCCAAAACTCGTCGCGACAAACGTCGTACTCACTTTAAACTGGAAGTACCAGGTATGGTGAAATGCTCCGAATGCGGCGAATTGAAACTTGCTCACCATGTGTGCAAAGTTTGCGGAACGTACAAAGCTAGAGAGATCATCTCTCAATAATGTCCGATAAGCGGATTCTTTGGAATATTCGCAGAGAAAGTAGCGCTTCACTACAGTGAGGCGCTACTTTTTTTATCAGCATGCTTTCTTTTTGCGTCAGCATGCTATATACTGTTTTAGTACCAGGTTCTAAGAAAGAAGGGCCTAAGGGGTTCCTTTATACATACAAGAAGACAAACCGGCTTGAAGTTTAGCCGTTAGAACGTGAAGTAACCTGAACTGTCGGCTGAACGGCAGTTTACTGTAGGGAAAGGAGGCGTCACTGATATCGAACGTTTGCCGAAGAGACAGAGACAGCAACGGCTGACTCAATTAATTGACGATAATCCGTTCGTGACGGATCAGGAATTGACAAGACAGCTGAAGGTAAGCATTCAGACCATTCGGCTGGACCGGATGGAACTGGGAATCCCAGAATTACGGGAGCGGCTAAAGCTGATGGCTGAGCGCTCCTACGATCAGGTTCGTTCCTTGCCTTTACATGAAGTAATTGGGGACATCGTTGATCTCCAGTTGGATCGAAGTGGTATTTCGATTTTTGAAATCAAAGAGGAACATACTTTTTCACGTACAGGCATTGCGCGAGGACATTATGTGTTTGCACAGGCCAATTCATTGGCCGTTGCCGTAATTAACGATGAGATAGCATTGACCGCTTCAGCGGATATTCGCTTTGTTCGTCCGGTTCATTTGGGTGAAAAATGTATTGCCAAGGCATATGTACGCTCAAATCCAGAACAAAAAGGGAAGGCCAAAGTGGAAGTGTTTGCTTACGTAGGAGAAGAAATGGTATTCCAAGGCAACTTTGTCATTTATCGCTCCACGGAGGAAGAGTATAGCGAAGGAGGAAGTCAGCATGCGGATCGCCATTGATGCCATGGGAGGAGATAATGCTCCTGAGGCGACAGTAGAGGGCGCGTTATCTGCGGCGGCGGAATGGAAGGATACAGACATTACGCTGGTTGGTGACCGGGAACGGATTGAAGCGGTTTTGAACGGGAGGGCGCTGCCGACGAACCTCACCATTCGCCATACGTCCGAAACGATAGATGCGCAGGACGAACCTGTAAAGGCAGTGCGGCGTAAAAAGGATGCCTCCATGGTCGTAGCGGGTCGAATGGTTAGAGAAGGCGAAGCGGATGCCATGATTTCCGCAGGTAATACAGGCGCTCTAATGACTACAGGATTACTAGTGGTTGGAAGAATGGAGGGCATTGAGCGTCCGGCTCTCGCGCCGATGATACCGACGATTGATGATCAAGGTATTCTGGCGCTGGACTTGGGGGCCAATATGGATGCTAAGCCTGAACATCTTGCCCAGTACGCACTGATGGGGAGCTTGTACCGTCAGAAAGTTCACGGAGTGGCTTCTCCAAGGGTAGGTCTGCTGAATGTTGGGACTGAAGCAGGAAAAGGCAATGAACTAACAAAGTTGGCGTATCCTCTTATCGAGCAGTTACCTGTCAATTTTGTGGGGAATGTTGAATCCAGAGATGTGTTAACCGGAAATTGTGATGTACTGGTGTGCGACGGATTCGCCGGAAACATTATGCTAAAATCGCTAGAGGGAACAGCCGGAGCGATATTTTCTCTCCTTAAAGAGCAGTTCACCAAATCCTTAAAGACCAAGCTTGCGGCAGCCTTGATTATGCCTGAACTTCGGGGGCTGAAAGGGAAACTCGATTATAAAGAGCACGGCGGGGCTCCTTTGTTGGGGTTGAGCGGACTCGTCTTAAAAAGTCACGGTTCGTCTGATGGCATTGCCGTCAAAAATGCGGTAAGGCAGGCTCGTACGGCCTTGCAAAACCGGTTGGTGGAAAGTATATCCAAGGAAATCAGCAGGAAGTGAGTGACGATATGAATAAATTACGGCCGGTTGGTGTTATCGGAACAGGGAAATACGTACCTGAGAAAATTCTGACCAATAAAGATTTGGAAGAAATCGTTGAAACAAGTGATGAGTGGATTGTTAGCCGTACAGGGATTCAGGAGCGCCATATTGCTGCTCCTGAACAGGCTACATCTGATTTGGCTTATGAAGCAGCAGTTAAGGCGTTGGAGTCTGCGGGTATGACGGCACAAGATCTGGACCTGATTATAGTAGCTACGGTTACACCAGATATGGCGTTTCCGTCAACTGCTTGCATTCTTCAGGACAAGTTGGGGGCCAAAGGCGCAGCGGCTTTCGATTTGTCTGCTGCATGCTCGGGTTTTGTGTACGGGCTGGCTACGGCAACGAGCTTCATTAAGACAGGTATTTATAACAATGCGTTAATCATTGGTGCAGACTGCCTTTCCCGGATTACAGATTATACTGACCGCAACACCTGCGTGCTTTTCGGAGATGGAGCAGGAGCTGTAGTGATTGGTGAAGTACCTGAAGGTAGAGGATTCCAATCCTTTGATCTGGGGGCTGAAGGCGCTGGAGGCACCTTGCTCAAGTTGGAAGCTGGGGGCTCACGTTTGCCTGCGAGTGCAGACACACTGGAAAATAAACAGCACTATATTTATATGAATGGACGCGAAGTGTTCAAGTTCGCGGTTCGCGTTATGGGAACAGCAACGGTTGATGTGTTGGAAAAAGCTGGGTTGTCCAAAGATGACATCGATCTGTTCGTTCCGCATCAAGCCAATATCCGAATCATCCAATCAGCAATGCAACGTTTGGATTTGCCAGAGGAAAAGGTAGTTATTAATGTTAATAAATATGCGAATACATCCGCAGCATCCATTCCTCTTGCTCTTGTGGAAGCAGCTGAGGAAGGCCGCATGAAGGAAGGCGACCGTATACTAATGGTGGGCTTTGGTGGCGGTTTGACTTGGGGTGCGTCGGTTCTTATCTGGTAATTAAGTGGAAGATTTGATATAATATTGAATTTGTCTGGTGTTTTACAGAAGAAGCATTGGATACAGAGAGGTGCATGCACGATGGGCAAAACGGCATTTATATTTCCCGGTCAGGGTTCACAAGCTGTAGGTATGGCTAAAGATGCTTATGAAGCAGTTCCGGCTGCAACAGAAGTATTCCGTAAAGCGGACGAACGTTTGGGTTTCGCGCTAAGCACACTGATCTTTGAAGGGCCTGACACAGCCTTGAAGCAAACATCCAATACGCAGCCTGCGCTGTTAACGGCGAGTATTGCGTTGTATGAAGCGTTCAAGGAAAAGGGCATCCGCCTGATTATGTGGCTGGGCACAGTCTAGGAGAGTACAGTGCTCTAGTGGCTTCCGGTGTTCTCACATTTGAGGATGCAGTTGAGACTGTTCGTGCACGTGGTCAGTTTATGGAGCAGGCCATTCCTGATGGACAAGGCGGGATGGCTGCTGTGCTGGGCGCTGATCGTGAAGCATTGGCGGCATTGTGCCGTGATATCACAGAATCTGGTCAACTGGTAGAACTGGCTAACATCAACTGTCCCGGACAAATTGTTGTATCCGGTACACAGGCGGGCGTAGCTGCCGTCGCTGAACGTGTGAAGGAAGCAGGTGGCAAGCGTGCTATTACTTTGGAGGTCAGCGGACCTTTTCACTCGTCATTGATGAAGGAAGCGGCAGATAAGCTCTCCGATAAATTGGAGACTGTGAAATTTGCCGAAGCCCAGATCCCGGTTGTGACCAATGTGACAGCAAAACCTGTACGTGAGGGAAGTGAAATTCGCCAACTGTTGGTGGAACAGGTCTATTCCCCGGTACTATGGGAAGACAGCGTAGCATGGCTGCTGGAACAAGGGGTGGACACCTTTGTTGAGTTCGGACCGGGAAGTGTTTTGACCGGACTGGTTAAAAAGATTGACAAAACGGTTAAGCTGTATAACATGAGTAACCTGGAGTCGTTTGCTTCTATAACAGAAGCCCTAGAAGCCCGTTAAAAGTATTAATGATTACCTTTACGGGTTAAATACTTGCAAGGGAGGATAATGATGTCTAAGCCATTAAGTGGAAAAACAGCGCTGGTTACGGGAGCATCGCGCGGAATTGGCCGTAGTATCGCACTGGCGCTGGCTGAAGCAGGCGCTAATGTTGCAGTAAACTATGCTGGTAGTGAAGCGGCTGCGACTGAGGTAGCAGAGCTGATTCGTGCCAAAGGTGTGGAAGCTATTACAGTTCAGGCTAATGTGGGACGTGCTGAAGAAGCTGATCAGTTGATCAAGGATGTGGTTGGCGCTTGGGGCAAGATTGATATCCTGGTGAATAATGCTGGCATAACAAGAGATAATTTAATCATGCGGATGAAAGAAGAGGAATTCGATCAGGTGATCGAAACGAATCTCAAGGGTGTGTTTAATTGTCTCAAAGCGGCGACACGCCCAATGATGAAGCAGCGTTCCGGCCGAATTATCAATATCTCTTCCGTTGTTGGTGTACTTGGTAACGCAGGACAAGCCAACTATGTTGCTGCTAAAGCGGGAGTGATTGGTCTTACTAAATCCTCTGCTAGAGAGCTTGCCTCAAGAGGAATTACAGTCAACTGTGTGGCTCCTGGATTCATTGATACTGAAATGACGCAGGTGCTGGCTGATGATTTGCGTGACAATATGCTTAGCGGTATTCCGCTGGCCCGTCTTGGACGGCCTGAGGAAATTGCAGATGTGGTGCTATTCTTGGCCTCGGATGCTTCCTCATATATGACGGGCCAGACTTTGCATGTGGATGGCGGCATGTATATGTAGTTCATGTTGCCAATCCGCATGCCCCGATGAAGAGTAGTTAATGAAAACTCTCTTCTATGGCATTTTAATTGTAATTTTCGTATAATACCATAAGGAGGAGGTGAGCCGGATGTCCGATGTATTGGAGCGCGTAAAACGCATTGTCGTTGACCGTTTGGGAGCCGACGAAGCCGAAGTTACACTTGAAGCATCTTTTAAAGATGATTTAGGCGCTGATTCTCTCGATGTAGTTGAATTGGTTATGGAATTGGAAGATGAGTTTGATATGGAAATCTCTGATGAAGATGCAGAGAAAATTACAACTGTAGGTGAAGTTGTGAAGTACATACAATCTCATACCTAATTCATGTCATCAAAAGTCCCGTTCTGTTACAGGCGGGACTTTCTCCTAATTATACAGATTGAACTAAAGACGGAATTGTCGTGTGTTTTTGAATTTGCTTAGCTTCACTTCGTCAACGGCTGAGTATAATGCGGCATTACTAACTTTAGTTGATTCTATATTATTTTTGTACACAAGCGTGTGCGATCTAAAAATACAATTTGCAGTAGACATAGAGGTGATTATCTTTGAAACAACGTGTTGTCATAACAGGAATGGGTGTAATCACTTCGCTGGGACAGGATTTGAACACACTATGGGATAATCTGATGGCTGGTAAATCTGGTATCAGTAAAATCGAAGCTTTCGATACAAGTGAGTACACTACGAAAATAGCCGCTTCCATTAAAGATTTTAATCCAGAGGATTATATCGATCGTAAGGATGCGCGCAAAATGGACCGCTTTGTGCAGTTTGCGGTTGCTGCTAGTAAATTGGCACTTGAGGACAGTAAGCTCGTAATCGGAGAGAATGTGGATGCCGAGCGTGTTGGTGTATCTGTCGGTTCTGGCATTGGCGGATTGGGTACTTGGGAAGATCAGCATAATGCATTGATCGAAAAGGGACCTAAACGCGTAAGCCCTTTCTTCATCCCGATGATGATTGCTAATATGGGTTCCGGTCAAGTTTCGATTTCACTCGGTGCTAAGGGCCCCAATACATCGCCAGTTACGGCTTGTGCCACAGGTAGTCATGCCATTGGTGATTCCTTCCGCATGATTCAGCGTGGTGACGCTGACGCTATGATTTGCGGCGGTGCCGAAGCGACGATTCGCCCGATTGGTATTGCTGGATTTTGCTCCATGAGAGCGATGTCCACACGTAACGATGAGCCGGAAAAGGCAAGTCGTCCATTTGACACCGAAAGAGACGGGTTTGTTATGGGCGAAGGCTCTGGTGTTCTGATTCTGGAATCGTTGGATCATGCCTTGAAGCGTGGTGCACATATTTACGGCGAAGTGATTGGCTACGGTCTTTCTGGTGATGCCCATCATATGACAGAGCCGGATCCAGAGGGAGCAGCACGCTGCATTAGAATGGCGATCCGTGATGCTGGGTTGAATCCTGAAGATATCGATTATATCAATGCGCACGGTACATCTACACCGGTTGGTGACAAGTCGGAAACAGAAGCAGTCAAGAAAACGCTTGGAGAGCATGCCTATAAGGTAGCGATCAGCTCAACCAAGTCGATGACAGGGCATCTACTGGGTGCAGCGGGAGGTGTTGAAGCTGTAATCTGTGGTCTTGCGCTTCAACATCAGACGATTCCGCCAACAATTAATTTGGATAATCAAGACCCGGCTTGTGATCTTGATTATGTGCCTAATGAGCCAAGAAAAGCGGAACTGAATGTGGTTATGTCCAATTCCTTTGGTTTTGGCGGTCACAATGCTACGGTTATTCTAAAAAAATATGAAGCGTAAGGGGTCAGTTCGTTGAGTGGAGACTTGAAGCAATTACAGCAGAAACTTCATATTCAATTCAACAATCGGCAGCTTCTGAAGCAGGCCTTTACGCACGCTTCCTACGTAAACGAACATCGGTTCAGTCAGCATGCAGATAATGAGCGTCTGGAATTTCTGGGTGACGCTGTTCTGGAGCTGACGGTGTCCGAGCAATTGTACAATCAGTACCCTAACCGGCCCGAAGGCGAACTAACCAAGTTGCGTGCAGCTATTGTCTGTGAGCCTTCTTTGGTGAAGTTTGCTGTCGGGCTTGAGTTCGGGCAGTATGTACTGCTTGGAAAAGGTGAAGAGCTGACAGGCGGACGTACTCGTCCTGCTCTGTTGGCTGATGTGTTCGAGGCGTTCGTAGGCGCGCTTTATTTGGATCAGGGTCTGGAAGCCGTCCGGTCGTTTCTAGAACGTTATATTTTTCCTCAAATTGTATTAAACGGTAAGCTTCAGATGAGTGATTTCAAAACAGAGCTTCAGGAACTGACACAGCATCATAACATGGGGATGCTTGAATACAAAATTGTCGAGGAACGCGGACCTGCCCATGAGCGCGAGTTTGTAGCCGAGGTATATATGGACAGTGAACGGTTGGGGGCAGGTACAGGACGCTCTAAAAAAGAAGCTGAGCAGCAAGCGGCGGCAGTTGCTTTAAACCGTTTGAAGCTGGCGGAATCGTAATCGGTACCTGAGCGACCCGAACGGGTGACGCAAGCAGAGGACACAAAGTAAGAGCAAAGGGCAGTCCGCGGGGAGTCCCGGCCCGTAATGGCGAATGGACTGCGTTTTGCTCTTTTTTCGTGGCTTTACTGCTATAACGTGAGCGTCGATACTGTGCTTTTTCCACATTAGTCTTATGCTACAATAGGGATAATTCATATCAATCAGGTCAATGGTGTTGTACAAGCATATTTGAATGTTAGAGGTGAGATTGAGGATGTTTTTAAAGCGCATTGAGCTGGCGGGCTTCAAATCGTTTGCAGATAAAACGGAAATGGAATTTGTCCGCGGCATTACGGCAGTCGTCGGACCCAATGGGAGCGGGAAAAGTAATATTTCCGATGGAATTCGTTGGGTGCTGGGCGAACAGAGTGCCAAATCACTGCGTGGCGGCAAGATGGAGGACATTATCTTTGCAGGTAGTGACGCTCGTAAGGCTGTTAATTACGGTGAAGTATCGCTTACGCTGGATAATGAAGATCAGGCGTTGCCTCTGGATTTTGGTGAAGTGACGGTAACGCGACGTGTGCATCGGAGTGGGGATAGTGAATATTTCATTAATCGTCAATCATGCAGACTTCGAGATATTACAGAGCTGTTTATGGATACAGGGATTGGTAAAGAAGCTTATTCGATTATTGGGCAAGGACGTATTGAAGAAATTCTGAGTACCCGATCTGAGGATCGACGGGGGATTTTTGAGGAAGCCTCGGGTATTGTAAAATATAAATCACGTAAAAAAGATGCGGTTCGCAAGCTGGATGAAACAGAGCAAAATTTGCTGCGTATTCACGATTTGGTCAGTGAACTGGAGGATCAGATTGGACCTCTTAAGGAACAGTCTGAAAAGGCGATTCATTATAAAGAGCTGCGCAGTGAATTAAAATCAAAAGAAATTTCGATGTACGTGCATCAAATTGAACAAATTCACTCTTCATGGAGCGAAGCAACTTCCAAACTAGCTTTGTTGCAGCAGGAGCAGCTTCAATTGTCTACAGTGGTGTCCCGCCATGATGCAATGTTGGAAAACGACCGCAATGAATTACGGCAGCTGGAAGAGCAAGTAGAACGTCTGCAAAAGGATCTGCTGCAATACAGTGAAGCTACGGAAAAAAGTGAAGGCTACGGTGAATTGCTCAAAGAGCGCACACGCAATTTGGAGGCCAATCGGGAACAATTGATCTTATCCCTCAGCACAAGCGAATCACGGCATTCCGAACGCAAAAGCGAACTGGATCAACTAAATGAAAAGCTGTCAACGCTGAATGTAGAGTTGGACGAGTTGCGTGCGCGACTGTCTGACGAAGAAGCCAAACTGATTGGCGTCACAGGTGGAATCAGCCAGGAGCAAGAGGAGAGCCTTAAGGGTGGTCTGCTGGAGCTGATGAATCAGATGGCGCAGGCGCGTAACGAAATTCGTTATACCGACCAACAGAGGGAAGCGTTGGAACGCCGAGTGAATCGCGTGAGTGATGAATCCGGCAAATGGGAAGCCCAGAAAGCTGAGCTTGAACAGCGAAAAAAAGGATTGGAAGCAGCGATTCAGAAGCTGGGACAGGAAATTAGCAGTTTGCGCAGTGGCTATATTCAGGGAAGTGAACAATACCAGGCCCTGCAAAAACTACTGGAAGAAAACCAGGGTACGGTTCGTAAATGGGAACAAAAACGAGAGGCCCAAATTTCACGACGAGATACAATGAAAGAAATGCAGGATGACTTTGACGGCTTCATGCTCGGAGTTAAAGAGGTGTTAAAGGCTTCACGCAAGGGTACTTTGCACGGTGTGCATGGAGCGGTAGCGGAGCTGATTCGAGTACCTGAGCATTTAGAGCAGGCGATGGAAACCGCTTTGGGCGCTTCAGTTCAGCATATTGTGATGGAAAATGAATCGGTATCCAGACAGGCGATCAGTTTTCTAAAGCAACGTCAACTGGGCAGAGCGACATTCTTGCCTATGGATGTTATCCGTCCGCGTCAGATCGGTGCGGGGGAACGCCAGATTGTAGAAAGCGCAGAAGGCTTTGTCGGGATCGGTGCAGATCTTATTCAGTATGATGATCGATATGCCGGAATCGTAGGCAGTCTCTTGGGGAATGTGGTCATTGCTCGTACGTTGGAAGATGCCAATCGCATTGCGGCCCGTTGCCAATATAGATATCGTGTTGTCACGCTGGAAGGCGATGTTGTCAATGCAGGTGGTTCCATGACTGGGGGGAGCCAGTTCAAGAAAAATGCTAATCTGCTAGGCCGTAAACGTCAGCTGGATCAGTTAGATCAAGACATTCTAGATACGGAACAGCAAATTGCAAGATTGCGTCAGAGTGCAATAGATACCAAACGGCAGTTGGAGGAGACACAGACCCGTCTGGACGAACTGCGCCAGGGTGGCGATGTGAAGCGGACCGAAGAGCAGCAGATGGCAATGGAGCTCAAACAACTCGAGCATGAACTTCGTCATGTACTGGAGCAGGTAGCTGCGTCTGGTCAGGAGAAAAAGGGCTTTGACCAGGAAATCAAGGAGCTGGAAGCTTCCCGTGCAGAAGCACTGGTAAAGTTGGCTGCGCTGGAGGAAGAAGAGAAGAAAACGCATCAGGCCATTCACGCTGCCGAATTTGCGCGTAAAGCGAATGAATCAGCCAAAGAGCAGCTGCAGGGAGAGCTTACGAATCTCAAGGTAAGAGAAGGCAAGCTGGACCAAGAGCGTTTTTCATTGGAAGAGCAGATTCGTAGATTGCGTGGGGATTATGATACCCTTGGTAAGGATTCAAGACAAAACAAGACCTTGCTTGCTTCCATTGAAGCCGATTTGCTCACCAATGAGCAGGAGACCGTAAAACAGATTGAAAATCTCAATCAATACCGTTTGAAAAAGGAAGAAGCTGCAGAGCAATTGGAGTTCAAACGGGCTGCACGTAGCAGCTTATCCCAAAAACTGGAAGCTGCTGAGAATGATACAAAAGAACAGCGAATTCAGCTTAAGTCGGTGGAGGAACTGCTTCGCCAAACAGAAATTGGAGTAAACCGACTTGACGTGGAACTGGAAAATGTTTTGAAAAAATTAAGTGATGATTATGAACTCAGCTATGAGCTGGCCAAGCAGCGTTACCCTATACCGGAAGATATTGAAGGTACGCAGAGTGAGGTGGAAAGGCTCAAACGCGGGATCTCTGCGCTGGGTGAGGTTAATCTGGGTGCTATTGAGGAATACCAGCGTGTACACGAGCGTTATACGTTTCTGGATGAGCAAAAGTCTGATTTGGTAGAGGCCAAGACAACGCTCTACCAGGTTATTCGTGAAATGGATGATGAAATGTCCAAACGCTTCAAGACCACGTTCGATGCGATTCGTCGCGAATTTGGAACGGTTTTTTCCAAGCTGTTCGGAGGCGGACGTGCAGACCTTGTGTTGCTTGATCCAGAACGATTGCTGGAGACGGGTATTGACATTGTAGCTCAGCCTCCAGGCAAAAAACTTCAAAACCTGCAGTTGTTGTCAGGCGGTGAACGGGCTCTAACAGCAATGGCTTTATTATTTGCCATTTTACACGTTAAACCTGTTCCATTCTGTGTACTTGATGAAGTAGAGGCAGCATTAGACGAAGCAAATGTGGTGCGTTTTGCTCAGTATTTACGGGAATTCTCAGAGCAGACACAGTTTATCGTAGTTACACACCGTAAGGGCACCATGGAAGAATCCGATGTGCTGTACGGGGTGACAATGGAAGAAGGCGGGGTTTCTAAACTCGTATCTGTCAAGCTGGACAACGATGAAGCTGAGATTGCCTGACATCAAATAACATACTTTCAGATCAACGGAGGGAATCCATGAGTTTCTTTAGAAAATTGAAGGAAAGCATCGCAAGCAAAACGGAATCGGTCACAAAGCAGTTCAAAGATGGCTTGGAAAAGACACGTAAAGGTTTTGTTGAAAAAGTAACGGACCTTATGATTCGCCGTAAAAAAATTGATGAGGAATTTTATGAGGAACTGGAAGAAATTCTGATCGGAGCGGACGTAGGCGTCAATACGGTTATGAACCTCATTGAAGACTTGCGGGGAGAAGTGAAAAAACGCAAAATCGAGGATGCATCCGAGTTACAGCCTGTACTGTCGGAAAAGCTGTCTGAGTTGCTGCGGGGCAATGACAATAGTCAGCTCAAAATGAATCCAGACGGGATTACAGTCATTCTATTCGTAGGCGTTAATGGAGTCGGCAAAACAACGACCATTGGCAAGTTGGCTCACCGTTTTAAACAAGAGGGCAAAAAAGTATTGTTAGCCGCTGGAGATACGTTCCGAGCGGGCGCGATTGAACAGTTGGAGGTTTGGGGTCAGCGGGCAGGAGTAGAGGTTATCAAACAACAATCTGGTTCTGATCCAGCTGCGGTTATGTTTGATGCCGTACAGGCTGCCAAGCAGCGTCAAGTAGATGTTTTGTTGTGCGATACAGCAGGACGTCTTCAGAATAAAAGCAATCTGATGGAGGAATTGAACAAAATATTCCGCGTTATCCAGCGTGAAATTCCAGACGCACCTCATGAAGTTTTGTTGGTACTTGATGCGACGACTGGACAAAATGCACTTAACCAAGCCAAGCTATTTGGTGAGAAGAGCGGCGTAACCGGTCTGGTACTGACAAAATTGGATGGTACAGCAAAGGGTGGGATTGTTGTGGCCATCCGTCAGGAATTGAATTTGCCTGTTAAGCTGGTAGGCTTAGGTGAAAAAGTGAATGATCTACAACCGTTTGATTCAGAACAATTCGTTCATGCCTTGTTCGCCGGTTTGATCCAAGAAGAGGCTGTCGAAGCAACTGCTACTGGCGAGGAAGAGCAGAACTAATCCGTTTGATTAGGCTTGCTTATAAGTCTGGGACTAAGCAGTGCTCCTGTTGCTGCATAAGCCCGCCCAACTGTATAATGAAAGCAAAAGGTTTGGCGATGCCGGATAAATTCTTGTAAAAAAATATTACTCAGGAAGCCGGGTGAAAAAACGATGGCAAACACCTATACTTATTCCCGACGGGAAGAAGTAGCTAACGCGATTACACATGGTATTGGAGCCGTTTTAAGTGTGGCGGCGCTTGTGCTGCTCATTGTTTTTGCTAGCATGAAAGGAACTGCTTGGCATGTCGTAAGCTTTACAATTTACGGATTTACAATGCTGTTGCTGTATACCAATTCCACGTTGCTTCATAGCCTGCGTGAAGGAAAATTGAAGGATTTGTTCGAAATATTCGATCATTCTTGTATTTACCTGTTCATTGCAGGTAGCTACACCCCTTTTATGCTCGTTGCATTGCGAGGTACTCTGGGATGGACGCTGTTTGGAGTGATTTGGGGGATCGCTTTGTTTGGTGTACTGTTCAAGGCGTTCTTCACCAAACGCTTCCTGTTTATGTCTACTGTGTTTTACATTATAATGGGCTGGCTTATTACCATTGCCTGGAATCCCCTGATGGCCATTGTTCCCGCCGGAGGGATGACGCTACTGTTCGTAGGTGGTCTTATGTATACGCTGGGCACGATTTTTTATGTGTGGCGAGCATTTCCATATCACCATGCGATCTGGCATCTGTTTGTTTTAGCAGGCAGCATACTTCATTTTCTGGCTATTCTGCTGTATCTTACTCCGGTAAGAGTGTGAGTGAGAGGGACAAAAAAAGTCGATCTGTTTTCCCGTTTAAGGGTAGCGGATCGGCTTTTTTTTTATATGACAAGGGATAACGCTTGACATCTTCTTTTCTTTTATGTATGATAAGGAACGTTGAAAAGAACTGTAAAGTGTTTTTCCTTGACGATGGAGGTATACACGATGAGTCAGGAGAATCGGCTGGAAAAGACAAACCGGATTAACCGACTGTTTGACTTCTATGAACCTCTACTTACAGAGAAGCAACAGATGTTTTTAAAATATTACTTCCATGATGATTTTTCTTTAGGGGAAATTGCATCGGAATTCCAAATTAGCCGTCAGGCAGTCTATGAACATATTAAACGTGCTGAACAGGTATTAGAAATGTATGAGGAAAAGCTTGGATTGCTAAGTAAGCATGAACGTAGACTCCAAGATTTAGAGGAGCTGAATGTGACGCTATATGATGCATTCAGTAAAGTTGGTAAGCCTGATGAGGGGACATTGCAACATGTCCAACAAATTGTAAATCGCCTGCAGGAATTGTAGGATATATAAATGAAGAACTAACAACCCTGGTAGACAAGGAGGTGCGAAAGTATGGCATTTGAAGGATTATCGACTCGCTTGCAAAATGTATTCAGTAAATTGCGCGGCAAAGGAAAGGTGTCTGAGGATGATGTGGCTCAGGCAATGCGTGAAGTGCGATTGGCTTTGCTTGAAGCGGACGTTAACTTCAAGGTTGTAAAGGACTTTATTGCCAAGGTAAAGGAGAAATCCGTTGGTAAGGAAGTGATGGACAGCTTTACGCCAGGTATGGTCATTATCGACATCGTAAACAAGGAATTGACCGAGTTGATGGGTGGAAGTCAGGCCAAGCTTGCCAAAGCAAACAAACCGCCTACAGTCATCATGATGGTGGGTCTCCAGGGCGCAGGTAAGACGACGACGTCAGGTAAGCTGGCGAAGTTGCTGCAAAAGCAAAACCATCGTCCATTGCTTGTAGCTGGTGATATTTATAGACCTGCCGCGATCAAGCAGCTTCAGATTCTCGGTGAGCAGATTAATGCACCTGTATTTACATTGGGAGACCAGACAAGCCCGGTGGAAATCGCAAAACAGGGTATGCAGCATGCTAAGGATAATGGTAATGACTACGTTATTATAGATACTGCCGGTCGTCTTCATGTTGATGAAGAACTCATGGAAGAGTTGCGCCAGATCCATACTAATGTCAAACCGGATGAAGTTCTGCTGGTTGTAGATAGCATGACAGGACAGGACGCAGTTAACGTTGCGGAGCACTTTAACAATAGCCTTGAGTTAACGGGAGTTGTACTGACAAAGCTGGATGGCGACACTCGTGGTGGCGCGGCCTTGTCGGTTAAAGCTGTGACGGGATGCCCAATCAAGTTTGCTACATTGGGTGAAAAGCTGGATGCGATGGAGCCGTTTCACCCTGAGCGAATGGCTTCACGGATTTTAGGCATGGGTGACATGCTGTCCCTGATTGAAAAAGCGCAGTCCAATATCGACGCCGATAAGGCGAAGGAAATGGAACGGAAAATGCGCAATGCCGAGTTTACTTTCGAGGATTTTCTGGAGCAAATGGATCAGGTTAAGAAGCTTGGCCCGATCGACCAGATTCTCGATATGATTCCTGGTATGGGCAACATGAAGCAAATGAAAGACATCAAAGTGGATGACAAACAGATGGGCCGGATTGAGGCTATCGTTCATTCGATGACTACACAGGAAAAGCAAAACCCGGACATGATTAATCATAGCCGTCGCAAGCGGATTGCTGTAGGTAGTGGAACATCGCTGGCTGAGGTAAATCGTCTCATTAAGCAATTTGACGAAATGCGCCGTATGATGAAGCAATTCTCAGATATGATGGGACCTAAGGGTGGCAAAAACAAGGCTCTGAAGCAGCTGAAGAGTATGGGCAAAGGTATGAAGTTTCCTTTCCGTTGAAAGGTCGATAGGCCTTTGGATTTATGGGATAGCAATATACAGTCTACTTTTTGAAGGAGGTGAATTTTCGTGGCAGTTCGTATTCGTCTGAAACGTATGGGTGCACATAAAGCTCCTTTCTATCGCGTCGTGGTATCTGATTCTCGTTCCCCGCGTGACGGTCGTTTTATCGAAGAAATCGGTTACTACAACCCTATTACAGTACCAGCGGTTGTAAAAATTGATGAAGATAAAGCGCTGAAATGGTTGCAAGATGGTGCACAAGCATCCGACACTGTTCGCAACTTGCTTAGCAAAGCGGGCGTGTTGAAAAAGTTTCATGAGCTTAAAACACAGAAATAAGGTGCTGATACGGAGGGTCAACCATGGAAGAATTAGTGATAATCATTGCTAAGGCTTTAGTCGATCATCCGGATGATGTGACCGTGAAGACCTTGGAGAAGGATCGACTTGTAGTGTATGAGCTTAGTGTACATCCTGAGGATGTGGGCAAGATCATTGGCAAGCAGGGACGTATCGCCAAGGCGCTTCGCACTGTGGTTGCATCAGCAGCCGTTAAGATGGATAAACGGGTTACCGTAGACATCATATCTTAAAGATATACGAAAGTGGGTTAGGATGTATGTCCTAACCCTTTTTCGTACATGATGAAGATGATATGGAGCGGAACCGATTACATGCAGGAGGAACACGATGCAGCAAATGTTTAATGTCGGGAAAATTGTGAATACACATGGAATTCGCGGTGAGCTAAAAATATTAACGACAACTGATTTTCTTGAGGATCGTTTTGCCAAAGGCAGCGAGCTAATGATCTTTCCAGCAGATGACAAAGCACCGATTCCCGTAACTGTAGAAACAGCGCGTTTTCAAAAAAATATGGTTATCGTGAAATTTAAGGAATATCACAACATCAATGATGTTGAAAAATATAAAGGTACTTTGTTAAAGGTCTCTGCTGAGCGGCTAGGGGAATTGGAAGAAAACGAGTTCTATTTTCATGAAGTAGTTGGTATGGAAGTAGTAACGGAAGACGGAGCTGAGCTCGGTGTGGTAAAAGAAATTTTGACACCGGGAGCCAATGATGTATGGGTAGTCCAAATGCCTAAAGGTAAAGAACTGCTATTGCCGTATATAGAGGATGTTATTTTGGATGTAAATGTGCGTGAAAAACGGGTTACAGTACGGTTAATGGAAGGTCTGCTGTAATGCGGGTGGATGTATTGACCCTGTTTCCAGAGATGTTTGATGGAGTTTTTAATGCAAGCATTCTGGGAAAAGCAAGGGATAAGGGGATTGTATCACTGCAAGCGGTTAATTTTCGCCAGTATGCCGGTAACAAGCATGGGCAAGTGGATGATACACCCTATGGTGGTGGGGGCGGCATGGTTTTGAAGCCTGACCCTATTTTTGCTGCCGTGGAGGCGCTGTTGGATAAATCAGAGCAACCAGCATTTGAAACTGCCGTTGAAGGTATTCGATATGAAGATGCCGAACATAATGCAGACATAAAAACTCCGCGTATTATTTTGATGTGTCCACAGGGAGAGACTTTTACGCAAAAAAAAGCGGAAGAGCTGGCCAAAGAGGACCATCTTATTTTTATATGTGGACATTATGAGGGTTATGATGAGCGTATTCGAGAGCATCTGGTGACGGATGAGCTTTCGATCGGAGATTATGTATTGACTGGTGGCGAGCTACCAGCCATGGTCGTCATTGATAGTGTGACACGGTTGTTACCAGGAGTGTTGGGTAATGAAACGAGTGCGGTAACAGATTCGTTTAGTACAGGACTGTTGGAATACCCACATTATACTCGGCCTGCTGAGTTTCGGGGCTGGAAAGTGCCGGGTGTACTCTTATCAGGGCATCATGTCAATATTGACTCTTGGAGACGACAAGAGGCGTTACGTCGGACGATGGAACGTCGACCGGACTTACTGGAACAGGCTGAACTGACAAGCAAGGAGCGCGCGTGGATTGAGGAGCAGCACCAATCGGACCGTTCGGGGGACAAGCGATAAAGCACTATTAACATGAGTGGATTTGAAAGCAGGCAGGGACCTGTTTTATAATGAAGTCAATTAAATAATGTTTGGTCAAATCCCTTTTTGTTGTTGCAATGCGGTAACCTCCATGATACAATACATCTGTTGTGTGTAATACGGTGGTCCTCTGTGGATGATGAAGGAAACGGAAGAGTTTCCAGAAGAAACATGAACACCTGTACGGAAGGAGGGAGTCATAGATGAATATCGTCCAAGCGATTACTGAAGAACAACTGCGTAAAGATCTGCCTAACTTTCGTCCTGGTGACACTTTGAAAGTGCACGTGAAAGTTATCGAGGGAACTCGTGAGCGTATCCAGTTGTTTGAAGGTGTAGTAATTAAACGCCGTGGTGGTGGAATCAGTGAGACTTTTACAGTTCGTAAAATTTCTTACGGTGTAGGTGTGGAAAGAACTTTCCCGCTTCATTCCCCAAAAATCGATAAAATCGAAGTGGCTCGCCGTGGTAAAGTGCGTCGTGCGAAGCTTTATTATCTTCGTGAACTGCGCGGTAAAGCAGCGAGAATTAAAGAAATTCGTCGTTAATACAACGAATAACGAAAGGGGCTTGGTTACAAGCTCCTTTCGTTTTTTCTACGTACATAGGGAACTGTGGATTATTGACCGTAAAGAGAGGACAGTGAGCTATGGAACAAGAAGTAGGACAAGGAGCTGTACAGCAGCCAACTGATCAGGATGGTACGCCCAAGCGTAAACCAAAAAATGAGATTTTTGAGTGGCTCAAGGCCATCATTATTGCGTTAGTGCTTGTCTTTTTAATCCGCTGGCTTCTCTTTAAGCCTTTTATTGTGGATGGCCCGTCGATGCAGCCTAACTTTCATACCGGAGAACGCGTCATTGTAAATGAGATTTTGTATGATTTTCGTGCTCCTAAACCGGGTGAAGTAATTGTGTTCCATGTCCCGGAAGAAAAGAGAGACTTCATCAAGCGCGTCATCGCCGTTGCGGGTGATACGGTCAAAGTAGAAGGTGACACGATTACAGTAAATGGTAAGCCGATTCAAGAACCTTATCTCAAGACTTCTTTGGAAGAAGCACATCAAAATGGCGAGCTTTACAACAAGTTTACCAATTTTCCAAATGAGAAATTTAAGGATGGAAAAGTGCCAGAAGGGCATATTTTTGTTATGGGCGATAACCGTTCCAATAGTACAGATAGCCGGATGATTGGATACATTGATTTGAAGGAAGTCGTTGGCCGGGCTGATGTCATTTTTTGGCCGGTGAAAGATATGCAGTGGATTAACCACTAGAAATAACTAATAAGCAGCATAGCTGCCGTAACCCTAACTAGGAGCCTAAGGGTAAATGTAGGGGTTACGCTCAATGGGGTGATGACGGTGACGATTCAATGGTTTCCTGGTCACATGACCAGAGCGCGCCGCCAAATTGAAGCAAAATTAAAGCTGATTGATTTGGTTATTGAGCTGATTGATGCTCGGTTGCCGCTTTCCAGCCGAAATCCGATGATTGATGATATTTTGCAAGGCAAGCCGCGAATGATTATTTTGAACAAGGCAGATTTGGCGGACCCTGTAGTATCACAGCAATGGATTGCCTACTTTAAGGAGCAGGGGCATGTAGCCTTTCCGGTGGATGCCTCGACAGGGACGGGGCTCAAAGAAATTCCGGTTCAGGCCAAGCTGTTACTTAAGGAAAAAATAGACCGGCAGATTTCGAAGGGAATGAATCCGCGTCCTATACGTGCTTTGATTGTCGGAATTCCAAATGTCGGCAAATCGACATTGATCAACCGAATGGCAGGACGTAATATTGCAGCTACAGGCGATCGTCCAGGAGTAACGAAGGCGCAACAGTGGATCAAGACCGGTGAAATTGAGTTGTTGGATACACCAGGTATTTTGTGGCCTAAATTTGAGGATCAGAACGTCGGCTATCGTCTGGCAGTTACAGGCGCGATCAAGGAAGAAATTCTAAATGTAGAGGACATTGCCTTTTTCGCGACAAAATATTTTGTCCAATATTATTGGGATACCATGGCAGAGCGTTTTGAGCTTACCGAACGTCCTGAGGATACAGAAAATCCAGATGATGTTGTGAGCGTTATGGAGGCTATCGGACGTAAACGTGGCTGTATTGTGAGTGGCGGGCGTGTAGATCTCGAAAAGGCGTCAAAAATTATTTTGCGTGAGCTGCGTGCAGGCAAGCTGGGACGATTCAGTTTAGAAGCACCATACTGATAATCCTAGTACACCTGATACAGAAGATTGCATTTTGTGGCAAGGAAGAACCTTCCTCATCTCTCCGGAGAGGAGGAAGGTTTTTTGGTATGTAAAGGTAGATAGAAAAGGGTTTTGAACGGTAGAGGTCTGTGGTAAGCTGAATTCAATCGCTAGAGCTACGGCATGAGTGAAGCATAAACTACGTAAAGATGGGCAGGTATTGATTGTGGAAGCTAAAGAGAATGCAGTAAAGGACATGCTACACTATGAAAAAAAATGCTGGGAGCAATCTTGGGAGCGGATTGCAGGTATTGACGAGGTGGGGCGTGGATGTCTGTTTGGAGATGTTGTGGCGGCAGCAGTCATTCTGCCAGTAGGTGAGTTATTGGAGGGTGTAGACGATTCCAAAAAATTGACGGACAAGAAAAGAGAAGCCTACTACGAACTGATTATGGAGAAGGCAATCGCTGTAGGAATTGGTCATGTAGACGCGCGGATGATTGATGATATCAATATTAAACAAGCGGCTCGTTTAGCTATGAAAAAGGCTATTGAGGCTTTGCATGTGTCTCCCGATTATTTACTTGTGGATGCAGAAAAGGTAGATGTGCCTATTCCCCAGCTATCCATCATTAAGGGGGATGCGAACAGTCAGTCTATTGCAGCAGCTTCTATCATTGCCAAGGTGACCCGTGATCGGCTATGCAAAGGTGAATGGGATGCGAAATATCCGGAATATGGGATTGGTATACATAAAGGTTATGCTACCAAGTTGCATAGAGAACAAATTTTGGCGCTAGGGCCTACAGAAATGCATAGACGCAGCTTTCTGGGCAATTTGTTAACCGAGCAACCGACGTTGTTTGATCTGTAGGTACTTATTATGAATCAGGACAATACCGATATAAAATATATCTAATATTACAGGCCCCTTTGATAGGGGAAGAGCGAGGGGAGGGGCGATATGAACATCGGATCTGTATTCCGTGGATTACTTGGAGATGTGAAGGCGGGAGAGGCGAAAAAACTTGATATGCAGCCAGGCCAGGTCGTAAGAGGAGTCGTATTAAAGGTGTCTGAGGACGGCGACGAGGCAGTGTTGCAAATACAGGGTTCTCAGGTTAGGGCAAAGCTGGAGACCCCTCTTCAACCTGGACAGACTGCAACGTTTCAGGTACAGCCGGCTTCTTCCAGTGGAATGACTGTGCTTAAGCCTCTGAATGATGCTGCCAATATGCCACAGCAAACCGTAGCGCTGACAGATGTATTGGAATCGGTGGGACTGCCGGATACAGCTCAGAACAGAGAGCTTATACAGGCAATGCAAAAGAATGGTGTGCCGTTGACATCTGAAAATGCGGCTTCTTTACAAGAAGCCTTGTCGAAGCAAAGCGGAAATGTGCAATTGGGCACATTTGTACAGGCAGCGGCAGTTGCCTTTCAGCGGGGACTCCCATTAACAGCCGAAAGCATAAATGGATTGCGCCAAACGATGTTTGGGCCTCCTTTAAATGATCTGTTGTCATCGTTGGAGCAAGAACTTGAAGCGGTGTTAAAGCAGCAAGGGCAGGGAACGCCCACTGACCGTTCAGTTGGGGAAGCAACAATAAAAAGCGCTGACCGAACATCAGCTAGTCCAACAGGCACTTCTTCTGTGATGATTGCAGATGGACAGGAAGGCCAAACTCTTACATTGTCCAAGGAGCCCTCTGGCACTGCCGCTGCAAAACAGGCAGAAACGGGACAACAAGCCACAGGTGGCAAGGAATTGTTAAAAGGGACTCAGGCAGCCAATCTCGCTGCTACAGTGAGCGAAGCGAGTGTTTTGGCTACCGATTCGGATACTCCGGCGGGATCTACTGCATTTGCAGCCAACGGGACTGCTTCAGAAGAGCCGGAAGCAGTTAACGGACGAGGAGCGACAGTGGTATTGGACGCTGGTGCAAATGCGCCTGAATCGGACGCTGCTGACGCATTAAACGGCTCCCGCACTAAAGCGGAGCAACCACAGCAAGCTACTGCGGCAGGTACGCAGCTTAAGGATGCCGATGGTGCTCCAGCTCCGGCCACGGCAGAGCCTGCGGAGGCGAAGTCTGCCTTAAATGTAGTCATGGCAGACCGTCCTTCTGCACAGTCAGCAGCTGGCTCTGCGCCGCCCTCCGCGGAGGGCAACGCTGCTACGCTAGAGGCTCCGATCCAGCGGCTGCGTCTCCTTCTGCAAGAGCTGCGTGCAGCAGTGCCACCCGAACTGAGCACGGCTGCGCCAGATCAGTCCAAGGGAGAGGTAGCGCAGCCAGCGGCTGGCGCTTCGCGTACGGCAGATGCTGCCGCTTCACAGCCTACGGCGACGAGCACGAAGATCAGCCTATGGAGGATCCGTGGGTAGGCCGCGTGCTGAAGCTACTCGGTGCTGAGCACGAGCAGCAGGTACACCGCTCGACTGCACAGCTCGCGCAAGGGACGGCGGCACGTACAGAGCCGCCCGAGGGAGTGCCGCAGACGCTGCCGGGATTAGCGGCTACGGCAGACGACTCCGTGTCAGCGGCCGCAGACACCGTAAAAGGGGCACTACTCCAGCTAATGAGCAGTGACGACCTGCCGCCTGCTTTGAAAGAGGCGGCACAGCAGGTTGTACAGCACCTGACAGGCCAGCAGCTGCTGCTCAATACAGACCGAACGGCACCTTTTGCACAAGTGCATATGTTTATACCGTTTATTGGGCCGGACGGTCGTGAAACAGCTACAATCCAGATTCAGTCCCGCCGCGGCAAACGCGGAGAACTGGATGCCTCCAACTGTCGACTTTGGTTTGATTTGGACATGAAAGGGCTTGGTCCGACGTTAGTGGATGTACAGGTTGTAGATCGGATAGTAAGCCTCAAGCTTCATAATGATCAGGAATGGGCGGCTTCGCTGTTAACCAGTGGACGTGAGTCCATTCGCACCGCGCTGGAGTCGCTAGGCTACCAACTTCTAACACTGCGAATCGAGCCAATGCCCATAAGGACTGAACAGAGCAGTTCCGTCTCTTCAGAGGTACAAAGCTATGTACCTCAGCCATATAAAGGAGTCGATCTTAAAATATGAAAGAGCCCTTGGACCCTCCCTCTCCTTCCATGAAGAAGGCGGTCGCCCTAAAATATACGCCCGGTGAGAGCGAAGCGCCGATTGTTGTTGCCAAGGGAAGCGGCCGCATTGCGGACAGTATTTTAGAAAAAGCCAAAGAGCATGGTGTGCCTGTTCAGGAGGATGCTGCGCTGGTTGAAGTACTGTCCAAACTTGATTTGGACGAGCAAATCCCAGCTGAACTCTATCAGTTGGTAGCAGAGGTGCTAACCTATATTTATCAAATGGATCGGCTTGCTCCAAGAGATGACTGGTGATGGGGTATGACATGAAGACGAGAGGTAAGGATCAACGGAAAGCCAAAGGAGCAATGGGAGAAGAGGCTGCAGCTTTGTTTTTAGAAACCCTGGGTTATCGTATCCTAGACCGCAATTGGCGATGCCGCAGCGGGGAAATAGATCTGATTGCCAGGCAGGAGCATATACTCGTGTTTATTGAAGTACGTAGCCGAAGTAGCTCCAAATATGGAACACCAGCAGAATCAGTTACTCCGCGTAAAATCACCCAGGTTCGTCAAACAGCCGCAGTATACTTGCATATGAACGGAATTGGAGATGCTCCAATTCGTTTTGATATGATTTCTGTACGATTATCTGATGAAACGGCTGTGGTTACGGACCATTTTATAGATGCATTTTAAAAGAGTAAGAACTTACGAAGGTTGGAGCGCAGGACTGAATTCATATGTACAGGTTGACAGAAAGGAAAGCTGCAGGTATATTTTATTGAGAATAGTTATCATTTTCATTCTATAATGAATATCTAGTCGTTGTACCTGTGAAGGAGGATTTACGTGACAAAGCATACCTTTAGTGAACATGTCATAGATGTAATTCAGGAACGCCGGACGATTAAACGATTCAAATCTGACTCTATCCCGGTAGATACGATTAAAGAACTACTGGACGTCGCGGTATGGGCTCCTAATCATAAAATGCGTGAACCGTGGCGCTTTCTGTTGTTTGCTGGTGAGGGACGGAGAAAGCTTGCAGAGGCAATTGCCGCCGATATCGGTAAGGATAACAAGTTTGAAAGTGGGATTTTACACAACCCGATTCAGCTTTTAGTAGTGATGGAAGAAGACCCGCGTCAAGCAGTTTGGGATGAAGATTTTGCAGCGGTCAGCGCGCTTGTACAGAACTTTATGCTTGCTGCATGGAGCAAAGGAATCGGAACGTTTTGGGTAACAAAACCATTTTTGTATTCGCCTAAATTCCGTAAATGCTTGGGAATTCAACCAGGTGAGAAGGTAATTGGAATGATATATGCAGGCTATCCTGATGTTATCCCGGAATCAAGATCGCGTACTCCAGTAGCCGATAAGTTAACCTTGATTGACAAATAATCTGTCGTCAGATAAGCTTAGTTGAGGATTTGAAATTAGGGTTGAGAGCTAAATTTAGAACATTATATTTTTTTGCAATGAATGAAAATTTGGAAGCACCTTTTTTCATATAGGCAATGATTCCCCAGAGGAACATTTCAATATGAGAAGAGGTGCTTTTTGATATGTATAAAAAATTACATGGAGCGTGTCTATATGGGATAGATGGCGTTCTGATCGAAGTTGAGACTGATTTGTCCAATGGCTTGCCTCAAACCGCGATAATCGGATTGCCGGATTCAGCGATTCGAGAGGCAGTAGAGCGTGTGAGAGCAGCAATCAAAACTGCGGATTCAAATATCCATCCCAGCGTATCACGATTAACTTAGCTCCTGCTGATTTGCGTAAGGAAGGCTCATCTTTTGATCTTGCCACCGTTTTAAGCTTGCTGACAACCAGTGAACAGATTGTTTTGCCAGTGGGGAAACGAACGCTGTTTATTGGCGAACTGGCGCTGGATGGCAGCATTCGTTCTGTAAATGGGGTGTTGTCCATGGTTGATCTGGCCAAGCGAGAGGGATTCGATTCCGTGCTGCTTCCTCAAGAAAACGCAAGCGAGGCACGTCTAATTACGGATATACGTATTTACGCTATACGTCATACGCCATCTAGTGCATCTTATTCCGGTTAATGATCATGCACAAGGCACCCCAGACGGCCAAGTGATGGAGTTCCTTGATCTTCATTTGTAGCGTGGCAATCCGCTTGAGCAGCTCTCCGTCGTTTTTCGTTCGCTCACTTCAATCAAGTTTACGAGCATAGCCCTGACATCGCGGGGCTTTTTTTTATTGCCTACTGATAAAGATGGTCATTTTTTTCAATCTGTTTGTCTGTTTCGATTCTATAAAAACTAGCATATTCTATATTATTACAAAAGAAGGGAAGTTGATTCGAATGGGAAAAGTAAATTCTTCTAGAAAAATTCTGAAACCTACGCGTCGCCTAAGAACTAAAGCAGGTACCGCATTCATTTTTAGTCTCAACAATGTAGGTCCGAATTTGTTCCAAAGTCGCTTGAACCTGGCTGGGTTTGTTAATTCCTCAAGTAGGGTACTTGTCTCGATCACGGAAATTGGTATTTTTGGCGGTCAAGTTAAGCCGTTTCAAGGAGCTGCTACCATGACGATCCATAACGTCGTTCCGCATGACGACGGTATAGTAATTGTACGTGGGAATACTGGCTGGGGTAGTCCCCTCAATATACGACTTTCAGTCGTGGTTTTCTAATCGTTCAGACCTGCTGAACGCACTTCTCACGGGTGAAAACTGAAAACTCCCGCCACTACGCGGAAATAAAATGTCGAATTCGCGGCAGCGCACAGAGCAAAAAGTCCTGACCTCTCAGTTTTTTTTGTTCCTTCAATTTCTCATCAGACTTATCTATCGGAGAACGCAGTTATCCATGATGATCCATCCTTTAGTTAGGGTAAAGAAAATCAATAAAGAATGGAAATCGCACTCCCGCGTACGGCAATAGGAAACGCTCGTCAAGCCTTCGGCTTCTCCTCTTCGCGCCGACCCAAAGGGAGACGGCTTACTTGTCTTCTTTTTAGAGTTACGTCATCGTGGAAAGTAAACTCGACAATACATCATTCCTGATAAATTTTAAATTAATAGTATTTATGAAATTATAAGAAAATCACAAATGTGTTTAATAGAGCCTAAAAGAAAAAAGCGATCTCCCACCGAAAGGAAAACCGCCTAGTATCGCCAAACCCTTGATATTACTTGGTTTTTCAATGCGTGAAAATGTATCATAATATCCTTCTTATGGGACGGCCGGGTGCTAGAAAAACGATGCTCATCCGCAGGTCGCCCTTAAATATACGCCCGGTGAGAGCGAAGCGCCGATTGTCGTTGCCAAGGGGAGCGGTCGCATTGCGGATAGCATTTTAGAAAAAGCCAAAGAACATGGTTCCTGTTCAGGAGGATGCTGCGCTGGTTGAAGTGCTGTCCAAACTTGATTTGGACGAAACCCGGAATCAAGATCACGTACTCCAGCAGCCGATAAGCTAACCTTGATTGACAAATAATCTGTCGTCAGATAAGCTTAGTTGAGGGTTTGAAATTAGGATTGAAAGCTAAATTTAAAACATTATATTTGCAATGAATGAAAATTTGGAAGCACCTTTTTTCATATAGGCAATGATTCCCGAGAGGGACATTTCAATATGAGGAGAGGTGCTTTTTTGATATGTATGGAAAATTACATGGAGCGTGTCTATATGGGATAGATGGCGTTCTGATCGAAGTTGAGATTGATTTGTCCAATGGCTTGCCTCAAACCGCGATAATCGGATTGCCGGATTCAGCCATTCGAGAGGCAGTAGAGCGTGTGAGAGCAGCAATCAAAAACTGCGGATTCAAATATCCATCCCAGCGTATCACGATTAACTTAGCTCCTGCTGATTTGCGTAAGGAAGGCTCATCTTTTGATCTTGCCATCGCTTTAGGCTTGCTGACAACCAGTGAACAGATTGTTTTGCCAGTGGGGGAACGAACGCTGTTTATTGGCGAACTGGCGCTGGATGGCAGCATTCGTTCTGTAAATGGGGTGTTGTCCATGGTTGATCTGGCCAAGCGAGAGGGATTCGATTCCGTGCTGCTTCCTCAGGAAAACGCAAGCGAGGCACGTCTAATTACGGATATACGTATTTACGCTATACACCATCTGGCGGATCTTATCCCAGTTAATGATCATGCACAAGGCATCCCTGACGGCCAAGTGACCGATCAAAATTGTACTGCCAGTAAGCAAGTTATAATCCATTCCTATGGCCATTTACCTCAAGCAGAGCATATACCGTTGTGCGAGAAAGAAGAACTAGCCAGTAATATGGAGGATTACAGCGATGTGCTGGGTCAGCTACACGCCAAACGTGCATTAGTTATCGCTGCAGCAGGAATGCACAATATTCTTCTTATGGGACCACCGGGTGCTGGAAAAACGATGCTCATCCGCAGGTTGCCCTCTATCCTACCGCCTTTGACTGAAAAGGAGTCGCTAGAAGTGACCAAGGTATACAGCGCAGCAGGAAAATGGAAGGAGTCCTCGCCTCATCTCATGCATGTTCGTCCCTTCCGTGCGCCTCATCATACAATCTCTGCTGCTGGATTGGTGGGCGGAGGAGGCATACCCAAACCAGGAGAAATCAGTCTTGCACACCGAGGGATTTTATTTCTAGATGAGTTGCCAGAGTTTAGCCGCCATGTGCTAGAAGTGCTGCGGCAGCCCCTGGAAGACCACCATGTGACAATCAGTCGTTCACGTGCTGTATTTAAGTATCCGGCGCATTTTTTACTTGCAGCTTCTTTGAATCCGTGTCACTGTGGCTTTTTTGGCAATAACACGGAACATCAGCGCTGTACCTGTTCACCTACAGCAGTAGCTCGATACCGTTCACGTATTTCCGGTCCATTGCTGGATCGAATTGATCTTCAGCTTGAGGTATCACAACCAAAGGACTGGCGGGAGGAAAAAGAATCCCTGTCGTCTGCTGACATGAGAAAGCAGGTGTTGGTTGCTCGAGCAATACAAATCCGCAGATACAGTAAGCTTCCTTTTTCATGGAATAGTGAGCTGTCCGGTCAGATGCTGCGTAAATATGCAGTATTAGATCAAAATGCAGCGGAGCTGCTTAATCAGACGATGGATGCACTTGGTTTAAGCATGCGTGCGTATGATCGAATTCTCAAGCTGTCCCGCACCATTGCAGACTTACATGAGTCAGAGAAAATTACGACTTCACATGTGGCTGAAGCTATTCAATACCGCCATATGGATAAAGCAAGCGCCAATTTATCCGAAATGTAAAAAGGCGATAAAATTAGCAGATACAGTACGATCATTTTTACGGAAAAGTTTTCCAAAGGATATGTGTACGAGAGAAAACGGAAAAAAGGACAAAAAAAGCTCCAGGCAAAAAGACCTGGAGAAGAAAAAAAGATTATGACAATAGTGATTATACTATGAGTATATCAATTTCGTATATACGATTATGCATCATCTCCCATGTTACTTGATGGAAAAACAACAAGCCCCTTGACCAATATGGTTGAGGGGCTTGTTGTGAATTTCATTCTAACTCTAAGTTACAAAACGTTCAGTTTCACTTCAATATTACCGCGGGTAGCGCGGGAGTATGGGCATTGTTCATGTGCGCCTTCCACCAGTTTTACCGCAGTTTCATGATCTAGGCCTTTGACCAGAACGTCGAGGTTTACTCCGATTCCGAAGCCACCGTCTTCGACTTTGCCAAAATGGACCGTAGCTGTGACTTCGGTACCTTCATGTTTTACACGCTGCATGCGAGCCACCATATTTAAAGCACTGTCAAAGCAAGCAGAATAGCCTGCTGCGAACAGCTGCTCTGGATTTGTACCTGCACCACCAGCGCCACCCATTTCTTTTGGAGTATCAATATCTAAACGAAGTTCAGGGGAAGAAGACTCGATATAACCGTTACGCCCACCAACTGCTTTTACTGTTGTTTCATACATTTTTTGTTGAATGGTCATCATAATCCAATCACTGCCTCTCGCTCAATTTATATTTTACACAATTTAATTTATCAAAATAATTTTTGTTTGTAAAGTATTTTAGGCAATTAGAATGTATTTTGTTATATAATGTGCTAAAATAATGACGAAAGCAGGTGACTAGACAGCATGGAAAACAATTTTAATAAAGATGCAGCGTTGAAACTTGATAATCAGTTATGCTTTGCCATATATGCATGCTCCAGAGAGATTACAAAGCTGTACCAGCCTTATCTGGAAAAGCTTGGTGTAACGTACTCGCAATATTTGGTGCTCATCGTGCTTTGGGAGCGTGAAGAGTGTACAGTGAAGGAATTGGGTGAGGCGTTATATTTGGATTCTGGCACACTAACTCCACTATTAAAGAGGTTACAGAATGCCGGGTTGATCGATCGAAAGCGTTCCACTCAAGATGAGCGTAAGGTGCTGATTTCTTTGACGACAGAGGGAAGAGCGTTGCGGGATAAAGCCCTGTCTGTACCAGGATGTATACAAGAAAAAACAAGTATGACTCATGATCAATTTGGGTCGCTTTTGCTTCAGTTTAATGATCTGCTTGATCGTGTTCATCAAGCGAATGTACAGATTGAAAAATCATAATAGATACTTTCAGTTGCTCTTGCGAATTCTTACGACATGAGTTGTTGTTAACTGAAAGAAAAATGCCCTTAAATTCTAATGAAATAAAGTACCTCTCATTGCGGATTAGGTAATCCCATTTTGCGGAGGTGCTTTTTTTGTGTGAATTTGTATTAAAAAATAAAATCCAATAATATCCAAACATTCGATTTTGGGAATGATAATGATATCAAAATACTGTAATTCATGAGGTTAAATTATAAGGAAAGCGTTTTAAAAACATGTTACAATGATGTAGGTTTAGTATAGATTTCCTTGTGAACCGCCCTTGTTGCAGTCATGTTGATAGGAGGATTCCAGAATGAATATCCATGAATATCAGGGTAAAGAAGTATTAAAGCAGTACGGAGTGGCTGTACCGAACGGCAAGGTTGCCTACACGGTGGAAGAAGCCGTTGCTGCGGCAGAAACGCTTGGAAGCGCTGTTACGGTCGTAAAAGCACAAATTCATGCTGGTGGACGCGGTAAAGCGGGTGGCGTAAAAGTTGCCAAAGGTTTGGATGAGGTGCGTACTTTCGCTTCTGAAATTTTGGGTAAGGTGCTTGTGACACATCAGACCGGACCTGAAGGTAAAGAAGTCAAACGCCTTTTGATTGAGGAAGGCTGTGATATTCGCAAAGAATATTACGTAGGCGTTGTCGTGGATCGCGCTACTGGACGCATCGTATTGATGGCCTCCGAAGAAGGCGGTACGGAAATCGAAGAGGTGGCTGCGGCTACTCCGGAGAAGATTTTTAAAGCAGTTGTTGATCCAGCAATTGGGCTTCAGGTGTATCAAGCTCGTAAACTGGCGTATGAGATTAATATTCCCAATGAGCTGGTAAATAAAGCGGTTAAGTTTATGCTGGCGCTTTACGAAGCATTTGTGGACAAGGACTGTTCGATTGCAGAAATTAATCCCCTAGTCGTTACGGGTGATGGGAATGTAATGGCACTAGATGCCAAATTGAATTTTGATTCCAATGCGTTGTTCCGTCATAAGGATATTCTGGAATTGCGTGATTTGGATGAAGAGGACGAGAAGGAAATTGAGGCATCTAAATATGATCTAAGCTATATCGCTCTGGACGGCAATATTGGCTGTATGGTCAATGGTGCAGGTTTGGCGATGGCCACGATGGATATTATCAAATATTACGGTGGCGATCCGGCCAATTTCCTGGACGTTGGAGGCGGTGCAACAACGGAAAAGGTAACCGAAGCGTTCAAAATCATTTTGTCCGATCCGAAGGTAGAAGGTATTTTCGTCAACATTTTCGGCGGGATTATGCAGTGTGACATCATTGCGAATGGCGTCGTGGAGGCTGCCAAGCAGTTGGGGCTGACTCGACCGCTTGTTGTCCGTCTTGAAGGAACGAATGTTGAGCTCGGCAAACAGATTTTAGCGGAATCCGGTTTGAATATTGTGGCAGCTGATTCCATGGCGGATGGTGCCCAAAAAATCGTTGAACTTGTTCAATAGCCTGTTTGCATTCCGATATGCCGAATAAACGATAGGGGATGTGAAGATCGTGAGTATTTTGGTCGATAAGCATACAAAGGTGATTACACAGGGGATTACGGGAAAAACGGCGTTGTTCCATGCCAAAGGTGCACTTGATTACGGTACACAAATGGTAGGTGGCACCTCTCCAGGTAAGGGAGGCACCGAGGTAGAAATTACACTGGAAAACGGGCAACAGGTCAAACTGCCAGTGTTTAATACAGTAAGCGAAGCCAAGGAAGCTACAGGCGCAACTGCTAGCGTCATTTACGTGCCGCCGGCTTTCGCAGCGGATTCCATTTTGGAGGCTGTGGATGCGGAACTGGACCTCGTGATTTGTATCACAGAGGGGATTCCGGTGCTTGATATGATCAAGGTCAAACGTTTTATGGAAGGCAAAAAGACCGTTCTGATTGGCCCTAACTGTCCGGGTGTTATTACGCCAGGAGAGTGTAAGATTGGTATCATGCCAGGTTACATTCATCTGCCAGGTCATGTAGGCGTTGTGTCACGTAGTGGTACTTTGACCTATGAGGCAGTGCATCAGTTAACCACTAGAGGTATAGGTCAATCTTCCGCGGTTGGTATTGGTGGTGACCCAGTTAAAGGTTCAGAATTTATTGATATTTTACATCGCTTTAATGAGGACCCCAACACTCATGCTGTCATTATGATCGGAGAAATCGGTGGTACAGCCGAGGAAGAGGCTGCCGAGTGGATCAGGGACAATATGACGAAGCCGGTGGTTGGCTTTATCGGTGGGGTGACTGCGCCTCCAGGCAAACGGATGGGGCATGCAGGTGCCATTATTTCTGGCGGAAAGGGAACGGCAAAAGAGAAGATTGCTACGCTTGAAGCCTGCGGGATCAAGGTGGCGCCGACTCCTTCCGAAATGGGCTCGACACTGGTAAGTGTGTTGGAAGCGCGTGGTATTTTGAATCTGTGTACGACACATTAAATCGTGTTTCTTCATTAATATACAGGCTGTAAATCAGCATCGAAATTTGCTGCTGGCTAGTGTATAATGAAAGAAAGGTAAGCAACCTTTTTATCTTCTGAAACAGGGGATGAAAAGGTTGCTTTTTTTGCGTTAAGACAGGCTTGTCAGGGAAACGCTTGCAAAATGATTCATTGTGCCACAAAATAAGGAAGGGTTCACTCTTCCATGAATGGGGGAACCACAGTTTGGAAGAAAGATGGCTTTTATTAGGTCTACATGAGTTAGAAGGAATCGGAAGAAGAACAATTCAGCGTATTTGGTCGAGTGATTATCGATTGCATGAGCTACTGCATTTTAGCGAACAAAAGTGGATTGAGATAGGCTTAAGTCCCAACCAGGCACGCATTGCGGCACAGTGTTACGATGAAGAATGGGTACATGAACGATATCAGCGAATTCAATCGAGTGATATTGGTATGGTAACTTATGTGGACGAAGATTACCCCCTATTAATGAAGGAAACAGTTGACCCACCTTGGGTAATGTATACAAAAGGGGATAAATCACTTTTGCACACATGCTCTGTAGCCATGGTAGGAACTCGCGTTCCTACTGCGTATGGTCGAAGAGCAGCGGAGATACTAACAGAGGAATTATGTAATGCAGGGATTACAGTGGTGAGTGGATTAGCGAGAGGAATTGATAGTATTTGCCATGAAACAGCCCTACGCCGGGGAGGCAACACGATTGGTGTGCTTGGAACAGCGATTGATCAAATTTATCCTCCCCAAAATGCCTCTTTGTTTGCAGAGATGGTTAGTAAAGGTCTGATCGTATCGGAGTATCCTCCAGGTACGAGGTCGCATCCCGGGATGTTTCCACAACGTAATCGCATTATTGCCGGTTTAACGAAGGGGACACTCGTTGTCGAAGCAGACGCTAGGAGCGGTTCCTTGATTACAGCGGATGCTGCGCTGGAGGCAAATCGAGATGTGTTTGCTGTTCCTGGGCCCATTACGTCACCGAAGAGTAGAGGCACGCTGAACTTGATTAAGCAAGGAGCCAAAACGGTCACTGAGGCTTCGGATATTATTGAGGAGTATGAAGCAGATTTGCGTACAATGCAGGTTTCTTCATACAATAGAGAACAGAGTCTTAATCTTAAGAAGATCTCCAAAGCATCAGAAAGTGAGACTTCTGAGGAAAATCGTGTGGTGGTGCTGCTGGAACAAGGAACCATGACACTGGATGAACTGCTTGATGCTACGGCATGGGATTTTGGACTTTTACACGCAGTTCTGTTATCGTTAATCATAAAAAAAAGGATCGCTCAGCTAGCGGGCACAAAATACAAGCTTATTTAGTAGTTGTTTTTGTCAAATCCTTAGTTAGTAAATGCGCAAAATTCAATTTTAAACATAGGTGGAGGGAAACATGGCGTTTATCCGCATCGCGGGTACCTACTCCTTCCCCACTTCCTGAAATGTGTTGAATTTATAGCTCGTACTAACGAACTATACTCACCACATTTCAGGAAGTCTATCATATTCATGTGTGTAATTGAGAGGAGGAAGAGCCTATGGCGGATTCACTCGTCATCGTGGAATCGCCTTCCAAGGCGAAGACGATCGGCAAATACTTAGGCAGCAAATATATCGTCAAGGCTTCCATGGGTCATATCAGGGATTTACCTAAGAGCCAGATCGGCGTAGAGGTCGAAAATGATTTTAATCCCAAATATATTACCATTCGAGGTAAAGGCTCCATTCTAAAAGAGTTAAAGGATGCCCGAAAAAAAAGTAAAAAAAGTATATCTGGCGGCTGACCCGGATCGCGAAGGTGAGGCTATTGCTTGGCATCTGGCGCATGCGCTGGAACTGGACGATACGGCGGATTGTCGTGTGGTGTTTAATGAAATTACGAAGCAGGCCGTCAAAGATGCTTTTAAAACCCCACGCAAGATCAATATGGATTTGGTCAATGCGCAGCAGGCACGACGGATATTGGATCGACTTGTCGGCTACAAAATTAGTCCATTGCTCTGGAAAAAGGTAAAAAAGGGTCTGTCAGCTGGGCGTGTACAGTCGGTTGCAGTGAAAATTATTTTGGACCGGGAAAACGAGATCAATGAGTTTGTACCGGAAGAATACTGGACGATAACAGCTAAACTAGCTATTAAGGACAGCACTTTTGAAGCGAAATTCCATAAGCTACGCGGCGAAAAGAAAGAGCTCTCTAGCGAAGCGGATGTACAAGAAGTGTTAGAAGCTATCGGAAAATCGTCTTACAAGGTGCGCGATGTGAAAGAGAAGGAGCGTTTACGCAATCCGTCTCCTCCATTCACAACAAGTTCCTTGCAGCAAGAGGCGGCTCGAAAGCTCAACTTCCGGGCATCTAAAACCATGTCTGTAGCGCAGCAGCTGTATGAAGGTGTGGATTTAGGTAAAGAAGGGACTGTGGGTCTGATTACGTATATGCGTACGGATTCCACACGGATCGCTACTTCGGCTCAAGAGGAAGCGAAAGAGGTCATTATTCAAAAATATGGCGAAGATTTTGTGCCTGAAAGTCCTCGTCAGTATTCAAAAAAATCGGCTAATGCTCAGGATGCGCATGAAGCGATTCGTCCAACCTCCGCCTTGCGTGATCCGGAAACCGTTAAGCCTTTTATGAGTAGAGACCAGTTCCGATTGTACAAACTGATATGGGAACGTTTTATGGCGAGTCAGATGGCTTCCGCTATTATGGATACTTTGTCCGTTGATATTGAAGCAGGCGAGACGATATTCCGGGCAGCCGGTTCGAAGGTTCGCTTTCCAGGCTTCATGAAAGTGTATGTGGAGGGGAATGACGACGGTAAAACCGAAGAAGATAAGCTGTTGCCGCCACTTCAGCCGGGCGATAAGCTGAAAAAGGAATCGGTTGAACCGAAGCAGCATTTTACACAACCGCCTCCTCGTTATACGGAAGCACGACTGGTGAAGACACTGGAGGAATTGGGTATAGGACGCCCGAGTACGTATGCACCGACCCTGGAAACCATTCAGAAGCGCGGTTACGTCGCTATTGAGGAAAAGAAGTTCTTCCCAACCGAGCTGGGAGAGTTGGTCATTGAGCAGATGGAAGAATTTTTTCCAGAGATTCTGAATGTAGAATTTACTGCGAATATGGAAGGTGATCTTGACCACGTCGAAGAGGGCGAAGGTGATTGGGTCAAGGTGTTGAGTGACTTTTATGAGTCATTCGAAAAGCGTCTGGAAGTGGCTGAAGAAGAAATGAAAGAAATTGAAATCAAGGATGAAGTATCCGACGTCATCTGTGACAAGTGTGGCAGTCAAATGGTATATAAGCTGGGTCGTTTTGGTAAATTCCTGGCTTGCTCTGCCTTCCCGGATTGCCGTAACACCAAGCCAATTGTCAAGGATATCGGGATGAATTGTCCTACATGCGGTGAGGGACATGTCGTCGAACGACGAAGTAAAAAAGGACGTGTCTTTTACGGATGTGACCGCTATCCAGAATGTGATTTTGTATCCTGGGATAAACCGTCCATTAAGCCTTGTCCAAGTTGCAGTGGCCTAATGGTCGAAAAACGTACTAAACAGGGGACGAAGCTCAACTGCACCGTCTGCGATCACAGCGAAATGCTGGAAGAGAGCGATGAGAGTGTAGAGACTTCTTAAGAACAAAGATAGCAGGGGGATTTAAAAGTGAGTGAACAACAAAAGGTAACGGTCATCGGAGCAGGTTTGGCGGGCAGCGAAGCTGCCTGGCAAATTGCAAGCCGTGGAGTGCCAGTTAAATTATATGAAATGAGACCGGTTGTAAAAACGCCCGCACATCATACAGATAAATTTGCCGAACTTGTATGTAGTAATTCCTTGCGCGCGAACGGTCTGACGAATGCAGTAGGCGTATTGAAGGAAGAAATGAGAATACTAAACTCTTTGGTTCTGAGTGCGGCAGATCTCCATGCTGTTCCAGCTGGTGGGGCATTGGCAGTGGATCGTGATGGATTTTCCGGTCATATTACAGATACGCTTCATCAACATCCTTTGATCGAAGTCGTTAATGAAGAACTTCAGGAACTCCCGCAGGACGGTATCGTGGTCGTTGCCACGGGACCATTAACTTCTCCAGCTTTGTCAGAACAGATCAAAACGCTGATGGGAGAGGAGTATTTTTATTTCTACGATGCGGCAGCTCCGATTGTAGAGAAGGACTCCATCGATATGAGCAAGGTCTATCTGGCTTCCCGTTATGATAAAGGAGAAGCAGCTTACTTAAATTGTCCGATGAACGAAGCGGAATTTGATGCTTTCTATGAGGCTTTGATTACTGCTGAGGTGGCACAAGTCAAGGAGTTCGAAAAAGAAATCTACTTCGAAGGCTGTATGCCTATCGAAGTGATGATGCAGCGCGGGAAACAAACGGCATTGTTCGGACCGATGAAACCTGTAGGTCTTGTAAATCCACATACAGGGGAACTACCCTATGCAGTTGTTCAGCTTCGACAAGACAACGCTGCAGGTACGCTATATAATCTGGTTGGTTTCCAGACTCACCTCAAATGGGGGGAGCAAAAGCGTGTGTTTTCAATGATTCCGGGACTCGAAGAGGCAGAGTTTGTACGTTACGGTGTGATGCATCGCAATACCTTTATTAATTCTCCACAACAGCTTCACCCAACTTATCAGTTCAAGGGAAGAAGTAATCTGTTCTTTGCCGGACAAATGACAGGTGTAGAGGGTTATGTGGAGTCGGCGGCCTCAGGTTTGCTGGCTGGTATAAATGCAGCACGAGCAGCACGTGGACAGGAAATGTTCGTATTTCCTGCGGAAACGACACTAGGCAGTATGGCACGATATATTACAACTGCTGACTTCAAACATTTCCAACCGATGAATGCAAACTTTGGTCTTCTTCCAAAGCTGGAGACACGCATTCGTAACAAAAAGGAAAAGAATGAAGCTCTCGCAAATCGCGCGTTGGAAAGTTTGCGCGGTTATATCAACCAAACGGGAGTTATGTCAACAGAAGTACAGGCATAAGGATGAAGGAAAAGGAGGAGCGCGTTATGGATATGTCCTTTCATGCTACCACCATCTGTGCTGTACGCCATAATGGCAAAGGAGCTATTGCGGGTGATGGGCAGGTAACGTTCGGCAACAGTGTTGTGATGAAGCAAACGGCTAAAAAAGTGCGCAGATTGTATCGTGGGCAGGTCGTTGCGGGATTTGCGGGTTCGGTGGCCGATGCTATCACATTGTTTGAAAAGTTTGAAAATAAGCTGGAGGAACATCACGGCAATCTTCAAAGGGCTGCTGTAGAACTGGCCAAAGACTGGCGGCAGGATCGTGTACTACGCAAGCTGGAAGCGCTGATGATTGTGATGGACTCATCCGGGATGCTGCTCATTTCTGGAGGCGGAGAAATTATTGAACCTGACGATGATGTGTTGGCCATTGGCTCAGGTGGTAATTTTGCATTGGCAGCTGCCCGTGCTTTCAAACGTCATGGCTCTGGTATGGAAGCAAAGGACATGGCACGGGAAGCGTTAGAGGTTGCTTCGGAAATATGTGTGTATACGAACAGTCAGATTATCGTGGAAGAATTGTAAGTCGGCTCTGAGTATTCAAGGGTGGAGGAGTGCAAAATGAATAATCAATCGTTGACGCCCAGACAAGTGGTATCCGAGCTGGATAAGTATATTGTCGGACAAAAGGAAGCTAAAAAATCAGTTGCTGTTGCCTTGCGCAACCGTTATCGGCGTAGTAAACTGCCGGATGATATTCGGGATGAAATTGTGCCTAAAAATATTTTGATGATCGGACCGACAGGTGTGGGTAAAACTGAAATTGCACGTAGACTTGCACGGCTCGTGGGAGCACCTTTTGTCAAGGTAGAGGCCACCAAATTTACAGAAGTGGGTTACGTCGGTCGTGATGTAGAATCCATGGTGCGGGATCTAATGGAAACCTCTATCCGTATCGTCAAGTCGGAACGAACAGAGAATGTGAAAGACAAAGCGGAGGACATGGCAAATGAACGGATTGTCAATATCCTTGTACCTGCAGAAAAGTCAAATAAATCGCAACGTAATCCTTTTGAAATGCTTTTTGGCAATAACACAGGGACTTCGGTAGAAGAAGAACCACCACAACAGGACGGAACCTTAGCAGAGAAGCGACGCAAGGTTAAATTTGATCTGTTGTCCGGTAAGCTTGAGGATGATGTCATAGAGATTGATGTGGAGGATACCGCACCCAATATGCTCGATATGTTTGCTGGGCAAGGGAATGAACAAATGGGTATGAATATGCAGGAGATGTTCGGAAGTTTCCTTCCTAAGCGGACGAAGAAGCGCAAGCTACCAATCAAGGAAGCTCGCAAGGTACTGATTCAAGATGAAGCAGCCAAGTTGATCGATATGGATGATGTGATTCAGGAGTCTGTGAAGCGTGCTGAGCAATCCGGTATTATTTTTATTGATGAAATAGATAAGATTGCCAGCCAAGGCAAGGGGAGTGGCCCTGATGTGTCGAGAGAAGGAGTCCAGCGCGATATTTTACCTATTGTCGAGGGCTCTACCATTATGACCAAATACGGCCCGGTAAGAACAGACTACATTCTGTTTATTGCTGCTGGAGCTTTTCATGTGGCTAAACCATCAGACCTGATCCCAGAGCTTCAAGGTCGTTTTCCAATCCGTGTGGAGCTAAGCAGTCTGACCTTGGATGAGTTTGTGTCGATATTGACGGAGCCTAAAAATGCGCTGACCAAGCAATACACTGAACTGCTCCGCACCGAGGAAATAGAAGTCGAATTTTCTGCGGAAGCGATTCGTGAGATCGCTAGTATTGCCGAGTCCGTTAATCGCAACACCGAAAATATCGGCGCACGGCGTTTGCATACCATCTTAGAGAAGCTACTGGAGGATCTGTCATTTGAAGCCCCGGAGCTTACATTGGATCGTATGATCATTACCCCGGAATATGTGCGTGAGAAGCTGGGAGATATTGCCCAAAACAGGGACCTTAGTCAGTATATTTTATGAACAGGGTGTCTAAAAATAGGGTGTGTGGTCCAGAATAACACTATCTTGCACCGTCGTTTAGTCCTAGACACAGGTTAAGTTGATGATTTTTCTGTCTATTCCAAAAGTAGGACGTATAATCTTTTACAGGTGTAAAGTGCTAAGAAAACATTCATTTTCTTGAAAAAAACCTGAAAAATTTAACATTTTATGCATCTAAAGCCCTCTTTTTTAAAAAAGATAGGGCTTTTTTCTTATTGTAATTAGGTCCCAACTCTACGAAACTTAGAATATATGACAGAAAGTTAAGATTTTCTACTTAAGACCTAAAAGAAATGTATAATTATGAAATTTTATTGTCGAAAAAAAGTGAAAAATCTTGTTTTATTGAATCTTACTTTGGAGTAGACGCTGGAGGGAGGAGCTAAATGAATCTGCTGGGTGATATAAGCTTTCAAAAGCTTCAGGCAGGTGTACAGGCGGCCAATACGAGACAACGTGTGATGGCCGATAATATTTCCAATGCGGATACCCCGTATTTTAAGCGTTCGGAGGTTTCATTTGAAGAACTGCTTCAACAGCAAATGGACGGTGATGTCACGCCACTGCGTGGAAAAGTAACCAATTCAAGACATTTTCAAATAGGACCTGTGAACTCCATTCCTGATGCCACGGTCACCAAAGATGGGTACTCAGTCATGAATAACAACATGAACAACGTAGATATAGACAGAGAAATGAGTCTTATGGCTGAAAATCAACTAAGATATAATACCTACATCCAAGAAATTAATGAGCGCATCAAAATGATGAGAACAGCGGTAGAAGGGAGATAGGACGAGGTGAAGATTAACAACGGCTTTGATATTAGTGCATCTGCTCTTACGGCCCAACGGTTGCGGATGGACGTTATATCGAGCAACATTGCCAACGCAGAGACAACTCGGGCGAAGGTGGAGAATGGACAAGCAATTCCATATCGAAGAAAAACGGTTGTTTTGGAGCCGAACCAATCTGGCTTTGCCGATGTTTTGAAGGCTCAAATGGAAGGAAATAGTACAAGCGCCGCTGGCGTTAAAGTTTCGCAAATTCAGGAAGATCAGTCACCTTTGAAGCCAGTGTACAATCCGGGTCATCCGGACGCTGATAAAGATGGCTATGTATATATGCCTAATGTAGACATAATGAAAGAAATGGTCGACATGATTTCCGCAACACGCTCATACGAAGCCAATGTAACAGCTCTGAATGCTTCAAAGGCGATGGTTTCCAAAGCGCTTGAAATCGGTCGCTAAGTTCCAGGACTACTAACTACTTAATAGGGAGAGTAAAACATGATTCAGAACGCCATGTTTAACGTACAGACACCGGTAATACAGCAGATTCAATCGCCTAACAATGAGTTGACGAAAGCGACGCCTTCCGAATCCTTGAAGGATTTTGGCTCCTTCCTAAAGGATGCTCTTAATGAAGTAGGGCAGCAGGAAGCCGCTACACACCAGATGTCCGACCAATTCATGGCAGGCAAAGTTGATGTAGATCAGGTCATGATCACTTCACAACAAGCGCTGCTTTCCCTGCAGCTTACTACACAGGTCCGAAACAAAGCGATCGAAGCCTATCAGGAGATCATGCGTACACAGATGTAAAGTGAGGGTTTAGCAAAGTTTCGGATGGGGTGACGGAGTGAACGAGAGAATCGCCCAATACCGGGATAAGATTTCCGGGTATTGGAATAATTTCAGCAAAAAACAGAAGATATTACTTGTTTCGACATTAGCATTCATCATTATCGCCATTGTAGTGCTAACGATGCAGTTTACCAAAACTGAGTATGAAGTGGCCTTCCAGGATCTTAATGCAAATGATGCCGCTGGGGTCATTAAATATCTCGATTCTGCGGGTATACCATATCAGCTTAATGCTGGGGGGACACAAATTTCAGTCCCAACCGCAAATGCAGATAAGGCGAAGGTAGATGTTGGGTCTCAAGGCCTGATACAGAAAGGGTCAATCGGCATGAGCGCCTTTGACCAGTCCTCCTCGGCCATAGGTATGACGGAGAACGAGTTCAATGTGAAGTACAATAACGCATTGAACGGCGAAGTACAGCAACTGTTGGAACGGATGGATGGTGTCCAAAGCTCCAAGGCTGTCATTAATATGCCAAAGGAAAATATCTTTGCCGGACTTGAAGAAAAGGACAAAGCATCTGCTTCGGTTCAAATGGAATTTGAACCTGGCTTTACTCCCAATCAACAAGCGATCGACGGATATTTTAACCTGGTAAAAACGGCTGTACCGAATTTGCCAGTAGAAAATATTACGATCACGAACAAGGAATATGAGTTGATTCCAACGGCCAAGGGCGGCCAAGGCGGACTCACGAGTGGTGTTCAGGAAAACATGGCTCTACAGAAGAAGTTTGAGAGCGATGTAAGGAATAATGTTCAACAATTTTTGTCGAAAATTGTTGGAGACGACAAGGTAAACGTGCTCGTTATGTCCCAACTAAATTTCGACAAAGTAACATCAAAGGAACAAATGGTCACACCTGTTGACCAAACGAAAATGAAGGGTATTGAAATCAGTGCCCAACAAATTCAGGAAAGTTATACGGGCAGTAGTGGACAGACCGGAGGAGTTGCAGGGACAGGAACGCAGGATGTCCCGGGTTACCCTGGAGGAGCCAATTCGGGCAATACCAGCTCGGATAAGAGCTCAAGTACGATTAACTATGAAGTTAACCGAATTGCAAGGGATATTATCCAAAGTCCGTACACTGTAAAAGATTTAACCATTAATGTAGCAGTTGAACCACCAACAGGTCAGCAAACGTTGGATACTGCAACTCAGACAGCAATTCAAAATATTTTGGTTAATATTGTAAGAGCGTCGCTGGCGAATTCCGGTACTACTTTTACAGACGCTGATTTGGCTAAAAAGGTTTCAGTGTTCTCGCAAGCTGCTCCGGCGCCTACGAGTACCAATACATTCTTCTCAGCTTCCAACCCGTGGATGTGGGGCATCGGAGCTGCAGTTCTGGCACTGTTGGCGGGTGTAATCTTCTTCATCGTACGCAGTCGTCGTAATCAGGAAGAAGAGTTGGATGAAGAATTGCAACTCATGCCAACGCCGACGGAATTCCCGTCCATTACCATGGAAAGTGTGACAAATGAAAGTCAAGTGCGTAAACAGCTTGAAAGTCTGGCGAAAAAGAAACCCGACGAATTCGTCAATCTGCTTCGTACATGGCTGGCTGACGAATAGAGGTGAGTTCATTGGCAAAGGCAAGCAGTCAAGGTTTAACGGGAAGACAGAAAGCAGCTATTCTTTTGATCACAATGGGGCCAGAAGTATCTGCTCAAATATTCAAGCATTTGCGAGATGAAGAGATCGAGCAACTTACATTGGAAATTGCCAATGTACGGAAGGTCGATGCCATTGAAAAAGACTCCATTATGGCCGAGTTTCATCAAATTTGTCTGGCTCAGGAGTACATTTCTCAAGGCGGTATTAATTACGCTAAAGAAATATTGGAAAAAGCGCTTGGATCGCAAAAAGCAGTTGAGGTTATTAACCGTTTGACAGCGACATTACAGGTGAGACCTTTCGATTTTGCTCGTAAGGCTGATCCGAACCAAATATTGAATTTTATACAAAATGAGAATCCGCAAACCATTGCTCTCGTGCTTTCATACTTGCAGTTTGAGCAAGCGGCGGCAATTCTATCGTCCTTACCACAGGAAAAGCAGGCAGATGTGGCCCGGCGTGTTGCTGTCATGGACAGTACATCTCCGGAAGTCATCTCTCAAGTGGAGAGAGTATTGGAGCAAAAGCTCTCGGCAACTGCGACGCAGGATTACACGAATGCAGGCGGTATCGAGTCTATCGTTCAGATTTTGAATGGCGTAGACCGCGGAACCGAGCGTACAATTCTGGACTCGCTTGAAATTCAAGACCCTGAACTGGCAGAGGAAATCAAGAAAAGAATGTTCGTATTCGAGGATATCGTCAATGTGGACAACCGGTCCATTCAACGTATTATCCGCGATATCGACAATGCAGACTTGCAATTGGCGCTTAAAGTGTCCAGTGAAGAAGTACGCGATGTGATTTTCCGAAATATGTCGAAACGTATGGCAGAAACCTTCAAAGAGGAAATGGAGTACATGGGACCGGTGCGGCTGCGTGATGTGGAAGAAGCACAAACACGTATCGTTTCAACGATCCGCAGATTGGAAGAGGCCGGTGAGATTATAATCGCACGCGGCGGAGGAGATGACATCATTGTCTAACTTGATTAAATCTTTCCAATATGTGCCTGTAGAGGCTTTGAAAACGATTGATGTGGCACATACGTACGTGCCAGAAACGACGGATGAAGAAATCACAACTGAATATACGGAGCCAGAGCCTCAGCGAGATTATGAGGCAGAACGGCTCCGAGATGAAATGTTGAATGATGCTAAGGACTTTGCTGAACGTCAGGTACGCGAGGCGGCTGAAGAAGCGGAACGAATGCTTCAGGAAGCACAGCAGCAGATTGAAGATTGGTGGCAGGAACGACGCGAGCATGACGATCAGTTGATTCAGTCGATAAAAGCAGATGGATTTCAACAAGGATATGAAGAAGGCCAGAAGCTGGCTGAGGCTGAGCTTCAGACGAAATCGGAGCAGATGATGGAAGAAGCACAAGATATTCTGCGTCAGGCCTATGAGATTAAGGAACAACTGATTCAGGAAGCAGAGCCTTTTTTGGTTGAACTGAGTAGTGCGATTGCCGAGAAGGTCATTGAAAAACAGCTTAGTCTTGAACCGGAATATACAATTGAGTTAATTCGCAAAAATTTGGCTCGTAAGCGAGAAAAAGGAATCATTACATTGTGTGTGTCGCCTCAGCATTTCGCATTTGTGCAAGGTGCGCGGGAAGAATTGTCATTAACTGTCGATTCGCAGGCAGAACTGCAAATTATTCCGGATGGTACCGTAAAGGATCGCGGTTGCGTCATCCGTTCTTCCTTTGGAAGCGTGGACGCCCGGATCGATACGCAATTAGCTGAGATTAAAAAGGAACTACTGCGTCTGGCACATGAAAATGAGGAGCGAAGACATGAAGGGGCTTAATGCGCAGCGCTACATGGATCATTTGCGACAGCTGGACCCCGTTCGGGTGAATGGCAAGGTTACACAGGTTATCGGCTTGATGGTTGAATCGGAAGGTCCGGACGCGAGTATCGGGGATGTTTGTTATATTTATCCAGGCAAAGCGGCAAAGCCATTGCAGGCAGAGGTTGTTGGCTTCAGAGACAATAAAGTGCTTCTGATGCCACTTGGAGAACTACAATCCATTGGTCCTGGTTGTGATGTCGTAGGAACAGGGAAGCCGCTGAATGTGCAGGTTGGTTCGGAGCTGTTAGGCAAAGTGCTGGATGGTTTGGGTCAGCCTTTGGACGGATCACTGATTCCCTCGAGAATGGCGAGATATTCAACCTTCAATATACCGTCCAATCCGCTGAATCGTCCACGTGTGCAGGAACCCATTAGTATCGGAGTACGTGCAATTGACGGGTTGCTTACGATTGGCAAAGGACAACGGGTTGGTATTTTTGCGGGTTCGGGTGTAGGTAAGAGTACTTTGATGGGTATGATTGCCCGTAATACGGAAGCAGATGTGAACGTAATTGCCTTGATCGGAGAACGTGGACGCGAGGTGCTGGACTTTATTGAACGGGATTTGGGTCCTGAGGGACTAGAACGCTCTGTAGTCATTGTGGCCACTTCCGACCAACCTGCGTTGATCCGCATTAAGGGTGCACTTATTGCAACGACGATAGCGGAATATTTTCGGGATCGCGGGTTGAATGTCATGTTAATGATGGATTCAGTTACCCGATATGCGATGGCCCAGCGTGAAGTCGGTCTAGCGGTGGGTGAGCCACCAGCAATGAGAGGATACACTCCATCTGTGTTTGCTAGTCTGCCTAAGCTTCTGGAACGCGCAGGGACAGGTCCTACTGGCTCCATAACCGCTTTTTATACAGTGCTGGTTGATGGTGACGACATGAACGAACCCATCGCGGATGCGGTGCGCGGGATATTGGATGGACACATTGTCTTGAACCGCGGGATTGCGAACAAAGGACATTTTCCCGCAATTGATGTTTTAGCAAGTATTAGCCGGGTCATGAAGGACATTGCACCACGAGATCAAATAGACGCTGCCGAAAACATTAAGCGCTTGATGGCCATTTACAAAGATTCAGAGGACCTGATTAACATTGGGGCTTATCAACAGGGTTCGAATGCAGAAATTGACGAATCTATGGAGCGCATACGGGATATATGGGATTTTACAAGACAAAGAACCGATGAAAAGGCTGAGCTGGACGAAGTACGAGAACGTTTGATTTCTGAATTTACGAGGAGATGAAGGTTGAACGATGAGATTTCAGTATTCCTTTCAAAAAGTTGTAGACTTGAAAACGAACGAAAAGTCACAGGCCGAATGGCTGCTTTCCAGTGCTGTTGGACAATTGCAGGTTGAGGAGCAGACATTAACACAGCTTATAGGCGAAAGGAATCGGGTCATATCAGCCATTCAAAAGGCTGCCGAAGATTGCGCGCCACTCTCTAGCATTCAGGAATTACAAGCTTATGTCAATCATCTGGACCAATGTATTACACGCAAGCATAGGGATGTTCAATATGCGCAGCAAAATGTGCAAAGCAAACAAACCGTTTTGACCGATAAAATGCTGGATGAACAAGTTTGGCTGAAAGCAAGAGAGAAGGCCAACGTGAAATTCCAACAGGAAATGCTCCTGCGCGAGCAGAATGAGCTGGATGAAATGGCTTCCGTGCGATTTGCCATGAAAGCCCGGTAAGCGGAACGTCATAGGATACGCATATCAGCTGCCTGAGGAGGAAGACGATGGCACAGAAGTTAGCAGAAAATGAACTGGATATGGATTTAGGGAAGGAATCAGGCGGGGGATTTGAACGGTTTATGTTTTTCCTGATTCCGATTGTCTTCACAATTGTTCTGGTCGGGGTCTTGCTCACACTGTTCAATATGGACTTCAGAAGCGAAATGATCTCATTAGGGAACAAAATACCAATTGTTAAAAATTGGATTCCTGAACCGAAGGATAAGGCAACCCAGACAAAAGAGGCAGATCAGAAGGCACAGTCTGAAAGCTCTGAAGCAACCATTCAGCAGTTAAAAGCGGATTTAGCCAAGCAGACGGAAGAACTCAAAAAGGCTACGGCTGCTAAAACGACACAAGATAAAAAGGTTACTGAACTTCAAAATCAGGTCAATACACTGCAAACGCAACAGGAACAACAGTCGCAGACGGGTCAACAGGGACAGGTCGGGCAGCAGGGACAAGCAGGTACGCAAACTACAGACGGAACAACAAGTGAAGATCCTTATGTAAAACAGACCAGAGAACTTGCCAGCATGTATGAAGGAATGACGGCAAGTAAAGCTGCACCGATCATGGAGAATCTGACTACGGAAGAGACCGTGCAGCTGTTAAGTTATATGGACCCTGCCAATAGTGCGAAGATTTTGCAAAAGATGGACGCTAAAAAAGCAGCGGATATTACGATGGCTCTGAAAAACGTAACGCCATCTACGGATTTATCGGTAGCGGCGTTGCAGTCCCGTTTGAAAAAGGATCAGGGTAGTACAGCTGGAACGACGAGTAAAAGTCTGCAAAGTACTCAAATCAGCAGCACATTTGCTTCCATGGACAAGAAAAGTGGTGCCGAACTTATTTTACAAACTTACAAAATCAGTCCAGATAAGGCATTAAACATATTAAATACAGTAGATGATTCGACACGTGCTTCTTTACTGCAAAATATGTCTGCGAAGGATGCAGGTCAGACCGCGAAAATTTTGAATAAGCTGATGGGCAGTAAGTAATTTAAATTGAAGGGAGGTGAAAAATATATGACCCTTATTTCTCAAAGTGTATCTCTTAGCTCTAGTCCAACAGCTAGCAGTACGACAGCGTCAGCAACAAGTACAACCACGGCTGCTGGAGCAACCACGGGCGCCTTTAATCAAACACTAACGCAAATGATGACAGGTGGGCAAACAGGCTCAGCTGGAACAGATGCGAATGGTTCTCCATTAGTTATGGTACTACCGCTTATTGCAAACGGAGAATCTGCGGAAGCTCCAACCGAGCCGCTTGTTGAAACATTGGCTCCTTTGCTGCAAAATCTCGAAAAGTTGGATGATCAGGTAGTTGCCGATCCTGCGCTGCTTGCAGCTTTACAATCATGGATTCAGCAAGTACAACAGTTTTTGCAAGGCAATGGAACCAATCAACAGGCAGACGGCGGGGAAACGGCAGAGGCTGCAGGCTTAACGGCCTTGGCAGCTAATCCGGCAACTCTTCGGTTTGCATTGCAGGACGCTTTGTCACAACTTGCCAATGTAGCAGAGCAGGCTTCGGGCGACCAAAAGGCTAAGGTGACACAGTTACTACAATCGCTTCAAAGCGCAACAGCTGGGACTGGAGCTATTTCCGATGAGCAGTGGAATGGAGTATTGAAAGCTGTGGAACTTGCTGATATTGGAGATTCACAAGTGGTTCAGCCTTCTGCACAACGGGCAAATGGTACTCAGACATTAACTGCGGCATCTACAAACAAACAGGTTGCTCCTCAGCAGCAAGCAAGTCAGGGTGAAACTAGCCAGCAAGGCTCAGAAGGACAACGTTCATCAACGAATCTCCTCGTTCAGTCCGCAGTTAAAACGACTGTAACGGATGAAGCGGGTACATTCGTAGATGCAGCTGAGCAAGCGGATCCGTCGGCAACTGATAATCAGACTCCGGTGATAACGACTGCGGGGCAGCTTTCGGTACAAACGCAGGGAACAACACCTTCGGCTCCGGCTCAACCAGTCGTACATGTACGACAATTTGCCAAGGAGATGACTGAGTTTGTAGTGCAGAAACTTGATATTGTAAAGCACACTGGTTTGACAGAAGCGACCATCATGCTTCGTCCAGATCATCTGGGCCAGCTGGAGGTTAAGCTGACGATGCAAAACGGCCATCTGGTTGCCCAGTTTATGACTGAGCATAGCGGGGCGAAGGATCTGCTGGAGCAGCAAATGTCTCAGTTGCGTACGAGTCTTCAGAGTCAAGGTATTCAAGTGGATAAAGTAGAAGTAACGCACAATGAGTCGCTATCCTCCCATATGTATCAGGATGGACGCGGTTCTGGAGCTAATCAGCAGCAGCAATCTAACCAACGTTCTAAAGCTCGAGGTAGAGAAGAGAGCGAGGATGCTTTGAAGGTAGCTGAAATGACAGAAGAGCTTCGTAACTGGACAGCAGAACAACGCGCAGATGACATGAATCGGACAGGCTCCTTTACAGCACAAGCGTAATGATGGAGGTGAGAACACAATGACGACTACAGACAACAATGTATCCACCAGTAACGTCTGGCCGAATTACAATGTGAATAATGTCAAAACAGCAAGCGCCAAGGATACTAAGACGATGGGTAAAGATCAATTTTTAAAGATATTGATCACTCAGCTACAAAATCAGGATCCAATGCAGCCTTTGGAGGATAAAGAATTTGTCGCCCAAATGGCACAGTTTTCCTCGGTGGAACAACTGATGAACATATCTACGCAGTTGACTGCATTGGGACAGTCTTTGGGTACAGCTTCTGGTTTGATAGGAAAAGAAGTTAGCTGGATTGAGCCGGGTAAAAAGGATTCCATTACAGGTGAAGCAGGCGCAGGTACAGTAAAAAGTGGAATCGTAGATTCCATCGTTATTCGCGACGGTGTGCAGTATGCCAAAATGGGAGCGGCTGAGGTGGCATTAAAAGACGTAACATCAGTAAGCCAGGCTAACACAACGGCTCCTGTTACTGATACGTCAGATACTACATCTTCTTCCTCTACTGGAAGCGGTGAGAACTCATGAATGACAGGATAACGGTCGGACGCCTTTTTCCTACCAACGTTCCTCCGGCAGCGATTTCTCAAAACCGAGTAAATTCGGTAACAAAGGACACCAAGCCGTTTGGTCAGGTGTTGCAGGAACAGGTGCTCAAGCTCAGCAACCATGCAGCCAAGCGATTGGAGCAGCGAGGAATAGAGTTGAGAAGTGACCAAATGGCGAAAATTAACTCTGCTGTGGATAAGGCTGCTGCCAAGGGCGCTAAAGAATCTTTGATTTTAATGCAAGATATGGCTTTGATTGTTAGTGTGCCTAATCGAACAGTTGTTACTGCGATGGACAAGCAGTCCATGGAGGATAACGTATTTACGCAGATAGATAGTGCTGTAATTATTTCATAAAAAGTGGCTGGCCCGAATAGGAAAGCCATGAAAAAGCCGCGGATCGACTGATGCGGCCAACTAAGCAACCAATCAGAGGAGGATTTATACTCAATGTTGAGATCAATGTATTCAGGTGTATCGGGCATGAAGGGCTTTCAAACAAAGCTGGACGTTATCGGTAACAACATTGCAAACGTAAATACTACAGGCTTCAAGTCCAGCCGAGTGATGTTCAAGGATATTTTGAGCCAAACCAGCTCGGGCGCAAGTGCACCTGATGCTACGACAACTGCAGGTCAAAATGCCAAGCAGGTAGGTTTGGGGGTGTCCGTCAGCTCAATTGATACGATGCATCTTCCGGGTAGTGCAATGACTACGAATAATCCAACGGATTTACGGATTAACGGTGACGGTTTTTTCCTGGTCAAAATGAATGATGCACAGGAAGTCCCTTATCTGACTCGTGCGGGTGATTTTCACGTAGATGCGAACCGAAATCTGGTGACTTCCGATGGGTTTTTCGTAGGGGATGCAGGTGGCGATCCTATCACACTTGCTGACAATGTTACATCGTTCTCCATCTCGCAGGATGGCACAATTGTGCAGCAATTGGATGACGGAACAGTTGACAATGGTACGCAAATTGGATTAGCCAGAGTCACAAACCCAGAAGGTCTGGAAAAAATCGGTGGAAGCTTGTACCGTACTACGGTCAACTCAAATATTGATGCAATTGAGCCTGGAGTAGCGAATGCAGATGGTCTTGGAGCTATCATCGCGGGTCAGCTGGAAATGTCCAACGTTGACCTGACAGGCGAATTTACCGAAATGATCGTAGCTCAGCGTGGATTCCAAGCGAACTCACGTATCATTACGACTTCGGATGAAGTGCTTCAGGAAGTTGTAAACTTGAAACGATAATCTCATTTAAACGCGGAGGAGTAGAGGCTCCTCCGCACCTATCAGGAGGTTGGTGTTACGATGATCCCGTTAACGCGGCTGAACGGCTCGCCTATGTGGCTTAATGCGCTGCTCATTGAGACTGTGGAGGAAACACCGGATACATACGTCACTTTGGTGACGGGGAAACGGTTGATTGTATTGGAAAAAGCGGCAGATGTCGTCTCCTTGATCAAGAGTTACAGCCGTGAAATCGGCATGCATGCCGCCACGATAAAAGTGCAACAAATGGAGGAAGACGAATGAAGAAGATGCTGCCATGGCTCATTACAATTTTACTCGCGATTACTTTGATTGCAGGCGCGGCCTTTGTACTTATACCAGCGCTTAGCGGGAAGAAGTCGGAAGTCATACCGAATGCGCAAGCCGCTCAAGCAGAACAACTTCCAAGATTGTCAGCGGATGAATTGGTGGAAGTAAGCTCTGAAATTACCGGTATCAAAACGAATTTGGCAGACGCAGATTACATTGTACAGATGAATCTTGCTTTTCAATTGAATGATGCCAAAGCAAAAGAAGCTTTTGAGAAAATTAAGGACATCAGTATTAAGCCCATCGTTATTCAATTACTTGCAGACACCAAACCTGATGAGCTCAGAACGGCTAAAGGCCGGGATCAGTTCAGTGACAAGCTGACGGATCTCATCAACAAGTCGCTCCCTGAAGGTCACCTGGGGAACGCCAAAATTACAGACTTTTTGCTGGCAGCCATTTGATTCCAGGTGATCTTGTCAGGAACACGTAAGGGGGTGAATAACATTGGTGGATGTACTGTCACAAGGGGAAATTGATGCCCTTTTAGCAGCTCTCTCGTCCGGTGAAATGGATGCGGAAGAACTCAAAAAGGAAGAAACCCAAAAGAAAGTTCGCGCTTATGATTTCAAGAGAGCGCTTAGGTTTTCCAAGGACCACATACGAAGTCTGACGCGGATACACGAGAACTTTGCCCGGTATCTGACCACTTATTTTTCAGCACAGCTTCGTACTTTTGTCCAAATTAATGTCGTTCAGGTGGAGCAGCTTCCATATGATGAATTCATTCGCTCCATTCCGAAAATGACCATTCTAAACATTTTTGAAGCTGAACCACTGGAAGGCCGAATGGTGCTTGAGGTTCACCCGAACGTAGCTTATGCCATGCTGGACAGGCTTCTCGGAGGAACAGGTTCGGCACCAACTAAGGTTACCGCATTGACCGAAATCGAGACGACGATCATGGAGCGAATTTTCAGCCGTACCTTTGATAGCCTGCAAGAGGCTTGGAAAACGGTACTGGACATTGAACCACGTCTAGAGGCTATGGAAACAAATCCGCAGTTCATGCAGATTGTTTCGCCGAATGAGACGATTGCTCTGATTTCGCTTAGCACCAAAATTGGTGATACCACAGGGATGATTAACCTCTGTATCCCGCACGTGGTATTGGAACCTATTATGGCCAGACTGTCCACGCACCAGTGGTTTACATCCGAAAAGAAATCAAGGGCGCCTGAAGAGATAGACGCCTTGAGATTACGGGTCACCAAAGCAGAGCTTCCTATTATTGCGGAGTTGGGTGAATCCCGGATAAATGTAGCTGAGTTTTTAGGCCTTTCGGTAGGGGATGTCATTTCATTGAACAAGCCAGTCAAAGAAGGACTATCCATCCGGGTAGGCGAGAGATTGAAGTTTATGGGAAGTCCCGGCATGGTAAGAGATCGTGTTGCCGTACAAATTGATGAAATTGTCAACGAAGGAGTTGAAGAAATTGACGAGTAAAGACTATTTGTCCCAGGAGGAAATTGATGCCTTGCTGAAACAGTCTGAAGCGGGGACGGATTCTACTCCCGCAGGCAAGACCGTTGACGATTTTCTGACTTCCCTGGAGCAAGATGCTCTCGGGGAAATCGGTAATATAACGTTCGGCAGCGCAGCTACGGCTCTTTCCACACTGCTCGGTCAAAAGGTGGATATTACGACACCTAAAGTTTCAATTATTACACGTTCTGAATTTGAAACTGCATTTCCAAAGCCGCACGTAGCCGTACATGTAAATTATGTCGATGGATTTGAAGGCATTAACTCGCTCGTAATTAAAAAGCGTGATGCGCAGGTTATAGCAGATTTAATGCTTGGTGGTGGAGGAAATCCGGCAGATGAAGAATTGAATGAAATTCACATCAGTGCCGTGCAGGAAGCGATGAACCAGATGATGGGATCGTCTGCGACCTCTATGTCTACCATGTTTAATCGTTTTGTTAATATATCTCCACCAGGGATTGATATTTTGGATCCTCTGCACGGTGATGGAGTATCCAGCCTGCCAGATGAAGAGACGTTGATTACAGTATCCTTCCGGTTATTGATTGGAGATCTGATTGACTCTACGCTGATGCAACTGTTACCTGTTAATTTCGCCAAGAAGATGGTGAGTATCTTAATGAATGGCGGAGAGGATGACGAGCAACCGCAAGCATCCGTACAGCAGGCAGCTGCAACAGCTGCTCCCGAAGCGCCGACACAAGCTAGTACTCCGCAGCCGCCGTCACCAGCCTACCAACAGCCGCCTGCAGCCGCGCAGGTGCCGCAAGATGTAGGCTATGGGCAACAACCGCCGATGTATCCTCAAGACCCGGGATATGGGCAGCAGGGCGCTCCAGGGTATGGAACGCCGGGTTATGGAATGCCAGCAGGTGTACCGCCGCAAGTGCCTTATGGAACGCCTCATCATTACGGAGCTGTACCGCCAGGGCGCAATGTAAATGTGCAGCCTGTACAATTTTCTAACTTGCAGTCCGGTGGATTTCCGCAAGTGGATGAAAACAATTTAAATTTATTGATGGACATTCCCCTTAGAGTCACCGTAGAATTAGGAAGGACCCAAAAGCAAATTAAAGATATTCTGGAGCTCTCACAAGGTTCAATTATTGAACTGGACAAGCTTGCCGGGGAGCCGGTGGACATTATGGTTAACAACAAACTGATTGCCAAGGGCGAGGTTGTCGTAATCGACGAGAACTTTGGCGTGCGTGTAACGGATATTGTAAGCCAATGGGACCGAATTCAAAAATTACAATAAAAGCATAATTTAGGGAGGATTTATTTCAGATGGCAAACCGTATTTTGATCGTGGACGATGCTGCATTTATGAGAATGATGATTCGGGACATCCTGTCCAAAAATGGATTTGAAGTAGTAGGAGAGGCCCAGGATGGATCACAGGCCATTGAAAAATTCAAGGAGCTTCGTCCGGACCTGATTACGATGGATATCACGATGCCTGAGATGGACGGCATTGCCGCTCTGAAGGAAATCAAACAAATTGACCCGAATGCAAAGGTTATCATGTGTTCCGCGATGGGTCAGCAAGCTATGGTAATTGATGCCATTCAAGCTGGCGCAAAAGATTTTATCGTTAAGCCATTCCAATCGGATCGGGTTATCGAAGCCATCAACAAAACACTGGGTGTGTAAGGCGCATCCAGTATGGATACACAACAGGGTGCCTCTGACGCTTTGAGTACATCCAGCAATATAGGAAACATTGCTTGGGTCCTTTTCGTGCTAATCTTTATCATCGTACTGATCGTGTACTTGATACGGTTTTTGAGTAAAAGAAATCAGAGCTGGTTCAGCAACCGCTCCGTTCGCATACTGGGAGGCGTGGGGCTTGGCCCCAATAAATCCCTTCAGCTTGTTGAAGTTGGTAGCAGTGTGTACCTCATTGGTGTGGGAGAAGATATCCGGCTTGTTGACAAAGTATCCGATCCTGAAGAAGTGGAGCAAATTTTGGCCGCACTGGAGCAGGAAGCTTCTCTGCAGCGCGGCCCAATTGCCCCGCTATTCGCTAAAATTGCGGATAAGCTTCGCCGGAACAACGCGGCACAGCAGCAGCAGTCTGAAGAGGAGACGTCTTTTCATGAGATGTTTGAATCCAAGCTCCGGCAGATGCCGAATCGCAAGGATAAACTTGAAAAGCTGCGCAATGAGGAGAATACTACAGATCGGTCGGGAGATTCATGAGAAAAAAGATTATACTAGCATGTTTGCTGCTTGTCTTATTCAGCTTCATTTCGGTGACGGCGGCCTCTGCGGAACCGATTCCGAACATTGATATTCAAGTCGGCAATTCGGACAAAGGACAGCCCGGTGCCACCTCGCTGTCTATTATTTTACTTATTACTGTCATTAGTGTAGCGCCCGCGTTGCTTGTACTTATGACAAGTTTTACGCGTATCGTGATTGTACTTGGCTTTGTGCGAACTTCACTGGGAACTCAGCAGATGCCACCCAATCAGGTGCTTGTCGGACTGGCCTTGTTTCTCACCTTATTTATTATGGCACCGACCTTCTCCGCTATGAACGAAACTGCGCTTCAGCCGTATCTCAAGGGGGATATAACACAGTCTCAGGCACTGGATAAGGCATCGGTACCCATTAAGACCTTTATGTTCTCTCATACACGTGAGAAGGATCTACTGCTCTTTATGAAATACACCAAGATGGAAAAACCAAAGAATTATCAAGATATTCCACTAACGGTGATGGTTCCGGCTTATGCAATCAGTGAGTTGAAAACGGCATTTCAGATGGGCTTTATGATTTTCATACCCTTTTTAGTTATAGACATTGTAGTGTCCAGTACACTCATGGCTATGGGGATGATGATGCTACCACCAGTAATGATCTCGCTTCCTTTTAAGATACTGCTCTTCGTACTTGTAGATGGTTGGTATTTGGTCGTCAAATCATTACTTCTGAGTTTTAATACATGAATACTTTCTGCAAGGACAGCAATCAAGGAGGACGGCAATGACTTCGGAGTTTATTATTTCCCTGGCTGGGCAAGCGGTGTACATTGTACTCAAGGTGAGTGCTCCGATGCTGATTTTGGGGCTAGTCGTGGGTTTGATCATTAGTATTTTTCAAGCGACAACTCAAATTCAGGAGCAGACACTGGCCTTTGTTCCGAAGATTGTCGCCGTATTGCTGGCATTGCTTTTGTTCGGGCCCTGGATATTGACCACATTAGTGGACTTTACGTATAACATTCTGGACAATCTGTACAAATATATAGGTTAGGCTGAAAGTGATGAACATATTGTTGCAGAGTTTTCCTGTTTTTTTGCTGATTTTTTGTCGGATTACCTCGTTTTTTGTAGTAGCGCCTATTTTTTCAACCCGAGGGGTACCTAATATCTTTAAGGTCGGAATTTCAGGATTTCTAGCTTTGGTCGTGTATCTTACATATGGTACGCATCAACAGGTGCCGAACGATGTAGCATATGTGCTGTTAGTAGGGCGTGAGGTGCTGATTGGGTTGTTGCTGGGATTTACTGCATATTTGTTCATGACAGCGATCCAAACCGCAGGTTCATTTATAGACCTACAGGTGGGATTCGGAATGGCCAGTGTATTTGATCCCATGACAGGGGCTTCAACGCCTCTTACGGGTAATTTCAAGTTCGCCATAGCTGTATTGTTCTTTTTGAGCATAAACGGGCACCATCATCTGCTAAACGCTATTTTATACAGTTATGATTGGGTACCGCTGACAAATGATTTTTTTATAAAGCTGTATGGTGGCAGTGTAACTGAATTCCTGGTACGTTCTTTTGCGGAATCGTTTATGCTGGCCTTTCAAATTGCTGCTCCCATTGTAGTAGCTACCTTTTTAACGGATGTGGGACTCGGTTTTTTAGCTAAAACAGCACCGCAATTTAATATTTTTGTCATTGGCGTGCCGCTAAAAATAATTGTGGGATTGTTCATGTTACTGCTTCTTATGCCAAGTTTTGCTTTTATATTCGAAAGATTGTTTTCTGTGATGTTCGAATCCATGCGCAACTTGTTGGATATTATGGGTAATCGTCCTTAATGTCTGGTCTGGAGGAACGTAGTTTGTCATTTAAATATGCTATGAACCTGCAGTTGTTCTCAGGGGAAAAAACGGAAAAAGCTACACCCAAGAAGAAACAGGATGCAAGACAAAAAGGGCAGGTTGCCAAGAGCATGGAGTTGCCCGCTGCTGGTGTCCTGCTAGTTACGTTTTTTTGCCTCATGATTTTCGGCGGGTATTTTAAGGATCATGCGGTCCGCTTATTTCGGGATATTTTTGTGAATCGGCTGTCTATGGAAGTAACACCGAATACAACGCTGCTCATGATGGGTGAGTATGGTGTGCAAATTTTAATTATGCTGGCTCCTATTTTTGTGGGTGCCATTGTCATCGGGGTAGTGGCGAATTACATGCAGATCGGTTTTTTATTAGTTGGAGAGGGTATTACACCCAAATTCAGCAAAATCGACCCAATTAAAGGATTCAAAAATATTTTTTCCATGAGGTCATTAGTTGAATTCCTGAAATCTGTTTTAAAAATGACCGTAATTGGTTATCTGGTGTACAGCGTACTTTGGAAAACAAAGGCTGACCTACCCAAACTGGCTGAGATGTCCGGCGACCAGATGTTGAGTTTTACGGCTTCATTAACAATGGAACTGGGACTCAAAATTGGTGTGGTGCTGTTCATTTTAGCAATATTGGATTATATGTATCAACGTTATGAGCATGAGAAAAATCTGAAAATGTCCAAACAGGATATCAAAGATGAGTACAAGAAAATGGAGGGTGACCCGCTGATCAAAGGGAAAATTCGCGAGCGGCAGCGCCGTATGGCTATGCAGCGCATGATGCAGGAGGTTCCTAATGCAGATGTCATCATCACCAACCCTACGCACTTTGCTGTGGCTTTGAAATATGACGGTTCGGAGATGGAGGCGCCGCAGATTATTGCGAAAGGACAAGATTATGTCGCGCTCCGAATTAAGGAAATTGCCAAGCAAAACGGCGTTATAACGATGGAAAACAAGCCGCTGGCGCGGGCGCTGTTTCAAAGAGCCGAAATCGGGGATGCGATACCAGCTGATCTTTTTCAGGCCGTTGCTGAAGTGCTGGCGTATGTATATAAATTAAAAGGTAAAGTGAAATAAAGGGATCGGAGGCCAAGAGACCCGTGAAAATAAAAGAAATAACCGTCCTTGCAGGCGTCATCGGTATCGTTCTTATGATGATTCTCCCGATCCCTTCATGGCTGCTGGATATTCTGCTCGTCATTAATATTTCTATTGCTTTGATGATTCTACTTGTTTCAATGAACACGAAGGAAGCTTTACAGTTCTCTATCTTTCCTTCATTGCTGCTCATTACAACGTTGTTTCGTTTGGCGCTCAACATTTCTACGACCAAACTTATTTTAGGTGAGGGTCATGCCGGCGAAGTAGTTGCTACGTTTGGTAGCTGGATTGCAGGCGGCCAAATTGCCGTCGGCTTTGTTGTCTTCCTCATTCTTGTGGTCGTACAGTTCATTGTTATTACCAAAGGATCGGAGCGGGTAGCAGAGGTGGGCGCCCGGTTTACATTGGATGCGATGCCAGGTAAACAAATGAGTATTGATGCTGATTTGAATGCAGGTCTAATTAATGAGCAGCAAGCCCGTGAACGACGCAGTAAAATCGAACGGGAAGCGGATTTTTACGGAGCTATGGATGGTGCGAGTAAATTTGTTAAAGGCGATGCGATCGCCAGTATTATCATTTTGATCATTAACCTGGTGGGCGGCTTTATTATCGGTATGGCCGTTCAGGGAAAAGGATTTCAAGAAGCGCTGTCAACGTATTCTGTTCTCACGATCGGTGATGGATTGGTCAGCCAGATTCCTGCGCTGCTCATATCCACGGCTTCAGGCTTGATTGTTACGCGGGCTACGTCGGATGGCAACTTGGCAGAAGATTTAACCGGACAGCTCTTTTCATATCCAAAATTGATCTACATAGTGGCTGCCACCATTGCATTATTGGGCCTTTTCACACCTATTCATATTATTACAACTCTTCCACTTGCGATTCTATTGTTTTTTGCAGCCCGAAGAATGCAGGGCAATATGGAACGCAAGCAAATTGCTGATGAACAGCTGGAGGAGGAGCAACAAATCGAAGAGGTGCGTAGTCCGGAAAGTGTCATTAATTTGCTTCAAGTAGATCCGATTGAATTTGAGTTTGGGTACGGGTTGATTCCGTTGGCGGATACACAGCAAGGCGGTGATCTACTGGATCGGATTATTATGATTCGCCGTCAATGCGCCTTGGAGCTGGGGTTGGTTGTGCCGGTTATTCGTATTCGGGATAACATTCAGCTCAAGCCTAACGAATATGTAATTAAAATTAAAGGCAATACGGTAGGCGGTGGAGAACTGTTGTTGAATCATTATCTGGCTATGAGTCCGGGATACGACGACGACTCCATTACAGGGATTGAAACGACAGAACCGGCCTTCGGACTGCCTGCGCTCTGGATTGACGAGAACACGAAGGATGTTGCTGAACTGTCAGGTTATACGGTGGTTGATCCACCTTCAGTTGTAGCTACTCATCTAACAGAGACGATCAAGAAACATGCCCATGAGTTGCTTGGCAGACAGGAAACACGTTCGCTGGTTGACAATCTCAAGGAGAATTATCCAGTGCTGGTGGACGACCTTATTCCTTCTGTGCTTGCGATTGGGGACGTACAAAAAGTGCTGGCCAAGCTGTTGAAAGAAAAAATCTCTATTCGCGATATGGTGACTATATTCGAGACGTTGGCTGACTATGGTACTTATACAAAAGATCCAGACGTGCTAACTGAATATGTTCGTCAAGCGTTATCACGTCAGATTACGCAGCAATTTGCACAGCAGGGAGAAACGTTGCGTGTTATTACCGTGGGACCAGGATTGGAGAAGAAAATTGCTGAGAGCGTGCAGCAGTCGGAGCAAGGTAGCTATTTGGCTCTTGATCCGGTGTCAACGCAAACGGTGTATCAAAGGATGATGGAGCAAATCAACCGTCTTATTCAATCGGGACAGCAGCCTATTGTGTTAACGTCACCGACAATACGTATGTATTTGCGGCAAGTGATGGAGCGGACGATGCAGGATGTCCCGGTGCTGTCGTACAGTGAGCTGGAGCCGAACGTTGAAATTCAAAGTGTCGGGGTGGTGAACTTATGAGAGTGAAACGATATCTAGTGGATACCATGCCAGAAGCCATGCTGCAAATCAGGGGTGACTTAGGAACAGATGCCGTCATTTTAAGTACCAAGGAAGTGAAGGTCGGCGGTTTTATGGGGATGTTCAGTAAAAAGAAAATTGAAGTGGTTGCTGCAGTTGAGGAGCAGCAACCTCAAAAGCCTCGGCGGACTGAACGCTCGTCACACCAGCTTGCCCGGGCTGCTTCGCCTCTAATGAACACCCCTGAGAAGCTAGAAAAACCATCAGTACCTGTAGTCCCCAGACAAGCAGCTCCAGAAGCTTATCGACGGGTTACACAACAGATAACCGGTAGTTCCAAAGAAGAACAAGCTGAATTAACGGTTAATACAGAACAAGTTGCATCAGCAACGGAGCATTTGTCGCCAAGGTCTGCTAATAACCTGGAGACTCTATCTCAGGCATTTGATCAAGAAGTATTGCTTTCGAACCTGAAATCATCCAGTGAGCTGCATAAACGGCCAATCGAAGCAAGTGTTCCAGACAAGAGTGGAGCTGAGGAAAATCAGGCATTGCTTAATGAATTGCGGGAAATGAAAGCGATGATGACTCGGTTCTCCAGAAACTCTTCAATGGAAAGTACTTGGCCTGAGGCGCTACAAGAGATTTGTGAGCATGTGTTGGAACAGGAAGTGGCACGTGATTTACTGGAATATTGGATCGAACAGGTACATGTGCGTCGAAGTGAGCATCCTTTTGCGCCTGAAACTTTTGATTGGGAACAAGCCTTTCGTGAGGAAGTGACCAGTTTTATACAGACAAGACTGGATAAAGGGATCTCCCAAGATACCAAAATTGTGTATGTTGCAGGACCTACCGGAGTAGGAAAAACGACAACCATTGCAAAGTTGGCAGCGGAACAGTTGTTCAAACATCATCGCAAAGTTGGATTTATTACTTCTGACACGTACCGGATTTCAGCCGTCGAGCAACTGCGTACATACGCTACGATTTTGAATGTACCGCTTGAAGTTGTGCAATCTCCCGGTGACGTCCAAAGGGCTATTCAACGTCTGGAGCATTGTGACTTGATCCTCATGGATACTGCAGGGCGAAATTATCGTAATGAACTGCTTGTATCAGAACTGCAAAGTCTGCTTTCGCCTATTAATGAAAGTGAGACGTATCTGGTACTCAGCCTGACATCCAAAAGCAGGGATATGCTCAATATAACTGGACATTTCAGTAAGTTTGGTCTTGGGAAGGTTGTATTTACCAAGATGGATGAGACGGGCAGTTGTGGCGGAATGTTCAATCTTTTGCACCAGTTTCCGATGCAGTTGGCCTATATTACGAATGGACAAAATGTTCCTGACGACCTGCTTCATCCCGATGCAGAAATGGTGACAAATATGCTGCTTGGAGCCAAAGTATCGTCAGGAGTTAACGGAGATTCCATATGAGTGATCAAGCCCAATCACTTAGACAAATGGCTTCATCTTTGGATAGGTATCGATTACCCCCACGTAATCGTCACGCAAAAATTATAACGATCACCAGTGGTAAAGGCGGGGTGGGCAAATCCAATTTTACGCTGAACTTTGCATTGGCCCTGCAATCTCTTGGTCGAAAGGTACTTGTGTTTGATGCTGACATCGGTATGGCTAATATTGATGTGTTGATGGGGGCCCATTCACAATACAATCTTCTTCACTTGTTAAAACGTGAAAGATCAATTGATGAGATTATTCAAACGGGTATAGGTGGTTTGCCTTATATTGCTGGAGGCTCAGGCTTAAGCGAACTGTTTGCGTTATCAGATGAGAATCTGAATTATTTTGCCGAAGAAGTAGAAAAAATGGCAGCAGACATGGATTATATTCTTTTTGATACAGGTGCAGGTTTATCCAAAGAAAATCTTAAATTCATCACTTCAGCTGACGAATGTATGGTAGTAACCACCCCAGAACCGACGTCTTTAACAGATGCGTATGCACTAATTAAAGTCGTCAACGGGTTGCAGAAAGATACGGTATTCAAAATTATAGTCAATCGTGCCGATAACGATAATGAGGCCCGTCAAGTTGCCGATAAGATCGCACTTGTTGCGAAACGCTTTTTGGAGATCGAAATCCCGCTGCTTGGACATATCAGTGATGATACTCATGTCATGCAGGCAGTCAAAAGACAAGTACCTTTTATGGTTGCTTTTCCGGGATGCGCGGCTTCAAAAGATGTACTGAATCTGGCACACCGTTTTGCAGCAATGCCACAGGTTCCACAACCAGGTGCATTGAGTGGAATCAAAGGATTTATGCAAAAATGGTTGCGGCGTTCTATGCATTGATTTTTGATGAGAGGAAACAGGGGTGTTTAACATGTGTGCTTACCGGGTGCTGGTTGTAGATGATTCGGCCTTTATGCGCAAAATTATTACAGATCTTATTGTAAGGGATGAGTCGTTCAACATCGTAGGTACAGCCGCCAATGGCAGAGAGGCTGTAGAGAAAGTGAAAGAATTGCAGCCTGATTTGGTCACCATGGATGTCGAAATGCCTGAAATGAATGGTCTTGAAGCATTGCCACTGATTATGGCAGCCCATCCGCTACCTGTCATTATGTTGTCAGGCATTAATGAACAAGGCATGAAGGAGACCATCATGGCTCTGGAGGCAGGAGCTTTCGATTTTATAAGAAAGCCTTCCATTGCTCATGCGCAAGATATTGAGCAGGTGAGCAAGGCATTGCTCGAACAGATGCATACTGCTATGCAAGCAGTACGTAGCCGCTTGGAGCGCAAGGAAGCGAATGAGCGCAAAGCTGCAATGGAACAAGCGAAAAAAACGCCAATGGAAAAGCCACCTGGACAGGCTGCGGCTGAGAAACGAGCTGGAAGTCAAGCTTCGGCAGACAAGCCTCCTGTTGTTCCGCTTGCTCCTCCACCTGCTGCATCGGCTCAACCCAAGAAAGATGCTGGGAAGTCCGTCCCAACAGCTGCCAAGCAGGAAACTAAAAAGCAGCTGTCTGGAACATCTGCTACAGGTGGCCGCATAGACAAGCCAGCTGTTCAGCCAAGGAAACCAGTGCAAGCACCTCATGTGCAGAAAAAAGAAGACTTGTCCATGAGTACGGGAATAACGTCGGGACAGCTGAAGAGCTCTGATCCGGCTGCTGGCAAATCAATACAGGGTAAGGATAAAGCAGGGCTTGTCAAGCCGGAGTCACGGAAGACGGTAACTTCATCAGCTTCTTCCGCTCCTGCGGCTGCAACGCCTCCAGTAACAGCACCTACAAGTCCAGCTGCACCACAGGGATTGTCACTTAAAAAAGGTGTGCATACGTCCAGCTTTCGAAAACTGGTGGCGGTCGGATGTTCTACTGGCGGACCACGGGCTCTTAAGACCCTGTTGGAGCGCATTCCTGGGGATTTTCCAGCTCCAATCGTTATCGTTCAGCATATGCCACCAAACTTTACTCGTTCGCTAGCACAACGTTTGAACACGTTGAGTCCACTACGCGTTGTGGAGGCTGAGCAGGGGATGACGCTAGAGACGGGAACAGCCTACATCGCACCAGGGGGATATCAGCTAAGAATTGTGCCTGGAGCCGGTGGTAAATACACGGTGTCACTGAAGATGGAGGAGGCTCGCAATGGTCACCGTCCTTCTGTAGATACGATGTTCGAATCGCTGCTCTCTTTAACCGCGCTGGAAAGACATCTAGTATTGCTTACTGGAATGGGTAGCGACGGGGCTAAAATGATGAAAAAGCTTTATGACGCTGGGGTTCAATCCACATTTGCTGAAAATGAGGAGACTTGTGTAGTGTACGGAATGCCCCGCTCAGCAGTTGAATTAAAATGTGTGCGCCACCTTCTGCCAATGCAGGAGATCGCCCCCAAGCTTGTACAAGTTGTGAAATAATCGGAGTGTAACTCATGGAGGAGGTGTCTCACAATGGACATGAACCAATATTTAAACATGTTTATTGATGAGTCGAATGATCATCTGCAATCTCTTAACGAAAATATGCTTCAACTGGAAAGCAACCCAACCGATCTAGGCATCGTTCAGGTGATTTTCCGTTCTGCCCATACCCTCAAAGGAATGGCTGCTACGATGGGGTTTGAAGACCTGGCATCGCTCACTCACCAAATGGAAAACGTTCTTGATCTGGTACGTAACAACAAGCTGGCGATGCATGAATTTATATTCGATACCTTATTTAAAGGTTTGGATGCCCTGGAATCCATGGTGCAGCACATTACAGAGGGAGGCGATGGAAAAGCGGATGTCTCCTCTATTGTATCTTCATTGCAATCTATCGTGAGCGGGGATTTCCTAAAGTCCGGCTCAAATGCTGCCACTGAAGAGTCTCCTTCTACAAAAGCAGGCACTAACGATAGTGCTGGATTGGTTTTGGACCAATTCCAGTATTCTGTACTGGAGCAATCGATTTCTGAAGGGCATCGTGTTCACTATATACAGGTAACAATCAGTTCAGAGAGCCAGCTGAAGGCGGCACGTGCCTTTATGGTATTCAACACACTGGAAAACTCTGGTGAAATCGTCAAGGCCTATCCGTCCGTACAGGATATCGAGCAGGAAAAATTCGAACAAAGCTTCTCGTTATATTACATAACGCAGAAAGAAGTTGGGGAGCTGGAAAAGGAAATCACGGGTATCTCTGAAATTGACACGGTCTCAGTGGTACAACTGGATCAGGAATCGCTTAAACAAATGAGCGAAGTTACTGCTGGACTTGCTGAGACAGCGGCGGTACAGGAAGCAGCTGTTGCCGTGCAGCCACCCGCTCCATCTCAGCCGCAGTCTCCAGCTGCGGCCTCTGTTGCCAAGCCAGCTGCAGGTAAAGCGCCAGCAGCCAAGGCGGCTGCTCCTACGCACAACCGTACGATTCGCGTAGATATTGAACGTCTGGATGTACTTATGAATTTATTCAGCGAGTTGCTCATTGACCGTGTGCGCTTAGAACAGTTAGCCAGTGAGGCTTCCAATCCAGCACTGACGGAAACGGTTGAGCATATGAGTCGTGTGAGCAGTGATTTGCAAAATGTTGTTCTCAAATTGCGGATGGTACCTGTAGATACTGTTTTCAACCGTTTCCCGCGTATGGTTCGCGATCTGGCCAAGTCGCTGGATAAAAAACTGGAATTGGTTATTACTGGAGCAGAGACTGAAATGGATCGGACGGTTATCGACGAGATTGGTGATCCTCTGGTGCATTTGCTACGTAACTCCGTGGATCATGGCATCGAGTCGGTAGCCGACCGGATTGCAGCTGGTAAACCAGAAACTGGAACCGTTCAACTGCGTGCTTTTCATAGCGGTAATAACGTATTTATCGAGATTGAGGATGATGGGAACGGGATTAACCGTGAAAAGGTACTAAACAGTGCTATTTCCAAAGGGATTTTGACAGCAGAACAAGCAGCTTCCATGACCGACGAGGAAGCTTATCAAGTATTGTTTGCTCCGGGCTTTAGTACAGCTGCAGTCATTTCAGACGTATCAGGACGCGGTGTCGGTCTGGATGTTGTTAAATCTAAAATTACCGCTTTGGGTGGTAATGTTACGGTTCACTCCACATTGGGCCAGGGCACTAATTTCTCTGTACAATTACCGTTGACTCTATCCATTATTGCAGCCATGATGATACAGATCGGTTCTGAAAAATATGCGATTCCTTTGTCTTCCATTGTGGAAACTGCGATCGTCAAGCGTAAGCAAATCCGTTCTGTGCATGGCAATAAGATGATTGCTTTCCGCGATTCTCATATCCCGCTTATCTCCTTGAGTCAGCTGTTTGAGGTACCGGACTTCAACGAAGATGAAGAAGAAGAGACAGAGGTCGTGGTCATCCGTAAGGGAGACCGTCTGGCAGCTCTTTCCGTACAGGACTTTTTGGGACAAAGTGAAATCGTCCTTAAAAATCTGGGCAAGTATCTTCCAAACATCCAAGGAATTTCAGGTGCCACGATTCTGGGTGACGGTCAGGTTGCTTTGATCATTGACCCGAATGTTTTCATTAAATAATGTCTTCATTAAAAATGAAAGAAATATGAGATTGCGGACATCAATAAGGAGGGTTTTTAAACATGGGAGAAGAAATTAAAGTTATCGTATTTAAGCTTGGTGAAGAGGAATACGGTGTTGAAGTAGAAAAAGTCCAATCTATTGAACGCATGGTGCCGATTACACGGGTTCCGAGAACTTACGATTTTGTTAAAGGTGTATTCAACATGAGAGGCGTGGTTATTCCGGTTATTGATCTTCGTGGCCGTTTTGGATTACCAGAAGCTGAATATACCGATCAAACACGTATTATTATCGTTGCTGTGGGCGAGATGCAAGTCGGCTTTATCGTGGATTCAGCGAATGATGTTATTGACCTGAATACTGACAACATTGAGACACCACCGGAAGTGGTTGGCGGTGTTAAGGCTAAATATCTTCGCGGAGTTGCTAAAATTGGTGAAGAACGTCTGTTGATTATGCTGAACTTGTCCGAAGTTTTGAACCGTAGCGAAATGAACCAACTGGAAGGTTTAGAGGATTAATATATGGAGAATCTGGGAAATCTCGAAGACTTCAAGTTGGATGTATTGAAAGAAGTCGGCAACATTGGCTCGGGGAACGCTGCTACAGCGCTCTCCCGGCTTCTCAATAAACCAGTCGATATGGGTGTGCCCAAAGTGCAAATGCTGCCCTTTGAGGAAATTGCGGACAAAGTCGGCGGAAATGAACAACTTGTTGTTGCAATATTTTTTAGAGTCGAAGGGGAAGCCCCTGGTAATCTATTCTTCATATTGCAACCTCAGGCGGCGAAAAGCTTACTTTCCCGTTTGGCGAATATTCCTTCGGATGACGAGGATAGCTTTAACGAAATGGAGCATTCAGCTCTGTCGGAGATCGGTAACATTTTAGCAGGCTCCTACCTTTCTTCGTTGGCGGATTTCACACGTTTATCCATGTATCCAACAGTCCCTGCGCTGGCACTGGATATGGCAGGAGCTATTCTCAGCTACGGACTGCTGCAGTTTGGGCAGATGGGGGATGCTGCTTTATTGATTGACACATCGTTTCTGGAAGGGCAGAATCAGATTGAGGGTCAATTTTTCCTGATTCCTGATCCAGAATCGTTCGGGAAAATCTTTAGGTCGTTAGGAGTCCCGATGAACGATGATTGAGGATAAAAGCATCATTAAAGTCGGCATGGCAGATTTAAATGTTACCAGCAACCCGAACTCGATTCGCACGACAGGGCTTGGCTCCTGCGTCGGATTGACCCTCTATGATCCTCATTTGAAACTGGCAGGCATGGCACATGTGATGTTACCGTCCTCGGATATTGCGCGTGAAGGGCAGTTGAATATTGCCAAATATGCGGATACAGCACTGCCAGAGTTATTTGAACGAATGTTGAAACTGGGTGCTGAACGGCGCAGACTGATTGCCAAAATGGCAGGAGGAGCGCAGATGTTTGCCTTTGCAGGTAGTGGAGACACCATGCGGATTGGCCCGCGCAATGTAGAATCGTGCAAGGAAATGCTTGTAGATCTGGGCATTCCTTTAATTGCGGAAGATACGGGTGGCAATTATGGACGAACGATTGAGTTGGACTCTGAAACTGGCGTTTTGAATATTCGAAGCGTACAAAAAGGTGTAAAGGAATTATAAACATGTTATTTGGTAGCTTACGCATTAATCTTTGGTCTGGAGTAGTCGGATTTATTCTGACTTTTGTGTTGTCCGTTGGCAGCAATCTGCTGACCACGAGCTTAATTCGTGGCTTAATCGCCTTCGTTTTTTGGTTCCTACTTGCATTTGTGCTGCGCTGGACACTGGGTGTGGTAGCGCGGCCAGATCTGGGTAATGCCCAAGACCGGGCAAGCTCTCAGGTAGATGGCGTAGGGGGAAATCTGGACCTGACGACACCAGACGAAAATGAAAACCTGAATGAATTGCTGAAACCGAAACCAGAGCAGACGGACGAGGGGAATAATGGTTTTGCACCTTTAAACCCACCCAAGCTGGTTTCCAACAAGGACCCTGAAGAATTGGCCAAGGCCGTTCGTCACCTGACAGACAAATAAGGAGGGTGAAGCCGATGAACGAGCGAAAAGCCGCTCATTTGAACCATTCCGAGCTGTGGGAGCAATGGAAAGAACACGGTGACAAGGAAGCAAAAAAGCAGTTAATTGAAAAGTATCTCCATATTGTGGAATATGTGTCGGGTCGTCTTGCAGTAGGTTTACCTAAAAATGTATCCAAGGATGATCTGGCGAGCAACGGTGTTATGGGTTTGATTGATGCTTTAGAGAAATTTGATTATGAGCGTGGTTTGCAGTTTGAGACTTATGCTTCTTGGCGTGTTCGCGGAGCAATTTTGGATGGTCTTCGTCAAGGAGATTGGGTTCCTCGTTCAGTTAGGGAAAAAGCGAAAAAAATCGAAGACGCCTACCAGCATTTAGAACAAAGGTATTTACGCACAGTAAGCGACGAAGAGATGAGTCATTATTTGGACGTCTCCGAGAAAGAGTTTCAAAGTATGATCCAAGAGGTCGCTGTAATGTCGATTGTCTCACTGGAGGACCCGATCCGCGAAGAAGAGTCGGAAACACGGCTTTCCTTGTTGGTAGATGAAAAGGCGAAAAATCCAGATCATAAGGTCAATGAATTTACACTGCGTGATGCCTTGGCACAAGGCATTGATAAATTAACTGAAAAAGAGCGTATCGTTGTTTCTTTATTGTATTACGAGGATTTGTCACTCAGCGAAATTGCTGAGGTCATGTCACTTTCTCCTTCGCGAATTTCTCAGTTGCATTCCAAAGCAATATTACGTCTGAGAGCGACACTGGACAAACAACGGGATTTGCTAATGCGTAAAGATTAACGTACGGGAGGTTACAGTAACAGTTAGACGGAAGGAGCACCCATGTGGAGAAGCAGTATGCTTTGGATCAGTTTTTAAAAGTGGTTGTCTCACCTGACAAACAATCCGCCTACTTGGAGTTTGCCAAACGTGAAGAAGGCTTTGCCTGTTCTGTGGAAGAATTAGAACGTTTTCTAAGCAACCAAAAAATATCCTACGGTGTAATTACCGATGCAATCCGCACATTTGCGGCAAATCCGGAAGATCATTTCTTCGGGAAATTACTGATTGCTCAGGGAAAGCAGCCGATCCACGGTACAGACGGAAAAATTAATCTGGCCGATATTGTGACCGGGGAAGATGCACATAAGCCACTTGAAACTGTGGATGGACGGGTAGATTATAAAGAATTAACTCGTCTAAGAAATGTAAAACGTGGACAACTGATTGCCGAACGTGTGGATCCTCTGCCAGGTGCACCAGGGATTGCTGTAACCGGAGAGGAAATTCCTTTTCTTCCAGGTAAAGAGGCACGCTTTAAAGTTGGAAAAAATGTAGTGATCCATCCGGAAGGCGTTGCGATGTATGCGGCTATTGATGGTTTAGTGACTACAACTGAAAAGGGCAAGCTTAATGTGTTCCCTGTGTATGAAGTGAACGGGGATGTCGATTATAGCGTCGGTAACATCGATTTTGTTGGAACCGTCGTCATTCGCGGGAATGTCTTGACCGGTTTTCGCGTTCGGGCGGCTGGTGACATTCGTGTCATTGGCGGTGTGGAAGGCGCTGAAATTGAGGCAGATGGTTCAGTGGAAATCAGCGGCGGTATTATCGGATACCATAAAGGATTTGTGAAAGCTGCACAAAATGTGAAATGCTCGTTTATACAAGATGGTAACGTCATCGCGGGAGCCGATGTGCTTGTATCCCAGAGCATCATGCATTCCCAGATCAAAGCGAGTAATAATGTAATCTGCGAAGGCACAAAAGGCTTATCGTAGGGGGCAGTGTACAAGCTGGTAAAAAGGTAGTGGCTCGTACCGTCGGTAACACGATGTCCACAGCTACTAATATTGAAGTGGGTGTGCTTCCCGAACTGCGTGATGAACTGACAGAACTTCGCGCACGGTTGAAGCAACAGACAGACAGCCAGGATAAAACGAACAAAGCTCTTACAATATTGGATCAGCTAGCGGCTGCTGGACAGCTTGCACCTGACAGAATGGCTATGCGAATCAAGCTGACATCTACTAAAAAATCTAATGAACAGGAACTTTTGGAAACTAAGTCCAGAATGCTTGAAATAGAACGAACATTAGAAGATACGAGCCGCGCCCGGGTAGAAGTGAAAAATGTAATTTATGGTGGCTCTAAGATAGTTATCGGCAGATATACAAAATTTATTAAAGATTCTGTGGAAAGAATGGCGTTTTATTATCATGAGGGAGATATCAGCATGTCCTCCTACATGTAATTCATTACACTGATAATAATTCAATTTATTATATTTCTCGGTAGTCTGATACGGATGCCCAATCGGAAAGGGTGTGGTCCCATGAGCTTGAAGGCTGTTGAATTGCAAATTGCTGTACCTCGCACCAGTGAAGCAGGCAAATACCATAGTGAGTCCCAGCAGCGGCCAATGAATGACCAGGCATTACTTGGACAAAAGACTGCGCTGGAGACGGAGAACATGCGTCAGCGAAGCAGTGCCATAGATCAGTCTGCGGAAACATTCGTCGGGGAGAGGCAAACAGGTGAGCAGAGCAAAGATTCTTCCCAGCAGAGCCGCTCTCGCTCAGATGAGACTGAGCTGCCTAAGGAGCATCCGGCAGAGCATCCGTATAAGGGACATCATATTGATTTTTCGCTCTGATCCAATGGGTGGAGAAGCGTTATAAAAGGAGACGATGGGCAGTGGATCAACCATGGATTTATATTGTTCTGCTGGGAGCCGCAGCTGTTGTCTACGCCTGGCTTCTGCCAAAGCGCCAGCCAAGCCGGGGAACAGAAGAGGCCGTCGTTCAAAAGGTTGAGGCTACATTGGAGCAATATATGGCCGATATTGAAAACGATAATGACGAGCTGATTGAACTCGTATCTGGTATGAAGCAGGAGCATGCGGTTAAGCAGGCAGCATTACAGGAGCAAGTAGCTGAGCTTCGGAATCGTATTGTGGAGCTTGAGCGTCAGGCAATGCTTGCTACCGCCTCTATGCCAATCTCAGATTCAGAAGCTTCTTTTGTAACTTTAGAGGAGCAAACGGCATTGCAAGAGCCTCAAACTGAGCAGGAACAAGAGTCCATCCGAGATCGTTATCAAGAGTTGTTCGCGATGCATGAGCAAGGCAAGTCGGTGGATTATATAGCTAAGCAATCAGGCATCCAGCGGGGCGAAGTACAGCTCATATTACAACTCGCAGAACGGGAGGATGTGACATGATCAAAAACCGCTCATTTATGTTAGGCATGGGTACTGGTCTTATCATGGGGGCATTGCTGCTGCAGCTGGCAATAATTGGTCAGGGGCAGTCGCAGCAATCTTCGGCAGACCCGAAAAACATGACGCGAGAACAACTAGAAAAGGCAGCAGCCGAGTTAAATCTTCAGATCAGTGACAGTTCTGATCCGAAAATGACAGAAGAGGAATGGCGTAATAAGCTGATCAAGGAAGGCAACAAGACTCCAGTTGCACCTCAAAAGGCTAAACCAGCTCGAACGCCTTCAACACCTAAGGTACCTACAAACAGCACATCCTCGGCTGCTTCTAAGCCTTCGACCAGCACGTCGGTACCACAAAGTCCGAACAAGCCGGAAGCTCAAAGAACTGGCACTACAACTACTCCTAATATTCCCAAGCATCCTGCCCCCCCACAAGTGCAATATAGCATTGCATCAGGGAGTAATTTAAGAAGTGTGGCATCTGGATTGGAACGGGCAGGTGTCGTATCGGATGCTAGTGCATTTGAGGCAGCAGCTAAGGCTCAAAAAATCAATACCAAAATTCGTACAGGCACCTATCAGTTTGCTAAAGGTGAGGATTTCAGTTCTATTATTACTAAAATAACGAAAAAGCCGTCCAACTGACCTAATCAGGAAGAGGACGGCTTTTTATTTTTTTCAGTGCAAATAAAGTATTTTGTCAGTGTTTAGTTCAGAAGAGGGTGTGAACCGCCCCCCCATAGTTTATAACATAGCCTATTGCAATTCAGAGCTAGTGAACATAAAAAGACCCCTGAAGGATTCAAAGGTCATTTCCTGGCGGATTACACCATGGTGTATTGTTAAAACTATCCTCAATTTGGATCAATATTCAGATCTATCGGAGAGGGATATAAAATAAATTGAACACAAATTAACGCTATGAAATAATCGATAGCGGCATTGATGAATAAAAAACAATAAAACAATTCTATTCCTAATTTTCTCTATTCATCTTGTCCCGTATATCGGTGGATTCTCCGCTCTGGGTTATTATCCCATGCATCTGCACCATGGGTCTCGGAATGGGCTTCTCCATGATGCCGCTCAACACGCATGTTCTGAACTCTGCGCCTTGCCGCCTGGTGAGCCGAGTCACACCATTGACAACAGCGGCTCAGCAAGTTGTCCTCTCGTTCGCGGTCGCAGGCCTGACGGGTTATCTGACGTCGCAAATCGCTTCCCACACCGCAAATGCGGGAGCGGACGCGAATCCGTTGAATGCTGTCGTCGCAGGTTACGGCGATACGTTCTTCCTGTCCGCGTGCCTAACGACTGCGGGTGTAGCTCTGTCGCTCCTTCTGCGTAAACCGCAGCAGCAGGAAGAAGAAGGTACCGTCGGCGGGGACAGCTAGGACCCAGCGATGATGGTGCACTAATCGGGAATTGGTACCGATTTCGATCGTGTGTAAAAAGCCTTGGCCGTTAGTCGGTCATGGCTTTTTAATGTACGCCCAGCATGGCGCCATCTATATAAGAAAGACTTGAACAGATGCGGCTAACAGGGCACATATTGGAACTATCTGTCCGTTCAATGCAGTGCGAGAGTCTAACACTTTATTTTCACAAACATTTTTCTAAGAAGCCAGGCAGATGGAAGTGTACAGGCCGCTTTGTACACCGTTTCAATTATTGTCGAAAAGCTGGTTGCAACGCTGCAAGTGTTATGGTATATTAATTGACGGTGTTAAAAACGCACGTCGGTTAATTTTATAAAGGGTGCTTCTAATAGGAAGTCTTTATAAAAAATGATGTCGGCGGAGGACACACAAAAAAAACCAAACTTAGGAGGTGCGTGAAGATGGCAGTAATCTCCATGAAACAGCTTTTGGAAGCTGGGGTTCACTTTGGTCACCAAACACGTCGCTGGAACCCGAAAATGGATCGTTATATCTTCACTGAAAGAAACGGTATTTACATCATTGACTTGCAAAAGACAGTGAAAAAGGTTGAGGAAGCTTACAACTTCGTAAAAAGCATTGCAGCTGAGAATGGTACAATTCTGTTCGTAGGCACGAAGAAACAAGCGCAAGATTCTGTTAAAGAAGAAGCAGCACGCGCTGGTCAATTCTACATCAACCAACGTTGGTTGGGTGGTACACTGACTAACTTCCAAACCATTCAAAAACGTATTGATCGTTTGAAACAATTGGAAGCTTGGGAAGAAGATGGTACATTTGCTGTTCTTCCTAAAAAAGAAGTTATCATTCTTCGCAAAGAAAAAGATCGTCTTGAAAAATTCTTGGGCGGTATCAAGAACATGAAGGGCCTTCCAAGTGCTCTGTTCATCATTGATCCGCGCAAAGAACGTATCGCGGTTGCTGAAGCTCGCAAATTGGGTATCCCAATCGTGGGTATCGTTGATACAAACTGCGATCCAGACGAAATCGACTATGTTATCCCAGGTAATGACGACGCGATCCGCGCTGTTAAATTGCTGACAGGTAAAATGGCTGATGCAGTTATGGAAGCTAACCAAGGCGAAGAAACTACAGCATAATATTTCCAAACGGAAATACCTATACGAATTAAATGAAAAGGGTGGTTGGTAGGTGGAAAACCTCTCACTACCCTTTTTTTAAGGAATAAAGCTCGCATATACCACTGAAAATCAAATTTGGAGGGAAATAATATGGCAGTTAATGCTAGCGCAGTAAAAGAGCTTCGTGAAAAAACAGGCGCAGGAATGCTGGATTGTAAAAAAGCGCTTGAAGAAGCAAATGGTGATTTGACAAAAGCGGTTGAAGTTCTACGTGAAAAAGGACTTGCAGCTGCAGCCAACAAAGCAGGCCGTATTGCTACTGAAGGCGTTGTTGAATCCTACATCCATGCTGGCGGCCGTATCGGCGTACTGGTAGAAGTAAACTGCGAAACAGACTTCGTGGCGAAAACTGACCAGTTCAAAGATTTTGTTCGTGACATTGCAATGCATATCGCTGCATCGAACCCTCGTTATGTTCGTCGCGAAGAAGTGCCTCAGGAAGAGATTGAAAAAGAAAAAGAAATCCTGAAAGCACAAGCTTTGAACGAAGGTAAACCAGAAAAAATCGTTGAAAAAATGGTTGAAGGCCGCATCGGTAAATTCTATGAAGAATTCTGCTTGCTGGAGCAATCTTTCATTAAAGATCCAGACAAAACGATTTCCACACTGATCAACGAGAAAATCAGTACGATTGGTGAAAACATCTCCGTACGTCGCTTTGTTCGTTTCGAACTGGGTGAAGGTCTGGAGAAAAAAGAAGACAACTTCTACGAAGAAGTTATGTCTCAAGTGAAACAATAATTACCAACGATCGGTAATTGCATATGAATAAACAGAAATGGAACACATCGGTGTTCCTTTTCTTGCAACAGGACACCTATCCTGTTACATAAAGAATATATGAAATTGGAGGGTGATCATTTGGATAAACCTGTGTTTAAACGTGTTGTTCTGAAAGTTAGTGGGGAGTCGCTGTCAGGTCCTAACGGTTACGGTATTGATGCGGATACTATTGCGTCGATTGCTGAGCAAGTCAAGGACGTGGTGGAACTAGGAGTAGAAGTTGCTATTGTGTGCGGAGGCGGTAATATCTGGCGTGGTATTGCTGGAAGTGCCAATGGGATTGACCGGGCAACGGCAGATTACATGGGTATGCTCGCAACCGTGATGAACTCACTGGCTTTACAGGATGCTTTGGAACAAATTGAAGTGCCTACGCGTGTACAAACATCCATAGCGATGCAACAGATTGCAGAACCTTACATCCGCCGTAGAGCTATCCGTCATCTGGAAAAAGGTCGGGTCGTAATTTTTGCTGCAGGTACGGGTAATCCGTTCTTCTCGACTGATACTACAGCTGCTCTACGTGCCGCTGAGATCGAAGCAGAAGTGATTCTGATGGCTAAAAATAAAGTAGATGGTGTGTACTCCGCCGATCCGTTTAAAGATAGCACAGCTGAAAAATATGAGCAGCTTACGTATTTGGATGTGCTTAACAAAAATCTCGGTGTCATGGATTCTACAGCTTCCTCGCTGTGCATGGATAACAATATTCCGTTGATTGTCTTTGCTATTACAGAGCAAGGTAACATTAAACGTGTCGTACTGGGTGAAAAAATTGGTACGATCGTCAAAGGGAGTGTAAATTAATGCCACAATCTGTGAAAAAGAGCGCTGAAGAGCGCATGCAAAAAGCAATCCAGGCATTGCAACGTGATCTTGCATCTTTGCGTGCAGGACGGGCAACACCAGCATTACTGGACCGTGTGCAGGTTGAATATTACGGCGCAATGACTCCAGTCAATCAGCTGGCGAATATCAATACACCTGACAGTCGGACCTTGATGATTCAGCCTTGGGACAAATCTTCTTTGGCTGATATCGAGCGTGCTATCCAAAAATCCGATTTAGGTTTGACGCCTTCGAATGATGGTAACACCATTCGTCTGAGTATTCCTGCTTTAACGGAGGAGCGCAGAACTGATTTGGTGAAGCTGACGAAAAAGAGCGGTGAAGAAGCAAAAATCGCTATTCGTAACATTCGTCGTGATGCAAATGATGATATCAAAAAAATGGAGAAAAGTGATATTTCCGAGGACGAATCTCGTAAGCATCAGGAAGATATCCAGAAGACGACTGACAAGTTTATCGCTGAAGTAGATAAAGTTTTAGCTGCAAAAGAAAAAGAAATTATGGAAGTTTAAAAAGATTGGCAGCCCCTCCCTTACGGTGGGGTTTGTCTCTTTTCAAGCCTGAGGCACATTTTCAGAGAATGCTGGAGGAACTGGAATGATCAAACGGGTTCGGTCTTGGTGGAACGGGGAACAAAAACAGCAAACACCGGCCATTTCAAAAGACAATATTCCGCAGCATGTTGCTGTCATCATGGATGGGAACGGCAGATGGGCCAAACGGATTGGAATGCCGCGGATTGTAGGGCATCAAAATGGAATGAAGGCAGTGAAACGCACAGCAATTGCAGCGGATGAACTGGGTATTAAGTATTTAACTTTATTTGCTTTTTCAACTGAGAATTGGACACGTCCAAAGGACGAAGTTGATTTTCTAATGAAACTGCCTCAAGAATTTTTGGCAATTGAGCTGGATGAGCTAGTTGAAAAAAAATGTGCAAGTGCGTATGATGGGAAACAAGGAGCATTTACCTTCTCATACCGTTGAAGCGCTGACTGAAGCGACTCGACGTACCGAAAATAATACCGGACTTGTACTTAATTTTGCATTAAATTATGGCAGTCGGTTGGAGATCACAGAATGCATGCAAGCATTGGGCCGTCAAATTGAGGATGGAAAGCTGAAGCCGGAAGATATAACATCTGAGCTAATTGGCAACACGTTGCTTTCTACGGGTATGCCAGATCCTGATTTATTGATTCGAACAAGCGGGGAGCTTAGACTCAGTAATTTTATGCTTTGGCAGCTTGCTTACAGTGAACTGTGGTTTACTGATATTTATTGGCCCGAGTTTAAGAAAGAGCACTTATACGAAGCAGTGATCGAATATCAGAAAAGATCACGACGGTATGGCGGACTGAAGTAAATGGAGGATGAAAGCCGTTGAGACAGAGATTAATTACCGGTATTCTGGCAGGCATATTCTTTTTGGCAATGGTCCTGTGGGGCGGCTTGGCCTACCATTTGCTTATATTGGTGATGGCCCTAATCGGATTTTATGAGTTCGCTCGAATGACGCAGGTATCTCCTTTTGGAGGTACAGCAATACTTGGCTACGTAAGCATATTAGCATTTGTATTCCCATATCAACCTTTGGGTTTGCATTCACCGCTACCCTTTGCCAGTTTGCTCTGGTTGGTAATGATAGTGTTTATGATGATCACAGTAGGAACGAAAAATAAAATCCCGATTCAAACGGTAGCTATACTATTTCTTGGTACTGTATATATAGGATTTGGATTTTCGTATATTGCGGAATCACGTCATATGGAACATGGACTGTTATGGACTTTTTTGTTGTTGTCTTGTATTTGGGCAAGCGATGCAGGGGCATATTTTGTAGGCAAAATGGCAGGGAAGACGAAGCTATGGCCTGCGATTAGTCCAAATAAAACGGTCGAAGGGTCCATTGGCGGAGTTGTTTTAGCGCTGGTTATAGCTCTGGTATTCGCTGGTTTGTCAGGTGGACTGTTACCCTGGGGTAAAGCCTTCGGCATCGGTTTGTCATGTGCTGTTGTAGGACAACTGGGCGATTTGGTACAATCTGCATACAAACGAGTGTACGGCATCAAAGATTCTGGTAATCTGCTGCCAGGGCACGGTGGTATACTAGACCGCTGCGACAGCTGGATTGTCGTTTTTCCATTTGTACATATGCTGATGCTGCTTCCATAAGCCTGGTGATTACAACTTATGCTGAGGATCAACCTTTATACTGTTAGCCTTGCGCTATTAGAAGGATAAAATCAGCTCCATAGTTGCCTGGATAACAAACAATGAGCTCCTGATAAAAGTGATTTTCAGGATAGGAAGGTGCATCATGAAAAGAATTACGGTACTTGGTTCAACCGGATCTATTGGAACTCAAACGTTGGATGTGGTGTCCATGCACCCAGATCAGTTCACTGTTGAGGCTTTAGCAGGTGGCTCCAATATAAAGTTGCTTGCTGAGCAAGCGCGTCTCTATCATCCCAAAAAAAGTGTCTGTCGGTACTCAGCAGTTAGCGGATGAAATTCGTCCTTTACTGCCTTCTGGAATCGAACTACACTGGGGAAATGAAGGACTCGTTGAGCTGGCCGCGAACACAGAGGCGGATATGGTTGTGACAGCTGTAATGGGCAGTGTCGGATTGCACTCCACGCTGGCCGCGATTGAGGCTGGAAAACAGATCGGTTTGGCCAATAAGGAAACACTGGTTACGGCTGGTCATCTGGTCACAGCGCGGGCTCGGGCGAAAGGAGTGCCGTTGCTGCCGATTGACAGTGAGCATTCAGCTATTTTCCAATGCTTGAATGGTGAGCGTATGAAAGATGTGGCACATATTACCCTCACAGCATCAGGCGGTTCTTTTCGAGATTTGACAAGAGAACAGCTGCGTGAAGTTACCGTGGAAGATGCACTTAAGCATCCTAATTGGTCAATGGGGGCCAAAATTACAATTGATTCAGCAACGATGGTAAACAAAGGGCTGGAAGTCATCGAGGCACATTGGTTGTTCGGGCTTAGCTATGAGCAGATCCATGTGCTGCTTCATCCGGAAAGCATTATTCACTCCTACGTCGAGTTTCAAGATACAAGCATTGTTGCTCAACTTGGGAACCCTGACATGAGAGTACCCATTCAATATGCATTAACTTATCCTGAGCGGATGAAGTCTCCGGCAAAGCCTCTGTCATTGGCTGAAGTGGGCAAACTCCACTTTAAGGAAATGGATTTTAATCGTTTTCCTTGTTTAAGGCTTGCCTTCGAATGTGGTAAAATGGGTGGTACAGCACCGACCGCTTTTAATGCTGCTAATGAGATTGCTGTTGCTCGTTTCTTACGTGGAGAAATTTCTTTTCTGCATATTGAAGCGATTATTGAACAGGTGCTAGAACAGCATGTCAATATGGCTGATCCTGATTTGTCTGCGATTGAAACTTGTGACCGCGAGACTCGTAGTATAGCTTCGAAGTTGTAGGTTAATGTTGGGGTCAAGAAACGAATTGTGATTCTCTTGTGCGGGTTCGGAGAATAATGATAATCTAGGAAGACAAACTCGATCTCATTGAAAGGGGAACGGAAACGATTGGAAACGATTCAAATAGTGTTGATGACGGTGCTCATGTTTTTCGTCATAGTGACGGTGCATGAATGGGGGCATTATTATTTTGCCAAACGCGCCGGGATTCTGGTACGGGAGTTTGCGATCGGTTTCGGTCCGAAACTGTTCTCTTATAAAAGAAACGAGACACGATTTACGCTACGGTTGCTGCCGTTCGGTGGTTTTGCACGTATGGCGGGAGAAGATCCGGAGGTCAATGAAATTGAAACCGGACAAACGATTGCTGTACGCGTGACAGATGGCGTCGTTAAGACCATCTATTTGGACCAACTGGATAACCGCAAGAATGTAGTGCGCGGTGAAGTGTTGGAGATTGATCTGGAACAAGCGTTAACTGTAAAATTGGATGTGGATGGCGAAGATCAGCAATACACTGTACACCCACAAGCGATGATGGTAACCAAAGGACAATCCATTCAAATTGCACCGAAGGATCGACAGTATGGGAGTAAAACAGTAGGACAGCGTGCGATGGCTATATTTGCTGGACCCCTGATGAATTTTATTCTTGCCTTTATTCTGTTTGGTTTGCACATCCAGATGGTCGGCATACAAGTGGACAACCCGACGTATGTCCAAATTAGTGAAATTACAGCAGGTATGCCAGCTGCTGAAGCTGATTTGCATAAGGGAGATATCATCGAATCGGTGAACGGAGTTGCAATTGGTGCGAATGTTGAAAACATGATCAAACTGATTGCGGATTCTCAAGACAAGCCGATGAAGTGGACAGTTCGCCGTGATGATAAAACCTTTGATCTTACGATTACACCTCGTGCAATGGAAGGACAAAAGGGTGGCAAGGTGGGCATTGTGCCTGAACTTCCAAAACGTCAAGCTGGTGTAGGGGAAACATTCAAATTTGCCGGACAATCCATGGTCAGAACGACAGATATTATTTTTCAAGGATTTAGCCAGCTTATCCAACGTTTTTCTATCAATGACCTGGGAGGCCCCGTACGTACTTTTGAAGTGACCGGACAAATCGCTAAGCAAGGCATTGAGCAGTTGACATATTGGACTGCGATCATGAGTCTTTATCTGGGGATATTCAATCTACTGCCTATTCCGGCGTTGGATGGAAGTAGACTTGTTTTCCTTGGTGTTGAGGCGGTAAGAGGACGTCCTGTTGATCCGAGCAGGGAAGGAATGGTCCATTTCGTTGGTTTTGCTATGCTATTCCTGCTAATGATTGCGGTCACGTATAACGATATTTTACGCTTAATTAATGGTTAATTAGAGACGGTCATTATAAAAATGGTCTGTATGGGAGGACATGCATTTCTATGTCGAACGATAAACAGTTTGTCGAGGAAATCACGCCGCAGAGCGAAGATTTTTCCCGATGGTATATTGATGTTATTAAAAAAGCAGAACTGATGGATTACTCGCCAGTTCGCGGGTGTATTGTATTCCGTCCCGATGGTTTTGAGATTTGGGAGCACATTAAGGAAGCTATGGATGTGCGTTTCAGAGAAACGGGACATCGCAATGCTTATTTTCCAATGTTTATCCCAGAAAGCTTTTTCCAAAAAGAAAAAGAGCATGTGGAGGGATTTAATCCTGAACTGCCATGGGTGACTGAGGCTGGTGGGGAAAAGCTGGAAGAGCGTCTTGCAATCCGTCCAACTTCGGAAACCATGATCGGTCATATGTACTCGAAATGGATTCAATCCTATCGTGACCTGCCTGTGCTAATTAACCAATGGGCTAATGTGGTGCGTTGGGAAAAACGTACGTTGCCTTTCTTGCGCACAAGTGAATTTTTGTGGCAAGAAGGTCACACAGCACATGAAACAGAAGAAGAAGCACGTGAAGAAACGATGAAAATGCTGGAAGTTTATCGTGAGGTCATCGAGGAAGTTCTAGCTATTCCGGTTATTACTGGACAGAAAACACCTTCTGAAAAGTTTGCAGGTGCGAAGGATACATTTTCACTGGAAGCGATGATGAAAGATGGACGAGCGGTACAAGCTGGAACATCCCACTATATGGGGACTAATTTTGCCGTTGCATTTGACATTAAATATTTGAGCCGTGAAAACAACCTGGAATTCGCGCATACGACTTCATGGGGAACAAGTACACGTTTGATCGGTGCATTGATTATGGTCCATGGAGATGACCGTGGTCTTGCACTGCCTCCTAAGGTGGCACCTACGCAGGTTATTATGGTTCCTATTGGACCACCTAAGAAACGTGATGCAGTTATCGCTCGTGCAGATGAATTGTTTGCCGAGTTGAAACAAGCGGGTGTCCGTGTTAAAATGGACGACCGCAGCGATGTAAGTCCAGGCTGGAAGTTTAATGAATATGAAATGCGTGGTGTACCGGTTCGTCTGGAAATCGGCCCTCGTGATATGGAAAACGGTGTCTGTGTGCTCGTATCCCGTATCAGCGGCGAGAAAAAGATTGTCCAACAGGACAATCTGCTTGAAGAAGTACACGCGATGCTCGCACAGGTACAACAAGAGATGTTTGACCGTGCAAAGAACTTCATGGAAGAAAACTTCTATTCCGTCGATACATTGGATGAGATGAAGACTCTCATGGAAGAGAAACGTGGCTTTACTTTGGCTGGTTGGTGCGGATCTGAAGAATGTGAAGACAAAGTTAAAGAAGTGACAGGCGCTACAAGCCGTAACATACCGTTTAAAACAACCGAGCAAAAGACAACATGTTTGTGCTGTGGCAAACCAGCCAAGCATACAGTAGTGTTCGCACGGGCGTACTAATAAAGAAGAGCAATACCCTATACTCACTTCATTCTCTTCGCCAACAGGAATAGCTGTTACGGATTAATATTCCGGACTACTATCTATATTATTGTGATGAGGGTTGAAGAAGGCTACGAAAAGCTTTTGCGGTCGGAGATGTTTTAGACGCAGAAGCTTTTCATGTTTTCAGAAAGGTAGATTGGAAATCGGGGGGAGAGCCATGGGCGGAGCTGAAGAAAAGAGAAAGCGGCTGGAGCTGCTAATGAAGCAGGTTGTAATGCCGGCAGGAGTGGTGGATCCTTATTTTTTGGACGGTTGGATCGATCAGGTTGAGATTAGCCGTACCAACAAGGATTGGAATATCACTATTGCCAAGGAGACACTGGTCCCCGCTCAGGTGTATCGTACGTTCTGTATTCAAGTACAGGAAAAAATGAGTCATATCGCTAAAATCACATTCCGCTTTCAGTACAGTGAGCAGGTTCAACCTGGTGATATTATCGGTGAATACTGGAAGCTTTTTTTAGAGTGGGTGCACCGTGAAATTCCATCTGTTAACGGTTGGATGAACCGGGCTGTGCATGAGTGGGAAGACGGTCTATTATTACTAACAATGAGCGATAGTATGTCATTGGAACTAGCGCGTAAAAAGCAGATAGATCAAGCTATTATTAAGTTTTACGATAAATATTTCGGGCTCTCTATGCGTATTAAAGTTCAGGTGGGTGAAAGTAACCAGGAGGCATTACAGGAATTCCAGGAAAAGAAAATGCAGGAAGAACGCGAAGTCATTCAGCAGATGATGGAAAGTATGGAAGCTGAAATGCCGCCTTTGGAAGAAGAAGAAGGGGACGTGCGGCTTCAATTTGGTTATGACATCAAAGAACCCGCTATTCCGATGCAAGAGATTCAGGACGAAGAGAAGAAAGTCACCCTACAAGGAACAATCTTCGGTTTGGACAGTAAAGAATTGCGCAATGGCAGTACGTTGTTTACGTATTATTTGACAGACTTTAGTGATTCCTTGCAAATGAAAATGTTTGCTAAAACTAAAGAAGATCTAAAAATTCTCAGTCTGTTGGCTAACGGTAAATGGGTCAAAGTGCGGGGACGAGTTGAATATGACCGTTTTATGCAAATTCCTGAGCTGGTTATGATTCCTTCCGATCTAGTTGAAGTACAGGCTCCACCCGGACGTAAGGATAATGCAGCGGAAAAACGGGTTGAGTTTCATCTACACACAAAGATGAGCGCCATGGATGCTGTCGCCTCGATTGATCAATATGTCAAAACAGCCGCCAAATGGGGGCACAAAGCGATTGCGGTCACAGATCATGGCGGTGTGCAATGCTACCCTGATGCTGCTAAGGCTGCAAAGAAGAACGGCATTAAAATGATCTACGGCATTGAGGCCAATGTAGTTAATGATGCTGTCGAGGTTGTAATGCAGGCACAGCCTTTAAATTTGAAAACAGCGACTTATGTCGTTTTTGATATTGAAACCACCGGTTTGTCAGTTACACAAAATAAAATCATTGAGATTGCTGCTGTTAAAATGCATGAGGGCAAGGAAATTGATCGTTATGCAACCTTTGTCAATCCGCATGAACGTATACCCTACAACATTCAGCAACTGACCAACATTAACGATGAAATGGTCAAGGATGCGCCGGATGTCGAACCTGTTATAAAGGAGTTCGTAGCTTTTGCTGGTGATGCAGTATTGGTTGCTCATAATGCGCGGTTTGATGTCGGCTTTATCCAGGCCACTCTTCGAAAGATGGGTTTGCCCGAAATGACCAATCCGGTGCTGGATACGCTGGAACTGGCTCGTTTGCTGTTTCCTACGTTGAAAAATCACCGTCTGAACACACTGACTACTAAATATAAAGTCGCGTTGGAAAGCCATCACCGGGCTATTGATGATACAGTTGCGTTGGCAGAAGTGTTAAACGGACTACTAAACGATGCAGAGCAAATTAAGGGTTTTAAAATGCTCGACCGCTTGAATGATTATGTGGGAAAGGACCTATCGACTGTTCGTCCTTTCCACTGCTGCATTTATGCTCTCAATCCGGTTGGTAAAAAAAATCTGTACAAGCTGGTTTCTATGTCTCATACCGAATATTTCAAGCGTGTGCCTTGTATTCCTAAATCGAAATTGTCTGAGATGAGAGACGGATTGCTTATTATTTCTGGCTGCGAAAAAGGAGAATTCTTCGAGGCCGTGTTAAACAAGTCCGAGGAAGAAGCCGAGGAGATTGCACAGTTTTATGATGTGTTGGAAATTCAACCTTTGACGATGTATATGCATCTGGTGGAAAAGCAACTGGTAAGCGGGCCTGATGCACTAAAAACGGCCATACGTAAAGTATGCGAAATAGGAAAACGTCTTGATAAGCCCGTGATTGCTACAGGCAATGTTCACTATTTGGAAACTCGCGATAAGCTGTACCGTGATATTACCATTCACGGCATTACTGGATTTAGCCCGCTAAAGGATATCCGAAAGCCAGATGCTCATTTACGTACAACGGATGAAATGCTGGCAGAGTTCGAGTTTTTGGGTGAGGAAAAAGCGTATGAAGTTGTTGTGACAAATACTAGCGAGCTGGCAGAGCGTTTTGAAGAACTGGAACTGTTCCCTGACAAGCTTTTTACGCCATTACTGGACGGAGCAGATGAGGAAATTCGCAATACATGCTATGAGACGGCTCGATCCATTTATGGTGAATCCTTACCTGAGGTTGTTGTAGCTCGCCTTGAAAAAGAATTGGAACCTATTATTAAATACGGTTTCTCCGCTAACTATCTCATTTCTGAACGTCTGGTTAAAAAGTCTAACCAGGATGGATACTTGGTAGGTTCACGGGGGTCTGTTGGTTCTTCTGTAGTTGCTACTTTTCTCGGTATTTCTGAGGTAAATCCGCTGCCCGCCCATTATATTTGCGGTAATTCTGACTGTAAACACAGCGAATGGTTTTTGGATGGAAGTGTTCCAAGCGGTTTTGACTTGCCAGATAAAAACTGTCCAAATTGCGGTGGCAAGCTCAAGGGTGAGGGGCAGGATATACCTTTTGAAACGTTCCTCGGTTTTAAAGGAGATAAAGTTCCCGATATTGACTTGAACTTCTCTGGTGAATATCAACCTGTTGCCCATAATTATACGAAAGTATTGTTTGGTGAAAAAAGCGTTTTCCGTGCAGGAACTATTGGTACAGTAGCTGAGAAAACGGCGTTTGGATTTGCCAAAAAATATGAAGAGGCACATCATAAAAAATGGCGCGGAGCCGAGCTGAACAGGCTGGCTTCTGGTTGTACGGGTGTAAAACGTAGTACCGGACAGCATCCGGGCGGGATCGTTGTTGTTCCTGATTATATTGAGGTCGAGGACATTACACCAGTACAGTATCCGGCTGATGATACGAGCTCGGAATGGAAAACGACGCATTTTGATTATCACGCTTTTGATGCGAACTTACTCAAGCTCGATATTCTGGGCCATGATGATCCGACCATGATGAGAATGCTTCAGGATTTGACCGGGGTTGACCCTACGACCATTCCAATGAATGACCCCAAGGTGATGAGCATGTTCAACTCCACGGAGGCACTCGGTGTAACACCGCAGCAAATCCGCACGCCTGTTGCCACCTATGGTGTACCAGAGATGGGGACCAAATTTGTACGCCAGATGCTGGTAGAGTCGCAGCCGAGTTCTTTTGCCGATTTACTGCAAATATCCGGTTTGTCTCACGGTACGGGTGTATGGCTGGGGAACGCACAAGAGTTGATTAAAAATAATACATGTAACATCAAGACCGTAATTGGTTGTCGGGATGATATTATGCTGTTTTTGATTTACAAGGCGGGGATGGATGCAGGTCTGGCCTTTAAAATTACGGAGAGCGTACGTAAAGGTAAAGGGCTTAGTGCCGAATGGATTGAAGAAATGAAAAAATGCAAGGTGCCGCAGTGGTACATTGATTCCTGTCTAAAAATCCAGTACATGTTTCCGAAGGCGCATGCTGCAGCCTATGTTATTTCAGCAGTGCGTACAGCGTATTTCAAGCTGTATCATCCGATCGAGTATTATGCAACTTACTTCTCAGTACGTGCGGCCGATTTTGATATTGATCTGTGCTGTCAAGGGTATGATGCGATTGCACGGAAGATTGTCGAAATTGAGCAGCTTGGTTTTCAGGCTCCACCTAAAGAAAAAGGGATGCTTCCAATTCTGGAGATGGCTTTGGAAATGACGGCTCGCGGGTTTAGTTTTAAATCTATTGATTTGTACCGTTCCGAAGCTACTCGTTTCAAAGTGGACGGGGACTCGCTCATTCCTCCGTTCGGAGCTCTTCAGGGTATTGGAGATAATGCAGCACGTAACATCGCAGCGGCCCGTGAACAGGGTGAATTTTTGTCCGTTGAGGATTTTCAACAGAAATCGAAGGCTAGTAAAACCATTGTCGAAATGCTGTCCCAAATGGGTTGCTTTCGAGGTCTGCCAGAGAGTAATCAGCTGTCTCTGTTTTAATCTGAACCACAGTAGTCAAGCTCTGGCACTTGTCACATAACTACGGTTATGTTATAATTTTTTTGGTAATCATGGAGATAAAACCGTTGCTAAAAGAGTGGGGAAACCCACTCTTTACTGTTTGATATACAGGTACAACGTGAAAAAAGGTTATTTTTGGGCAGGCAACCGGTACGCCGGTTTATTTGCAGTGAGCCCAAAATGAACATTACATCAAATGAAAATGAAAATGCCGGTGATGGAGAAGCATTGCCCACAGTAAGAGGGTATCTCTTTTTCACCACAGGAAAGTTCACTTTTGGAGGTTATAATCTTTGAGCACACCAAAGATCAAATCAGTAGTAGAAGAAATGGCCCAACCTTACCTCGATGAGCATGGTTTTGAACTGGTCGATGTCGAGTATGTCAAAGAGGGTAGCAATTGGTTTCTTCGCGTTTTTGTAGATAAAGACGGAGGAATTGATCTGGACGACTGTAGTATGATCAGTGAATATTTGGGTCAAAAGCTGGATGAAAATGACCCTGTTTCTACAGCATATTTTCTGGAAGTGTCTTCACCAGGCGCCGAAAGACCGCTGAAAAAAGCGGAGGATGTCACTAAAGCGGTAGGCAAAAACGTATTCGTTACTACATACGAGCCGATTAACGGTCTGAAGGAATTCGAAGGCCGTTTGCTTTCTTTTGAAGATGGGGAACTTACCGTCCAAAGCGGACAAAAGAAGCATACCATACCTTATGACAAGGTAGCTGGTGCAAGGCTCGCGATCATATTTTAATTCAGATTTGATTGTTGCTGTTTGACATGTACTACATGTTTTTTGCCTCGTGTGCCGACCAGTACGCAGGTGCCATCATTTGAAAGGGGGAGCAGTAATCCATGAGTATGGATTTTATTGAAGCAATGAACGAGTTGGAAAGAGAAAAGGGGATCAGTAAGGACGTGCTGTTTGAGGCCATTGAAGCAGCCCTGATTTCCAGCTACAAACGGAATTTCAATACCGCACAAAACGTGCGTGTTGATATGAACCGCAACTCGGGAGTCATTAAGGTATATGCCCGCAAGCTGATCGTTGAGGAGGTATTGGACCCTCGCACCGAGATTTCGTTGCCAGCAGCCCGTGAGATCAACCCACATTTTCAGTTGGAGGATATCGCTGAAATTGAAGTCACACCACGTGATTTTGGACGGATTGCTGCACAAACAGCGAAGCAGGTTGTGACTCAGCGCATTCGCGAAGCGGAACGGGGATTGATCTACAACAAGTTTGTGGACAAGGAAGAGGATATTGTAACAGGAACTGTACAGCGCCAAGACCCACGTAATATTTATATTGATCTTGGCAAGGTGGAAGCAGTTCTTCCGTTGAGCGAGCTGATGCCTAATGAGAAATTCAACCATTTGGATCGGATTAAGGCTTATATTACCAAGGTGGAGAACACAACCAAAGGACCGCAAATTATGCTGTCCCGATCACATCCGGGTCTGCTTAAGCGTTTGTTCGAACTCGAAGTACCTGAAATTTTTGACGGTGTTGTAGAGATTCGTTCCGTAGCGCGTGAAGCAGGCTTCCGTTCTAAGATCGCAGTTCATTCTCGTAACGCCGAGGTTGATCCAGTAGGTTCTTGTGTGGGACCAAGAGGAACGCGGGTGCAGACCATTGTAAACGAGCTGCGTGGCGAAAAAATCGACATTGTACGCTATTCTGATAATGTTGATGAATACGTGGCTAATGCTTTGAGTCCGTCCAAGGTGCTTGAAGTACAGGTATTTGAAGAAGAGAAAATGGCTCGCGTTATAGTACCTGATTATCAACTTTCTCTAGCTATTGGTATCAAAGGGCAAAATGCTCGCCTTGCTGCTAAGCTTACTGGCTGGAAAATTGATATTAAGAGTGAAACACAGGCGGAGGAAGAGCTCGGCAGACCGAGAACATCCACCGATGAAATGCATCAGGATTCCGTTTCTGTAGATTAAGCGGAGTGTAGGGGGGGTTAATGCATGAAACAGAGAAAGATACCTTTGCGCAAATGTGTCGCCTGTCATGAAATGATGCCAAAGAAACAGTTAATCCGTGTCGTCAAAACCCCTGAAGACGAAGTGTTGATTGACTTGACTGGCAAAAAGTCGGGACGCGGCGCTTACTTGTGCGGCAAAGCCGCCTGCTTCAAGCTGGCTCAAAAGAGCAAGGCACTGGATCGAGCATTGAAGCACTCGGTCCATCCTGATATTTATGAGCAGCTAAGTCGTGATTTTGCTGCCGTCGAGGAAGAATTCCTGGCGGCACAAGGCAGCGTGCAGGATGAATAAGGCGCTGTCTGGATTGGGGCTTGCCATGAGAGCTGGCAAGCTGCTAACAGGTGATGAGATCGTTTATAAAGCGATCAGGTCTTCAGAAGCCAAGCTGGTCATTCTTGCGAAAGATGCTTCAATGAATACTCAAAAGAAATTCCGCGACAAATGCGGGACGTACAAAATCCCCTTATTGATAGGATTTGACCGGGAAAGCTTGGGAAGCAGCATCGGCAAACCTGAACGGGTCGTGCTGGCTGTGACGGATCAAGGATTCGCGAAATTGATCATGAAACATGCGGGGATAATGTCGGAGGTGGAGTATATTGAGTAAACAAGAAAGCAAAGACAAAGTGCGGGTATACGAATACGCCAAATCGTTGAACATGAGCAGCAAAGAAATTATCACCATTCTTAAACGGCTGGATATTCCCGTAAACAACCATATGAGCGTCATGGAACATGATGCCGTAGGTAAAGTGGAAAACTTTTTTAAGAATATTAAATCCAATGCTGCGGTCAAGCAAGGCGAAGCAGGCACGGCGCAAGTAAGCTCGAATCAGACCGGTTCAAGCCAGAATAGTAATCATTCAACGGAGCAAACCAAAAATCAACAGGAAAAGCAGGTAAGTATGAATAGGACAAACAACAACCAAAACAGTAACCGAAGTAGCGCTCCAAAAGCGCAAAGCAGTCAGCAGGGCGGTCAAAACCGCAGTCAACAAGGTTCTAGTAGACCAAGCGGCCAGCAAGGCACTCAGAACCGCAGTAATGGTCAACAGCAGGGAGGACAACAGCGTACCGGTAGCAATAACACAGGTTCGCGTCCTCAGGGAAGCAGCCAGGGTGGTGCGGCAGTAAGAACTTCTTCTTCCGCAGGAAGCAACAATTCCAACCGCAGTGGTGGCAACCGTACAGGTGGTAACTCCAACAACAGCGGTAACCGTTTCGGTCAAGGACGTTTTGACGATAACCGTCAAGGCGGAGGACGGGGTGGTAACGGTGGCCGTGGAGGCAACAACCGCGGTGGAAACAATCGTGGCGGCAAATTCAACAACCGTGGTAAAGGTCAACAACAGGAGCGTCGCGAGAAAATCGACAACACGCCTAAGAAAATTATTGTGCGTGGTGAGATGACTGTTGGTGAAACAGCCAAGCTTCTTCATAAGGATGCGTCAGAAGTCATCAAGAAGCTAATTATGCTCGGAACAATGGCGACCATCAACCAAGAACTGGATATGGATACCATTCTCTTGCTTGCTGGTGACTTTGGCGTCGAGGTAGAAGTGAAAATCCCAGTGGAAGAAGATCGTTTTGAAACTGTGGAAGAAAATGATGATCCAGCGGATTTGAGAACACGTCCACCGGTTGTAACCATTATGGGTCACGTCGATCATGGTAAAACAACTTTGCTGGATGCCATTCGCTCCACGAATGTAACAGGTGGCGAAGCTGGTGGTATTACACAGCACATTGGTGCATACCAAGTTGAAATTAACAGCAAAAAAATCACTTTCTTAGATACACCGGGTCACGAAGCCTTTACCGCTATGCGTGCACGTGGTGCTCAAGTAACAGATATGACGATTATTGTGGTTGCAGCTGATGACGGTGTTATGCCACAAACGGTTGAAGCCATTAGCCATGCAAAAGCAGCAGGTCTACCAATAATCGTTGCTGTAAACAAGATCGACAAACCGGATGCCAACCCGGACAAAGTAAAGCAGGAACTTACAGAATATGAATTGGTGCCCGAAGAGTGGGGCGGCGATACAATTTTCGTTAACGTTTCCGCTAAACAAAGAATGGGTCTGGAAGACTTGCTCGAAATGATCCTGCTCGTAGCTGAAGTGAATGAGTACAAAGCGAACCCTGATAAACGGGCACGTGGTACTATTATTGAGGCTGAGCTGGATAAAGGTCGCGGTTCTGTAGCCCGTATTCTCGTTCAAAACGGGACACTGAAAGTCGGCGACGCATTCGTAGCAGGTAACTGCTTCGGACGTGTACGTGCCATGGTCAACGATAAAGGCCGTCGTCTTAAGGAAGCAGGTCCTTCCACACCAGTTGAAATTACTGGTTTGACAGAAGTTCCACTTGCAGGCGATCCGTTCATGGTGTTCGAGGATGAGCGTAAAGCTCGTGCTATCGCTGATAAACGTGCGATTACACAACGTCAATCCGATCTGGGCAGTAATACCCGCGTAACGCTGGATGACCTGTTCCAACACATCAAGGATGGCGAGATGAAGGATCTGAATGTCATTATTAAGGGTGACGTACAAGGTTCTGTCGAAGCGCTGAAAGGCTCCTTGAACAAGATTGAAGTTGAAGGTGTACGCGTCAAAATCCTTCACAGTGGTGCAGGTGCAATCACTGAATCCGATATTATTTTGGCTGCGGCATCCAATGCCATTGTTATTGGCTTTAACGTTCGTCCTGATAATCAGGCGAAGTCTACAGCAGAAGCTGAAAAAGTGGACATTCGTCTACATCGCGTCATTTACAATGTCATTGAAGAAATCGAGCAGGCTATGAAAGGCATGCTGGACCCTGAATATAAAGAAAATGTGATTGGTCACGCTGAAGTTCGTAACGTGTTTAAAGTTACTAAAGTCGGTACGATTGCTGGTTGTATGGTAACGTCTGGTAAAATTACTCGTTCAGCAGAAGCACGTCTGGTCCGTGACGGTATCGTTATTTTTGAAGGTAAAATCGACTCACTGAAACGCTTTAAGGACGACGCAAAAGAAGTTGCCCAAGGTTACGAATGTGGTATCACCCTTGATGGTTATAATGATGTTAAGGAATCCGACATTATTGAAGCGTTCGTCATGGAAACAGTGGAGCGCTAACGGCAGAGAGGTGAACACCCATGGCTAAAATACGTACAGGTCGAGTTGGCGAACAGATTAAGAAAGAACTAAGCCTACTCATACAGACCGAATTAAAAGACCCACGTATCGGTTTTATTACGGTGACTGGTGTCGATGTCACAAACGATTTGTCCCAAGCGAAAGTATACTTGAGCGTACTTGGAGATGAAGAACAAAAAACTTCTTCTCTAAAGGCGCTGGACAAAGCGAACGGTTATCTTCGTTCTGAACTTGGCAAACGGATACGGCTTCGCCATATTCCTGAGCTGATTTTCAAAATTGACGAATCTATTGCTTATGGCAGCCGAATTGAAAAGCTGTTGAGTGATATCGACAAGGATGAGAAATAGGGATTTTTGTTAGTCTGAAGAACCATAACTGAATGTAAAGGAGACGGCAATGCATACCTATGAACAGGCGCTTCAACAAGCGAAGGAATTTATTCTGGAGCATGATGATTACCTGATCGTATCGCATGTACAGCCGGACGGAGACGCAGTCAGCTCCACCGTAACGGTGGGCTGGCTTCTCTCATGTCTGGGGAAGAAATTTACCATGCTGAATGAGGGACCTATTCCTAAACGCATGGATTTTTTATGGCATGCCGATGAGATTATGGATATGAGTCAACAACCGCCAGAACGGAAATACAACCGAATCATTTGTGTAGATTGTGCGGATTACCGTCGTGTTGGTTTGACAGAGCAGTTTTTTACGGAAGATGCCATTATTCTGAATATTGATCATCATCCAACGAACGACGCTTATGGTGCAATTAATGTGATTAAGTCAGATGCTGCGGCAACAGCGGAAATTCTTTTTGATTTATTGGAAAAGTTTGCAGTAACTTGGGATGTAGAAGTAGCAACAGCTGTATATACAGGGTTGTTAACGGATACGGGAGGCTTCCGCTACTCCAACACTTCACCGAAAGTGATGTCTACGGTATCGCAACTACTTGCTTATGGTGTTGATGGCCCATTTTTGTCCGAGAAATTGCTCGAGGAAATGACATTTCCCCAAATGAAAGTGCTGACCAAAGCATTGCAAACGCTCACGATGTCAGAGGATGGTAAAGTTGCTTGGGTCGTTGTAACACCTGATGATATGACGGAATGCGGTGCTGTAAATGAGGACTTGGAAGGTATCGTGAATTATCCAAGAAATATTCGTGGGGTTGAAGTAGGCATTTTCTTTAAAGTTATTAATGATCAAGCGACCAAGGCAAGTTTGAGATCGGCAGGGAACGTTGATGTAGCTGCGCTCGCTCAATCGTTCGGAGGCGGTGGTCATGTACGTGCGGCTGGCTGTCGGCTAGAGGGTAAGCTAGAAGATATCATTGAGACCGTTGTAGGGCGGGTGAAGTCTGAGCTATGAACCCAATAAAGAAGGGACAGGCAACTTGGGAAGGTGTTCTACCTGTCTATAAACCTGCTGGATTTACTTCTCACGATGTCGTGGCCAAGGCTCGCCGTTTACTGGGGATGAAGCGAATCGGACATACTGGGACGCTAGATCCGCAGGTAACTGGTGTTCTGCCCTTGTGTCTGGGACGCGCCACCCGAGTGGTGGAGTACATGCAAGAGCGGCCCAAGGAATACCGGGCTACACTGCGATTAGGCATTGCCACTGATACCGAAGACCTGACTGGGACAATTACAGAAGAGAGCGAACGTCCGGTTGAGGTTACCGAAATGGAAGCCAAAGCGGTTCTGGAACGTTTCGTTGGTACGATCTCCCAAGTCCCACCCATGTACTCTGCTCTCAAAATAGATGGAAAACGTCTATACGAGCTGGCTCGAGAAGGCAAAACTGTGGAGCGTAAAAGCCGTGAAGTGAGCATTTATGAGCTGGAAATGACAGGATTTGCGAAGATGGGGCCGCATGTGGATATTTCTTTTCGTGCTTTGTGCTCCAAAGGTACTTATATCCGTACACTATGTGTTGATATTGGCCGTGAATTGGGATATCCTTCAACAATGGTTAAGCTGGAGCGAACGATGTCTGCGGGAATTTCTGCGGAACATTGTTTAACATTTGAAGAAATTGAGCGCTATGTAGCCGAGGGTAGCCTGGGTGAGCGGCTTATCGCCACCGATAAAGCGATTGACTATATGCCTGAGCATACAGTGGCTGAAGCTAAGGCAGCTGCAGCTCTGCAAGGCCAACGCCTGTCGCTGAGTATGATTACACCACCAGTGACAGACAACCAACCTTTCCGATTATATAAAGAGGATAAAACGTTTTTAGGCATATATGGACGGGATGAATCAGGTGCAATCGCCCCAATTAAAGTTTTTTTAAGTTTATAGAATTTATAAAATTACAGCGGTGCTGAACCATACTATAAACGCCAGATATCTTCCCCAAGGCACGGCTTGGCTTCCGTGAAATTATGCTGATAGACGTTTTTCACCTTGAATTGTGCTATAATTTTTGACGAAGTTAGTCAAATGATGTGAAATGCAGGTGAATGAATATGATTACCGTATCGTTATCTTATCCTTTGAGTGATGAGTTATTGCAGCAATGGGGACGTCCACAAGTCACGGCGATCGGCCAGTTCGACGGCCTTCATCTGGGACATGCAAGCGTAATACGTAAGGCTGTCGCGCTCGCTCATGAACAGAATGTGCCAGTATCTGTCATGACATTTCACCCTCATCCGAAGGAAGTCATGAAAAAAGGCGATTATGAAGGTTATTTAACACCGCTTGCGGATAAGCAGACTATTCTGTCCGATATGGGTGTGGATGTACTTTATATTTTAAGTTTTAACGAAGAGTTTTCCAAGGTTAGCCCGGAGGCTTTTATAACAGACGTGCTGCTTCCATTACAAATTCGAACGGCGGTAGTAGGTTTTGATTTTAGGTTTGGCCACCGGGGAGCCGGGCATGAGGATACGCTTCGGAAGCTGGGAGGGGAGCTGATGTCTGTTTACACTGTACCACCGTTCGAACTGGATGGGGATAAGGTAAGCAGCTCCGGCATTCGCCGTGCTTTACAGACGGGGGATTTAGCACATGCGTCACGCTGGTTGGGACGCCCTTATCGTATCCAGGGTACTGTGATGGATGGAGAGAAGCGCGGACGCACAATTGGTTTTCCGACAGCTAATCTCAAGCTGGATGATTCATATGTCATTCCAGTTAAGGGTGTGTACGCTGTACGGGCGCTCGTGGGTGATCATTGGATAAATGGTGTAATGAATGTAGGAGTTAAGCCTACGTTTCATGAAGGTGTGCTGAATCCGTCGTTTGAGGTACATCTTTTTGATTTTAATCAACAAATTTATGGGGAGCCTGTGCTTGTTGAGCTTCACCATTACATCCGTCCTGAACGCAAATTCTCTTCAGTGGATGAGCTGATCAGCCAAATTGGCAATGACGCACAAACGGCTAAAAAGCTGTTGGGCTAATTTATTTACATAAGACAGGCGCTGTGTTATACTGACTTATGTTGTGTAAACAACGATGAACCTTAGCTTGGTTGTCCGCTTTCACCGGCGGTTACGAGGCTAATGGCGATTATAATGAAGGAGGTGAACAGGATGGCATTGACTCAAGAGCGTAAACAGCAATTGATCGAGGAGTACAAAACTCATGAATCCGATACAGGATCACCTGAGGTACAAATCGCTATCCTTACTGAAAACATCGTCAACTTGCAAAGTCACTTTCGTTCGCACAAGAAAGACCATCACTCCCGCCGCGGGTTGTTGAAAATGGTCGGTCAGCGTCGTAAACTTTTGGCTTACCTGAAGAAGACTGATGTTAAACGTTACAGTGCGTTGATCGAGCGTCTCGGACTGCGTCGTTAATTTTCAGACATGTAATGAGAAAAGAAGCCTGGTTGTTCACCGCTTGTCCCTGCTAAGGCGACGGCGGACAGCAGCCGGGTTCTTTTTTGAAATGAGGAATCTTTTTTTTGAATTACATATCCTATTTTGTCTGTGAGCTTCTTATGAATAAGACCTGCGCAGGAAATACTGGATGTGTATAGAACTTTTACAATGAAATGAAATGGAGGGATACCATGGAGCAACGCGTAGAAATGCAACTCGGCGGAAGAAAGCTGGTGCTTGAAACAGGACGTCTTGCAAAACAAGCCAATGCGGCAGTTAAGGTGAGTTACGGAGAAACAGTTGTGCTGTGTACTGTGACCGCTTCCCGTGAACCGAAAGATTTGGACTTTTTTCCGCTGACCGTGAACTATGAGGAAAGATTGTATGCTGTGGGGAAAATTCCTGGCGGATTTATTAAGCGTGAAGGACGCCCGAGTCAAAAGGCGATTTTATCCAGTCGTTTGACAGACCGTCCAATTCGCCCATTGTTCCCTGAAGGTTTCCGTAATGATGTGCAGGTGTTAAACCTAGTCATGAGTGTTGATCAGGATTGTGAACCTGAAATTGCAGCCATGATTGGAACCTCGGCAGCACTCAGTATTTCGGATGTTCCTTTTAACGGTCCAATTGGCGGGGTTGCTGTAGGTCGTGTAAACGGACAATTTGTAATTAATCCAGATATTGCACAGCAGAACGCAAGCGATCTGTATCTCGTTGTAGCTGGAACAAAAGATGCCATTATGATGGTAGAAGCAGAAGGCGATGAGATTCCAGAGGAAGTTATGCTCGAAGCTATTATGTTCGGACATGATGAGATTAAGAACATTGTGGCAGTTATTGAACAATTGGTGCAAGTAGCAGGTAAAGAGAAAATGCAGGTTAAGCTGCATGCTGTTGATGAAAAAGTGAACAGTGAAGTACGTGCTTATGCAGCTGATCGTTTGGTGGAAGCTGTTAAAATTGCAGAAAAACATGCCCGTCAAGAGGCGATTGATGCCGTTAATGAAGAGACCGTTGCCCATTTTGAAGCACAATACATAGAGACACCTGAGCTTTTGAGTGATGTGAGCGAAGTTCTCTATGATATCGTTAAGGAAGAAGTCCGTCGTCTGATTACGCATGATAAAGTGCGTCCTGATGGTCGTAAGCTTGACGAAATTCGTCCAATTGAAAGTGACACTAGCATTTTGCCGCGTACGCACGGTTCAGGCTTATTTACACGCGGGCAAACGCAGGCGCTTAGCGTTTGTACTCTTGGTGCTCTAGGGGATGTACAAATTCTAGACGGTATTGATCTGGAAGAAACCAAACGCTTCATGCATCATTACAATTTCCCTCCATTCAGCGTAGGTGAGGCTCGTCCTTTGCGCGCGCCAGGTCGTCGTGAAATCGGACATGGTGCTCTTGGTGAGCGTGCGCTTTCCAAAGTAATTCCTTCCGAAACTGAATTTCCGTACACGATCCGTCTGGTTTCCGAAGTACTGGAATCGAATGGATCGACCTCACAAGCTAGTATTTGTGCAAGCACACTGGCTATGATGGATGCAGGTGTACCGATTAAAGCTCCAGTTGCAGGTGTGGCCATGGGATTGATTAAGGATGGAGATCATGTTTCCGTACTGACAGATATCCAAGGTATGGAAGATCATCTGGGCGATATGGACTTTAAAGTTGCTGGTACAGCGGAAGGCGTAACTGCCATTCAAATGGATATTAAAATTGACGGTATTGACCGCAATATTTTACAGGATGCGCTCAAGCAAGCCAGAGAAGGACGTTTGTTCATTCTTGGCAAAATGATGGAAGCGATCCAGAAGCCACGTGAGCAATTGTCTCCGTACGCTCCAAAAATTATGACAATGCACATTAACCCGGACAAAATCCGTGATGTTATTGGAGCTGGTGGTAAAATCATCAACAAGATCATCGAAGAAACCGGCGTGAAAATCGATATTGAACAAGATGGTCGTGTGTTCATCGCTTCTACAAATCAAGAGATGAATGAGAAGGCGCGTTCCATTATTGAAGGTATCGTAAAAGAAGTCGTGGTCGGCGAGATTTACATCGGTACAGTCAAACGAATTGAAAAATTCGGCGCATTTGTTGAAATTTTACCGGGTAAAGATGGTCTGGTTCATATTTCTCAACTGTCTACTGAGCGTGTAGCCAAAGTTGAAGATGTCATTGCTATTGGTGATACGATTACGGTGAAAGTAACTGAAATCGATCAGCAAGGTCGCGTCAATTTGTCCCGTAAGGCAGTACTGACGGCTGAAGCTCCTGCTAAGTCCTAGGTTGTGAGACCGCGAACTACTGTAATAGGGATTCTATACGTTTGTACAGAATAAGGGATTTGAATAGCATAAATTAAGCTTTTGGAAAGAGGCAGAGCTACGTTTCTGGCTCTTTTTTCATACATATGCACAAGCTGCACCCAAGAGGGCTTCTATAGCTTACTACGTCATAGATCTTGTCCTCCCCGCATACAATGTGGACAAACGAGCGGGAGGATGAAGGAATGATGAGTAGGGTGAAACGAGCGGTGTGGGTGGTAGCCACTTTAGCCGTCACACTGGTAATCGGGCAGTTTAGCGGGGTTCGTGACTACGCTAGTCAATTACGCAATGGAAACGCTACAGGAGCCGAAGAGCTTGAAGCTACACCCACGATGGCGGTGGTAGCTTTGCCTGATAATGCGCTTATGCAGCGACTAAGGACAGAAGCAGCACGTCAGCGGAGAGAACCAGTTGATGCCAAGGTCGACAGGGTATGGAAGGCTATTCCAGGTTATAACGGACTGGAAGTCGATTTGGATGCTACATATCGCAAAGCCATTGCAGCTCCAGATCGGCCTATTCAATATGTATATCGCCAATTGGCACCCAAAATACATTTAAATCAACTGGGGAATGTCCCCATTTACAGGGGCAATCCTGAAAAACCGATGGTATCCTTCATGATCAATGTAGCATGGGGGAATGAGTTTATCGTGCCTATACTGAATACATTGGATCAGGAGAGGGTTAAGGCTACATTTTTTCTTGATGGAAGTTGGCTGAAGAAAAATCCTGAACTTGCCAAGGAAATTCAAAGAAGAGGGCATGAGCTTTCGAATCATGCTTATTCTCATCCCAATATGAGTCGTTTGAGCCGAGCCAGAGCCGTACAAGAAATCGAAAAGACGGAAATGCTTCTTCAAGAAACTTTGGGTGTCAAAAATAATTGGTTTGCCCCTCCATCGGGGGATTTTAATCAACAAACAGTGGATATAGCCGCAGAGCATGGACTCAAAACTGTGTTGTGGACATTGGACACCGTAGATTGGAAACATCCGTCACCGGAATCGGTGGTTCATAAAATCAACAGCAAGGTTGAGTCAGGCTCCCTGATATTGATGCACCCAACAGATTCCTCGGCTGCTGCTCTCAAAGGTATGATTCATGCCATTCGTAGTAAAGGACTTGTGCTTGGAACTGTCAGTCAGACGCTTTCCCCTGATCGGCAGCTACCAGCTCCGGTTGAGTGAACGTCTTTTTTCTGTTAGGATTGAACATTATGGCAAAGTATGCAATTCAGTTTAGGAGGGCCAAGCGTGGAAAGAATTCAACTCAAAAACGGCCTAAGAGTGGTCATCGAAAAAATTCCAACCGTGCGTTCTGTTTCTTTCGGCATCTGGGTTAAAACCGGTTCCCGGAACGAAACACCGGACAATAGCGGTATTTCTCATTTTATTGAACACATGCTTTTCAAAGGAACAGAGCGTTTTAGTGCTAAGGAAATCGCTGAGCAATTCGATGCCATCGGAGGAAATGTTAATGCTTTCACTTCGAAGGAATATACGTGCTATTATGCGAAAGTGCTAGATGAGCATCTACCGATCGCAGTCGATGTACTGTCTGATATGTTCTTTAATTCCAAATTGGATCAGGAAGAGCTCGCAAGAGAGAAAAATGTGATTTTGGAGGAAATCTCCATGTACGAGGACACACCGGATGATATGGTGCACGATCTTGTATCTCGGGCGGCCTATGGCGAACACCCACTGGCTTATCCGATTCTCGGAACCGAAGATCACCTGCTAGCTATGGATAGCTCACATCTCAGCCATTATATGAAGGAGCACTATACAATCGACAATACAGTTATCAGTGTAGCTGGTAATGTTGACGATCGTCTTGTAGAATTGCTGGAGCAACATTTTGGGCATTTCGATAATCACGGAACCGTTTCGCCACTGACAGTACCTGCGTTTAACGGTCAGCTCTTGTACCATGAGAAAGCAACGGAGCAGAATCATATTTGTCTATCTCTGCCTGGATTTGCAATAGGCGACGATCTCCAGTATGCTATGGTTTTGCTGAATAACGCGATCGGCGGGGGCATGAGCTCACGTTTATTTCAGGAAATTCGTGAAAAACGCGGACTGGCTTATTCGGTCTATTCCTATCATAGCTCCCATGCCGATAGTGGAATGTTCACAATCTATGCAGGTACCGCTCCTAAGCAAACAAAGGATGTGCTCGATTTGACGCTGGAGCTGTTACGAGATGTGGCTATCAATGGTTTGGACGCTAATGAGCTTCGTAAAGGCAAGGAGCAGCTAAAAGGAAGTCTGATCTTAAGCCTTGAGAGTACGGGTAGCCGAATGAACCGTCTTGGAAAAAATGAGTTAATGTTGGGTCAGCATTATACGCTGGATCAAATGATCGAACACATCGAACAAGTGACGGCTGATGATGTGAACAAAGTGCTGGATCGGATGTTTTCGGAGCCGTTTGCTCTGTCAATGGTCGGAGCGAGCGATTCAGCGGTTAAGGATATGAGGAGGGACTATTTTGTTAACTTACGTTGAAATTAACAGACTCGGGGGCAATGAAGATATTGAGCTCCCCCGCAAAATGTCAGAGCTTGCATCGGGATTTGACTTGTATGCAGCAGTACAGGAGGATTTGGTTCTGGAACCTGGCAAACGTTGTCTCATTCCAACTGGATTTGCAATAGCCATGCCAGCAGGATTAGAGGCACAAATCCGTCCGCGTAGTGGACTGGCTCTCAAGCATGGTATTACTTGTCTTAACACGCCTGGAACGATTGATGCAGATTATCGTGGAGAGATTAAGGTGCTTCTTATCAATTTAGGCGAGGAACCGTTCACCATTACGCGCAATGAGCGAATTGCACAAATGGTATTTCAGGTTGTGCCTGAGGTGGAGTTAAAACAAGTAGACCATTTGTCTGAAACTGTACGCGGTGCTGGAGGCTTTGGTCATACAGGACGCTGAGTCTACGGTTCACTTGCATGCAGTGTAATACAATTGTCCATTTTGTAGGAAGCTTCAATATTACTCGCTTAAGAGTAAGCATACACATAAAAGTCGTTCCGTAGAGGGGCGGCTTTTTTGTGTTTTTTCACCCCTTCCCGGGCATCTGCATAGAATAAAAGCATATCGTGTCTCGGAAAGGAGTGATCCGGATGCTAACAGGAATGCGCATCGTTGTTTTGGGTGGCGATGCGAGGCAGCTTGAGGTAATCCGCAAATGTGTCGACATGGATGCTACTGTCACTGTGGTCGGCTTTGACAAGCTCGAAGTACCACTCAAAGGAGTTACATTAGAGCCATTGTCTGTCAAGCTGCTGGAATCGTCAGACGCACTGATTCTGCCAGTGGTGGGATGCGATGAGGAAGGCAACGTGAATGCACTTTTCGGAGCACAAAAGCTCCAGTTTCTGAATGAGCATGCTGCTGCTCTTCCACCGCATTGCGTTGTATATACAGGGATGGCGCGAGCGTACTTAAAAGAAATTTGTACCAGGCATGAATTGAAGCTGGTTGAGCTGCTGGAGAGAGATGATGTGGCCATATACAATTCTATACCTACGGCTGAAGGCGCACTGATGATGGCAATTCAGCATACTGATTTTACGATCCATGGTGCAGATTGTATGGTTCTAGGCATGGGACGGACTGGATTTACCATGGCAAGGGCACTACAGGGGTTGGGAGCCAAAGTGAAAGTTGGAGTACGGCGGGCGGAGGATGCAGCGAGAGCCGTGGAGATGGGTTGGAAGCCTTTTATGACAAGGGATTTAGCGAATGAGACAAAGGGAGTTGACTTGATTTTTAATACGATACCCTCTATGATTATCACAGCGCAAATTCTGTCTAAATTGCCACTGAGTACCGTGATTATAGATCTTGCTTCCGCCCCAGGCGGTTGTGATTTCCGGTATGCGGAAAAGCGTGGAATTACGGCTATGCTTGCCCCCGGTCTTCCCGGTATTGTTGCTCCCAAAACTGCTGGTACCATTATAGCGAATACGCTGGTGCAGTTGTTAATGGAAGATAATCCTGATCGGGGGGATGCACAATGAGTTGGCAAGGGAAAACGGTAGGTTATGCTATTACAGGCTCACATTGCACATTTGAAGAGGTAATGCCTGTTATACAGCGCTTTGTTGATGAGGGTGCGAAGGTCGTTCCCATTATATCCAATACCGTACTAACAACGGATACTCGCTTCGGTACTTCGCAAAGTTGGCAAAAACAGTTGAAAGATATAACAGGGAATGATATCATTTCTACAATTGTGGAGGCTGAGCCACTGGGACCCTCCCAAATGCTCGATGTGCTGGTGATTGCACCTTTGACGGGGAATTCGATGAGCAAGTTAGCGAATGCGATGACGGACAGTCCGGTTTTGATGGCTGCCAAGCGCAATTACGCAACGGCCGTCCACTTCTTTTAGCCATATCTACTAATGATGGACTTGGTCTAAATGCTGCCAATATCGCCAAGTTACTAGTAGCCAAGAACATCTTTTTTGTGCCGTTCGGACAGGATAATCCAGTTAAAAAGCCGAACTCGCTTGTAGCCAATATGGAATTGATTCCCGAGGCTGCCTATGAAGCATTGCAGGGCAGGCAGATTCAGCCGATGATTGTGGAACGCAAGACCCCATGAAGTACTATAATTAACTGCTGAGCATCCCTCGCCTAGAAGATGATTCGATAATCCATCGGGTCTAATTTCTTGTTGACGGTGGATGCTTTCAGAATAAAAAATGGTTTTTTAGTCGAGAAGGGGAGATACACCAGATGAGCAATAGAAAGTTTAATGTAGCTGTCGTTGGAGCGACAGGCGCTGTAGGGGAACAGATCGTAAATCTGCTGGAAAAACGCGATTTTCCTGTGGACAAAATCAAATTTCTTTCTTCGCCTCGTTCTGCCGGCACGTTAATTAGCTTTAAAGGTCAGCAGATTCCAGTAGAGATTGCTACCCCCGACAGCTTTGAAGGAATCGACATTGCTTTGTTTAGTGCAGGCGGAGACGTGAGTAAGGAACTGGCGCCGCATGCTGTTCGTCATGGGGCAGTTTGCATTGACAACACCAACGCATTCCGAATGGAACCGACAGCTCCTCTTGTAGTACCTGAGGTGAACAGCGACAAAATTGCCGAGCATCAGGGAATTATCGCGAACCCGAACTGCTCCACCATTCAGATGGTAGCTGCTTTGAAACCATTATATGATCAGTATGGCATTTCTCGTATCATAGTATCCACGTACCAGGCCGTTTCCGGCGCTGGAAGCCGTGCTATTGATGAATTGAATCGTCAAAGCGCAGCCATTCTTAACGGTGATGAAGTTCAGCCAGATCTGCTGCCGGTAGGTTCGTTGCCAGTAAAGCATCAGATTGCTTTCAATGCTATTCCGCAAATTGACAAATTCCAGGATAATGGTTATACACTGGAAGAAATGAAAATGGTACGCGAAACGAAAAAAATACTAGGTGACGATTCTGTAGACGTAACGGCAACGTGTGTTCGTATTCCTGTTGTATATGGTCACTCGGAATCTGTCTATGTAGAGCTTAAAAATGATTATGATCTAGAAGAAGTTCGTAATCTGCTGGCTTCCGCACCTGGAGTAACGCTGGTAGACGATCCTACTGCCCAGCTTTATCCGTTGGCATCCGAAGCTGCTGGAAAACCTGACGTATTCGTAGGGCGTGTACGTCGTGATTTGGGCAATAGCCGTGGATTGAATTTGTGGGTCGTATCCGACAATCTGCTCAAGGGAGCGGCATGGAACGCGGTGCAAATCGCGGAAATTATTGCTGCAAAGGCGGAGTAACGTTCCTAAAGCAGGGAGTAATATGGGGGAAAAATAATGGGTATTTTGGTGCAAAAATTTGGGGGAACCTCGCTGTCCACACCTGAAGCGCGTCAACTTGTGCTGGCACATGTGAAGCGGGAGCTGGAGCAAAATCTTCGATTGGTTGTTGTTGTGTCGGCCATGGGGAGAAAAGGAGAGCCCTATGCAACGGACACGCTGCTGGATTGGGCGGCTTCTAACGGTGACAGTCTTCCTAAGCGCGAGCGGGATTTACTGCTGTGCTGTGGTGAAATCATTTCTGCCGCTACGTTATGCAGCCTGATGGAGAAGGAAGGTATTCCTGCTACGGTGCTGACTGGAGCACAGGCAGGCTTTATTACGGATGATCAATATGGCAATGCTCGCATTTTGGATATCAAGCCAGACCGAATTGTGGAAGAGCTGAACCAAGGCAGAGTTGTCATTGTGACAGGTTTTCAGGGACAAACTGCTGATGGTGATATGACTACCCTTGGTCGGGGAGGCAGCGATACGTCAGCTACGGCGCTGGGGGCTGCTCTACATGCAGATATGGTGGATATTTATACAGATGTGAATGGTATATTAACCGCTGATCCGCGTATTGTGGAAAATGCGAAGCCGCTTGCACATGTTAGCTATACAGAAATTTGTAATATGGCTCATCAGGGAGCCAAGGTGATCCATCCTCGTGCTGTTGAAATCGCCATGCAGGCGAATATTCCGGTACGGGTTCGCTCAACCTTCTCCGAAGGAGAGGGGACGTTGGTTACCCACCGAGAAGGCTTTAAAGACGTGCAGGCAGATATCGTAGACCGTTTCGTGACCGGTATTGCGTATGTCGGCAATGTTACTCAAATTACTGTTGAATTAAAGTCAGGTTTGGAGCACTTGCAATTACAAGTGTTCAAATCTATGGCTGAACATGGAATCAGCGTTGATTTTATTAACGTAACTCCATCAGGGGCGGTTTATACCGTATTTGATAATGATGGAAGCAAAGCGGTTGAAGTACTTAACGGTTTAGGACTAGAGCCTAAGATACTGGCCGGATGTGCTAAAGTTTCGGTCATAGGCGGTGGTATCAACGGGGTACCAGGTATTATGGCGACAATTGTGGAGGCATTGACAGAATCAGACGTACAGATCCTTCAATCGGCAGATTCCAACACCACGATCTGGGTACTTGTTAAAAAGGAAGATATGGTGCAGGCTGTACGCGCATTGCATAATAAATTTGAACTCCATCAATAGGCGCATTGTCCGTGCTCGGACTTGCAAAAAAAGGAGGCAGCATGGTGAACTTCGGCAGATTGATTACCGCAATGGTGACACCTTTTGATCAGCAAGGAGAGATTGACTGGACTGCATTGTCCTCGTTGATTGATTACTTAATAGAAGAACAGCATTCAGAGTCACTTGTTGTATCTGGAACAACAGGGGAGTCTCCTACCCTGAGCGATGATGAAAAAATTAAGTTGTTTGCATTTGTTGTAGAAAAAGCAGCTGGGCGATGTAAAATTATTGCCGGGACGGGAAGCAATAATACACGTCATTCCATCCATCTCACCCGTGCTGCGGAGCAGGCGGGAGCAGACGGTGTGCTGCTGGTAGTGCCATATTATAATAAACCGAATCAGGAAGGGATGTATCAGCATTTCAAAAGTATTGCAAACTCCACATCCCTTCCAGCTATACTGTATAATGTTCCAAGCCGTACCGGAGCCAGCCTAACAGCTGAAACGACACTGCGACTTGCACAAATTCCGAACATTGTAGGAACCAAAGAATGTGCATCACTTGCACAGGTCACACAGATTGCAGCGTCAGCACCAGAAGGCTTTCTGGTTTATTCCGGGGATGATGCATCCGGACTGCCAGCCATGGCTGTAGGTGCTTATGGCATTATCAGCGTAGCGAGCCACGTGGTAGGTGCAGAAATGAAGCGGATGTTGGATTCATTTGTAGGGGGACGCGCGCAGGAGGCAGCCAAACTGCATCAGCAGTTGTTCCCAATTTTTAAGGGCATGTTCGGCTGTCCTCATCCTCTACCTAATCCGGTGGCTGTAAAGTATGCATTAGAATTACGAGGGATTAAGGTAGGTTCAGTTCGGTTGCCGCTTATTCCTCCTACCGAAGATGAAGCGAAGTTTATTAAGAATTTATTTACCCGCTAAAAAGAAATAGCTGTAAGATGTTTACAAATATAAGGAGTACCCTTGTTAAGGGCAGTCGGTAGGTGCAACACCGACTCGGTTATTGTCTGACAAGGTCCTCTGGCATGAAGGGCGTTCTTATAGAACGTCCTTTTTGCTATGCTGTTAATCAGGTATGTAGATAAAATGACACTTACTTATGGTTTGGGAAGGCAATGGGAAACCTAGCGTAACGAACAGGATGACTTGTTTTTTCGTATTTTAATCATGTATAATGGGGTCAAGTGACTGGGTGCGGTATTTTTTTGAAAATTAAATAACAAATCAAGGTACGACGTCCAACTACCATAGGAGGTTTAGATTCATTTGTCTAAAAAAACAAACAACGATAAATTGATGATTTTCGCTTTGGGCGGCGTCGGTGAAATCGGGAAAAATATGTATGTCGTTCAATACGGCAATGACATTGTCGTGGTGGATTCCGGTCTGAAATTTCCGGAAGAGGACATGCTTGGCATCGATATCGTTATTCCTGATATTTCCTACCTTACAGAGAACCGCGACAAAGTAAGAGGCATTGTGCTGACTCATGGTCACGAGGACCATATTGGCGGTTTGCCTTACGTGCTGAAACATTTGAATGTACCTGTATATGGTACCAAATTGACGCTGGGACTGGTGGAAAACAAGCTGAAGGAAGCGAATCTGCTTGGTGAAACCAAACGTATTTTGATCAATGCTGATTCCGAAATCAAACTGGGCTCCACATTGAAAGTAACATTCTTCAAAACCAACCATAGTATTCCTGATTCAGTAGGTGTTTGCATTGATACTCCTGAAGGCGCTGTTGTTCATACAGGAGACTTCAAATTTGATCATACTCCGGTGAACGGACAATATGCAGATTTGCAGCGTATGGCTGAGATTGGCACACGTGGCGTATTGGCTTTATTGTCAGACAGTACCAATGCCGAAAAACCGGGCTTTACACCTTCGGAAAAGAGCGTTGGCATTGTGTTGGAAGATATTTTCCGCAAGTCGAGACAGCGTGTGGTCGTAGCCACTTTTGCTTCGAACGTACATCGCATTCAGCAGGTCATTAATGCTGCTGAGGCAACCGGACGCAAAGTAACGGTGATTGGTCGCAGCATGGTTAATGTCGTAGGTATTGCTTCTGATTTGGGCTACTTGGAAATTCCAGATGGAATGCTGATTGAGCCTGAAGAAGTGGGCAAAATGTCAGCGGATCGCGTAGTTATTCTCTGCACAGGTAGTCAAGGTGAACCGATGTCCGCTTTGACAAGAATGGCTCGTTCTACGCATCGTAAGGTAGATATTCTTCCAGGGGACTCAGTGATCATCGCAGCTACTCCGGTACCAGGTAATGAAAAATATGTTGGACGCACTATTGATGAGCTGTTCCGTCTGGGTGCCAATGTATACTACAGCGCAGCTAATCCTGGTATCCACGTTTCTGGACACGGCAGCCAGGAAGAACTCAAGCTGATGCTGAATCTGATGAAACCAAAATTCTTCTTGCCAATTCACGGCGAGTTCAGAATGCAACGTCGTCACGCTCTTCTGGCTGAAGGAGTAGGTATCGAGCCTGAAAATATCTTTATCACGGATATCGGTGAAGTCATTGAAATTCAGAATGGCGGAGCACGCAGAGCTGGTAAAGTTACAGCAGGTAACGTACTGATCGATGGACTAGGTGTAGGAGATGTAGGAAATATCGTGTTGCGCGACCGCAAATTGTTGTCACAGGACGGTATTTTGGTAGTGGTTGTCACACTGAGCAAGCAAGATGGCACGATTAAGTCAGGCCCAGATATCATTTCCCGTGGTTTCGTGTATGTTCGTGAATCAGAAGGTTTGCTAGATGAAGCAAATCGTATTGTTTCAAGTACACTGCATAAGCTCATGAGTGAAAATGTAAATGAATGGGCTTCCCTGAAGACAAATGTCAAGGATGCACTAGGTCGCTTCTTGTATGAGCAAACTCGTCGCAGACCGATGATTCTGCCAATTATAATGGAAGTGTGATTCGATTGAAATATGTTCAAAAACTTGAATTAAAAACTTAAGTCACAGGCACACAGTCGCCTCTCTTCCCGCAGGAAATATTGGACGGTTTCCGCGGAAAGAGAGGCTTTTTTTGATTTTAGGGTCGAGGAAAGGCATGGAGGTGGGTATAAAATATTCCATTTCCATCCCATACTATAGGGTGAAGACGGGGCACATAGATGCGTATAGCGAAAGGAAGATCACCCATATGGAACATTACAGCAATTTATCTTCTGGCAACGAGGAAACGGAAGCGCCAGAACAACCAGAGGTTGGACAAAGACCCGTTTTACCTGCTATGGAGGCTTTACAGCAGCTGGGTCAAACCTCCATGCCCGGAAGCGAGTCCAATATTTTTTGTATGACGATTATCGGTCAGATTGAAGGACACCTCATCTTACCGCCTCAAAACAAAACAACAAAATATGAGCATATTATTCCGCAGTTGGTAGCGGCAGAGCAAAACCCACGTATCGAAGGATTAATGATTTTGCTGAATACAGTTGGTGGTGATGTAGAGGCAGGACTGGCTATTGCAGAAATGATCGCATCGATGAGTAAACCAACAGTGACCATTGTTATAGGAGGTGGACATAGCATCGGTGTGCCGATTGCTGTATCTTCTACGTATTCTTATATTGCCGAGAGTGCGACGATGACCATTCATCCAATTCGTATGAGCGGCCTGGTCATCGGAGTCCCACAGACTTTTGAATATATGGAAAAAATGCAGGAGCGTGTCGTCCGCTTCGTCGTTTCTCATTCTCGCATTACAGAAGAGCGGTTTAAGGAACTGATGTTCAAAACTGGTGAATTAAACCGCGACATTGGTACAGCGGTCGGAGGAATTGATGCAGTAAAATACGGTTTGATGGATGCGGTTGGTGGTATAGGAGAGGCGCTGAAACAGTTGAATACCATCATTGAGACGCGCCGTCAGCAGAACGGCATGACAGGGACTCCACAGCAGCCCCCTTATGCACCTTTTTCGCCCAATGCCACAGGCACCCCTACAGGAACCCTTTCAAGTGAGCACAGCAAGGAGCTGCCCCAATGACACTATATACTGTAATGCCAATGGAATTGGTGTGGGAAGGTATGTGGAAGGAGGCAGAGGAGCTTGTAGAGGTCCGGGTAGATGGTCTACTTATGCAGGTACAGCCGCTTGAAAGTCGTCGGGGGATCATAGTAAGGCTCTTGGACTGTCCATTAAATGCCTACCTCAATCCTCGTTATGGACCAGGTCAGATCATTGAGTGGTCATAGAAGCTGTCGAATAGTACAGAAATAGGTCATTTGCTGCTGAAAAAGAACATATGTGCGGATAGCGAGTGACGTGGTATAATATTCTTCTGGGGGGTGACCTTGTATGTCCAGAAGAAGAAAAAGAAAAAAGAAAGCCATATTTGGCGGAGTTTTAAAATATGAAATTTACGGAATTGTGCTGATTACATTGGCGGTCATTGCGTTGTCGGGTGAAGCGGCAGTTGGTCGGTCGCTATCCAAGATGTTTGGGCTTGTGCTGGGGAAATTCTATTTTGTGATCCCCCTGATTGGCATTTATTATGGCCTGATGGTGATGATTCACCGCAAGTGGCCGAACCAGTGGAACTCACGGAAGACGGGTTTGCTGTTGTTGGTATTTGCCTTTACACTTATGAGTTCTATTTCATCCATGGAGCAGCGTTTGGGACCGATTAACGCGCTTCAGCCGGGCGGAGTGATGAGCCAGATACATATAGATATGCGTGAGCAGTTGCTGTCGCCTGAGCAGCAAGGCCATACCTCCATGCTGAATAAGGATATTAGCGGGGGCTACATTGGCGCATTACAGCTTACCGTTCTGTTGTGGCTGTTTGGTCTCACAGGAGCTAAGCTGATCATGATTGTCATGTTCGTCATTTGTTTTATGCTGATGACCCAGCTGTCTTATGTGGATTTAGTGCGGATTGTAAAGACCAAGCTACTGACAGCCGGGGGAAGCGTGCGGAAAAAATGGACTGGTAAAGCCACTCCGCTTTCTGCATCTAGCAAAGGCAGTGGAAATAGAAAACCCAAATCTGAGCCTATTCCTGCCTATGAAGAGGATATGGATGATGATTTTGATGAAATGCAGCCTCCAGCACGCAAGCAGCCAATTTTCTTTCAGTTGTTTGGCCTTAAAAATACAGATAAGGCGGACAAGGAAGAGCAAACTGCACATGCGGATGAAGATGAACATGATCTTCTATATGAGGCTGGTGACGCGCAGCCTCAGTGGAGAAATGGCAATCAGGGAGAAGAGCTGTCTGACGTAATCGAACACGCTGAGCAGGAAGCCTCAATTCCGGTAAAAAGATCGCCAATCATTAGGGACTTCTTCGAACAAGTGAAAAATGAGGAAAAAAGATCAGAGGCTGAACTTGAAGACTCCCTGACAGGTGGAGTGCGGAACGATTCCATTGATGAACCTCTGGATAGTAATTTTATGGATGCCGATGCGAATACGAATATAAATATAAATGATTCGGCAACGATCCATGGGACATCAGAAGAAGCTCAGGAACTGGCTCAGACGATTGCTAATGGATTGACAGGCGAAGAAGCTGAAGGGAACAATGTAGCTATTCCAGCTCCACCACCGCCTAAGCCGTACAAGCTTCCATCGTTCCGTTTGCTTGCCAAACCGCAAAATGCAGGCAAAGGTATGGGACAAAAGGATTACATGCAAACAGCACGCAAGCTGGAGGCCACGCTGGAAAGCTTCGGTGTTCGGGCGAAAGTGCTGGAGGTTGTACGTGGCCCAGCCGTCACACGCTATGAAATCCAACCGGACATTGGCGTGAAGGTTAGCCGGATTGTAAGTCTGACGGATGACATTGCACTTGCGCTTGCTGCAAAGGATATCCGTATGGAGGCACCTATTCCCGGCAAGTCCGCCATAGGAATAGAAGTTCCGAATAATGAAGTTTCTATCGTAACCATGCGTGAGGTAATGGAAACGACAGTTTTCCAGGAATCAGTTTCCAATTTGTCGATTGCATTTGGCCGTGATATTGCAGGACAAACGATTGTTGGTAATTTAGCTAAGATGCCCCATCTGCTTGTAGCTGGAGCTACGGGTTCGGGTAAATCGGTGTGTATCAATGGGATTATCACGAGTATTTTGTACAAAGCGAAGCCAGATGAGGTGAAATTTCTGATGGTTGATCCCAAGATGGTGGAGTTGAACGTGTACAACGGAATCCCCCATTTATTGGCTCCGGTCGTGACTGATCCCAAGCGTGCCTCACTGGCATTGAAGAAAATCGTAGTTGAAATGGAAAAAAGGTATGAGTTGTTTTCCAAATCAGGCACCCGTAATATTGAGGGCTACAACAATTTGATGAAGGATAACCCGGATGCATTTCTGCCTTACATTGTCGTTATTGTGGACGAGCTGGCAGATTTAATGATGGTTGCTGCAGGAGATGTGGAGGATGCGATTGCGCGTCTTGCCCAAATGGCGCGTGCAGCAGGCATCCATCTGATTATTGCAACACAAAGACCTTCGGTTGATGTAATTACAGGGGTTATTAAAGCCAATATTCCTTCACGTATTGCTTTCGGCGTTTCTTCGCAGGTGGATTCCCGCACCATACTGGATATGGGCGGTGCTGAGAAACTGCTTGGACGTGGTGACATGCTGTTCATGCCGATGGGGGCTTCCAAACCAGTCCGCGTTCAGGGAGCGTTTATGAGTGATCAGGAAGTGGAAAACATTGTTAACTATGTGCGTGAACAGGGTGAAGCTCAGTATGATGAAACGCTTGTGCCTGAGGTGGAAGAGGTATCCACTGATGCGGATGAAATGCTGGATGAGCTGTATGATCAGGCTGTCAACATCATTTTGGAGGCTAAACAAGCTTCCGTTTCGCTCCTTCAGCGCCGTATGCGGATCGGTTATACACGTGCTGCCCGACTGATTGACTCCATGGAAGCCCGCGGTGTCATCGGTCCTTACGAGGGAAGTAAGCCCCGTGAGGTACTTATCTCAATGGAACAATATCAGCAAAATAAAGTTAGCTCCTGAGCATTATCTTTTATCAGCATTCCATTTAAACGCTGTTTGTACGCATGATGAGTTGTTAAATATGACAACTCCATGCACGCAAATAGCGTTTTTTTGTGATGTTTTTTTGAGGTGTGGAACTGCCTGCTCAAAGAAGATTAAAAGGGTGAATAGCTTCTAGCGGAGCTTGTCATAATAAACGTAGCCATCCTGTTAATCCCACAAAAGAAAGGTAGAGCGCAGCATATGAAAAAAACAATGGTCTGGATTTGCACGGGTATCCTCGCAGCCTCGGCTATTACGTACACGGGACTTTTTAAAAACGACTCTGTACAGCAGCGAGTAGAGTCGCCAAGCACGCAGCAGAAAGTAACAGCGGCGCAGCCTGTTCAGCCGACATTCAGTTCAGAAGCGGTTGATTTTGGCTCTTATGGCCAGGATGTATATGAACTGCAATCACGATTGAAGCTGCTGGGTTTTTTTGGCGGAAAAGTGGACAGCCATTTTGGCAGCAGTACACTAAAGGCTGTAAAGGGTTTTCAAAAGGAGTTTGGTATCAGACCCGATGGAGTGGTTGGTGCGAAAACCAAATTAAAGCTGGTGAATGCTACTCCACACTGGAAGCCGACGGAAACGCCTATGCATCGTAATAATCAAGGTTCTGATCAGGGACAGGCAGCGAACAAAAACGATAAATCTGATCAAAATGAGGAAACGATGGGATCAGCCAACACCATGGGACTGTCTGAAAACGATCTTAAAATCATGGCCAATGCGGTCTATGGTGAATCCCGTGGTGAGCCGTTTGAAGGACAAGTTGCCGTGGCGGCTGTTATTTTGAACAGGGTCAAGTCGCCAAGTTTTCCGAATACACCGTCTGGGGTAATCTTTCAGCCGGGGGCTTTCACTGCTGTAGCAGACGGCCAAATCTGGCTCACGCCGAATGAGACTGCACAAAAGGCGGTACGTCAAGCCCTGAACGGCTGGGACCCAAGCGGAGGATGTCTATATTATTTTAACCCTAAAACAGCTACCTCCAAATGGATTTGGAGCCGTCCGCAGGTGAAAACCATCGGGGAACATATTTTCTGCATGTAAAACGCCGAAGCAGCCGGGAGCTTGTCTCCGGTTGCTTCTTGGCTTTTGCATGGTTAGAATAAAGATTGGTACACTTTACCTCTTTACAGGAAAAAGATGTACAGTAGCTATTGCTAATCAAAGGCTAGACGCAAATTGACGTCACAAAGGAGTTTTGGACTTGAACAAAACAGGTTTCGAGCGTGGCACACGCAGACAACTAAGGATTCATGTACTGCCCACCAAGCGCTTTAAGACGTTCGCCATATCGTTGTATGTAGGTACTCCGTTACGTGAGGAAACTGTAACTCGTGTGGGACTGGTACCTTTCGTTCTGCGACGGGGTACAGAATCGTATCCGCAGACTACACAATTTAGAGAGCAGTTAGAACAATTGTATGGTGCGGGTTTTGGATTCGATGTATATAAACGTGGAGATTATCAGATCGTGCAATTTCGCATGGATACAATTAATGACAACTTTGTAAGCAGTCCGGATAGTTTGCTGGATCGTTCGTTTTCTTTCCTTGGAGAGGTTCTGACGAAACCTGCATTGGAAAACGGTGCATTTCAAACGGGATATGTACAGCAGGAACGAGAAAATGTCCGTAAGAAGCTGGAATCTATAGTTAACGATAAAATACGTTATGCTGGGGAGCGCTGTATGGAGGAGATGTGCAAAGATGAGCCTTATCGTCTGCATCCTCTTGGGCAACGATCAGATCTGGACAGCATAAATACACAAAATTTGTATGAGGCTTATGGAGACTGGCTGAATAATGCCAGCATGGATTTATACGTCGTGGGAGATACCACGCTGGAAGAAGTTGAAAAGTTTGTGGATCGCTATTTTCAATTAAACCGCTCGACGGAAACGGGATATGTACCTGAACAGCCCAAATCGGTAGAACGTGATGTTCAAACTATAGTAGAGCGTCTTGATGTAAACCAAGGCAAGCTCAACATGGGGCTACGAACCCCTATTACGTATGGCGATGAACGTTATGCTTCTGCATTAATGTACAATGGCGTTCTGGGTGGGTATCCGCATTCAAAGCTGTTTGTCAATGTGAGGGAGAAGGAGAGTTTGGCGTATTACGCTTCGTCACGCTATGACGGGCATAAAGGCATTGGCACAATACAATCCGGTATCGAAATTCCTAATTATGAAAAAGCGGTTACTATTATCCGCAAGCAACTGGAAGATACACAAAATGGAGCAATTACCGAGCTAGAAATGACCCAAACGCAGGCAATGATACGCAACTTGCTAAAGGAAATGCAGGACTCCGCTTTTGAGATGATTGCCTATGATTTTAACAGACAGCTTTCCGGCAAAGAGCGGACGGTAGAGGAGCTGCTGAGCCAGGTGGAGGCAGTCAAGGTGCAGGATGTTCAGGATGCCGCCCGGACGTTCCGACTGGACACTATTTATTTCTTGAGAGACCAGAAGGGGGAATAGCGTTGGAGCATATATCGTATGAGCACTTGCAGGAGACGCTGTACTATGAAGTAATGGATAATGGCTTGCACGTTTATGTGTTGCCCAAACCGGGCTTTCAGAAGACGTATGCCACATTTGCAACTAAATATGGCTCGGTTGATAATCATTTCCGGGTAGAAGGTCAACAGTCCGTCAAGGTGCCGGATGGCATAGCTCATTTTTTGGAGCATAAAATGTTTGAAGAGCCCGAAGGCGATATTTTTGCTACCTTTTCCTCTAATGGAGCATCGGCGAACGCATTTACGAGCTTTGATCAGACCGTATATCTGTTTTCGGCAACCGAACGCATTCAAGAGAATTTGACCACACTAGTCAATTTTGTTCAGCATCCTTACTTTACAGATGAAAATGTGGAGAAGGAAAAAGGCATTATAGGCCAGGAAATCAATATGTATAAAGATAACCCCGACTGGCGGAGTTACTTTGGTCTGATTGAGGCATTGTACAAGGTCCATCCGGTGCATATTGATATAGCAGGTACTATTCAATCCATCAGTACGATTACGAAGGAAACATTGTACAGTTGCTATGAAGCTTTTTACCATCCAAGTAATATGATTCTTTTTGTAGTAGGTGGAGTGGATCCAGCCGAAGTAATCGAATTGGTACGTAATAATCAGGCGAAAAAAGACTATAAGCCGCAGGGGGAGATCGAGCGGATTTTCGATGATGAACCCACAACGGTTGCAGAGCCGCGTCATGAGGTAAAGCTGGCTGTTTCTTTGCCAAAGTTGCTGTTTGGATTCAAGGAGGCTGAAGTAGGTCTAACGGGAGAAGCTTTGCTACGTCATGATCTGGAAACCAAGCTGATGCTTGATCTCTTGTTTGGTTCCAGTACACAGCTATATCAGAAGCTCTACGATGAGGACCTGATTTCGGACAGTTTTGGCCATGAGTACAATAGTACGCAACAGTATTCATTTTCTGCGATCGGCGGGGATACCAAAGACCCTGATCGGCTGTTGGCTAGGATACGAGAAGAGGTAGAGTCTATTCAGAAGCAGGGGTTTGCAGCAGAACATTTTGAACGAGCGCGCAAAAAGAAGATCGGCGGTTATCTACGCACTCTCAATTCTCCCGAAAATATTGCGCATGAGTTTACAAGACATCGCTTCCGGGGCAGTGATTTTTTTCAATTGCTTCCGGTTTATGAAAGTATCACGCTTGAGGATGTAAACCGTCGTCTGAAAGATCATATAAAGTGGGATCAAATGGCAATATCGCTGGTGGTGAGTCCGTAATGTCCAGGGAGAGGGAACCGATGACCACCGAGGGCGGAGAGTTAAAGGCTATTGGCGATACGACTGTGCTGATTACAGGAGCAAGTGGTGGAATTGGTGCGGCTATTGCCGAGCGTTTTGCAGCAGTAGGGATGAATGTGGTCATTCACTACATGAAGTCCCATGAAAAAGCAAATGAAGTTGCCCGTCGTTGCATGACTTATTCAGGCAAGGTAATGACTGTTTCAGCCGATCTGCGGAGTAAGGAGCAGATTGAACGTATGCGGGAAAAGCTGGATAATCACGGAATGAAGCCAGATATTCTAGTGAATAATGCTGGATTATCTCATTATGGGCTGCTTTCAGATGTATCGGAAGAGGAATGGGACGAAGTGATGGCCGTGAATGTTAAGGGAACTTTTTTGTGTACGCAGGTTTTTATGCCGCATATGATTTCCCAACGCTATGGCCGCATTGTGAATGTTTCGTCTGTGTGGGGCATATGTGGAGCTTCGTGCGAGGTATTGTACTCCACTACCAAGGGAGGCATTAACGCTTTCACTAAAGCACTGGCTCAAGAGGTTGCGCCTTCTGGCGTAACAGTGAATGCTGTGGCTCCAGGGGCGGTAGACACGTCGATGTTGGATCACTTGGATGCAGGCGAAATTAACAGTTTGGAAGAAGAAATCCCTGCTGGACGATTGGCACGGCCTGATGAAATATCGTCCCTGGTTTATTTTCTTGCGCTTCCTGAGTCAGGTTATATTAATGGCCAGGTCATAAGTCCTAACGGAGGATGGGTGACGTAAGGAAAACAGCGCTTGGAGGAATCCACCAGTATAGTAAGCGTCTGTGAAGAGCATATTACAACTGTTGATTTTAAATCTGAATCATCTAAGGAGGATTTAAGTATGTCAACAGTTGTTCAGAATTTTGATGTTTGGAAAAAGTTCCTTGGTCAGCGTGTAGAGCAAGCAGAGAAGCTGGGAATCAGTCAAGATACCATTGCGGAGCTTGCTTACGAAATCGGTGATTTTCTGGATGAGAAGGTCGATCCAGCTAACCATTCCAACCGCGCACTGAAAGAACTGTGGGGAGTTGCCGATGAGGACGAACGTCACACCATCGCCCGGCTAATGGTTAAATTAGCTAAGAGCAACGCATAAGTAGGAACCAACATGAAAAGCTCCCTTTTGGGGGGCTTTTCTGTAATGGTTACAGAGCTGTTCTTGTAATTCCATTGTAATTTATATATCATAAACGTGATTGAGGCTTACAACACACTGTAGCCTATCGAATTTCAATAATTGGGTTTTGTCGAATGATGCTATCTTATGATACAATAAGGCTTTGATTTGGCATTGTTGACGGTTTGAATGTGAATGAGGTGCTAACGTGACGGAAGAGACAAAACAGTGGTACATGGAATACAAGATACATAAAAATCGACCCGGACTGCTGGGGGACATTGCTTCCATGCTTGGTATTCTGGGGGTTAATATACTGACGATTAACGGTGTTGAAGGCGAAAGACGGGGGATGCTTCTCGAAACAGACGATGACGAGAAAATACGCATTCTCGGAGATACGTTGAAAAAAGCCAGCAACATTACAGTCACGGCCTTACGTGCTCCGAGACTGGTCGATATATTGGCAGTAAGACACGGCCGTTACATCGATCGGGATTCGGATGATCGTAAAACTTTCCGTTTTACACGTGATGAGCTTGGGTTGCTGGTCGATTTTTTGGGTGAAGTATTAAAGAGGGATGGCAATCAGGTAATCGGTCTTCGCGGAATGCCGCGTGTTGGTAAAACGGAATCCATTATTGCCAGTAGTGTATGTGCAATGAAGCGTTGGACTTTTGTGTCGTCGACGTTATTACGACAGACGGTACGCAGTCAGCTTTCAGAGGAAGAAATGAATCCCAACAATGTGTTTATTATTGACGGCATTGTGAGTACCATTCGATCCAATGAAAGACATTATCACCTGCTTCAGGAAATTATGAGCATGCCAAGTACCAAAGTGATTGAGCATCCTGATGTATTTGTGCGTGAATCGGGATACAGCTTTGACGATTTCAATATCATTATTGAACTTCGCAATAATCCGGCTGAGGAAATTATTTATGATACCTTTACAGCCAGTTATACAGAAGATCTTTAAATAAGTGTAATTACACAAGGAGATGATGACATGTCAGAACTGGGTCAGCAATTAAAGGAGGCCCGGCTGCAAAAAGGATTGAGCCTTGACGATGTTCAGGAAATGACGAAGATACGCAAACGTTATCTGGAAGCCATTGAGACGGGCGATTACAAAGTGCTGCCGGGAAGCTTTTATGTCAGAGCTTTTATTAAAACATACGCCGAAACGGTTGGGTTGAATCCCGATGAGCTTCTGGAAGGGCACCAAAGCAATGTGCCTGAACCTGAACCGGAAGCAGTCATGGAGCCTGTTACACAAAAACGCTCCAGCCGTCCCGCGACGATTGGCAATCTTAAATGGTTGCCTACAGCGTTAATGTGGCTTTTTCTAGTTCTCATTGTTGGGGTTATTTATGCTTATTGGGTGAGTAACAACCATTCCACTCCAAAAACAGCAGAAAATACAACGCCGATTACAACACCAAGTACACCAAGTACACCAAGTACAACACCTAACACAACGCCAAGTACGACACCAAACACGTCTACTCCAAATACAACTACGACACCGAATAATGGTCAGACAACGGCACCAAATGGTGCTGGCGGGCAGACCCCTGATACGGGAAAAACCGGGGAAACCCAGCCAGGTGGTACGGGAACTACAGATGCGACTACTCCAAATCCTGGTCAGCAGCCGGATACGACTACGCCAGCGCAGGGAGTAACTGTGGCTCAGGATGGTAAGCAAGGCAAGACGACGATCTTCAAAGTCTCCAGTGCAACGGGGGCCACGGTCAAGGTTGATATTAAAGCAACGGGCGAAAGCTGGCTTGAGGTGTACAAGGGACAAAATTCCCGTGGAGAAAAGCTGAGCTATGGTATGACTAAAAGTGGAGATGCCATGTCTTTCGATATCGGTCCTGAAGGCTTATATATCAAATCAGGACGGTCATCTGCCACGGATATTTCCGTCGCCGGCCAACCGATAACCGATAATAAATCGACGACCCGGGTGTTGATACAGCAAGGGGAAGCTTCTTCCACTGGAGCGAGTACTGGGGTGACGGGTTCAACGGATACGACGACAAATGGTAGTACGGATACTACACAAAGTGGGACAGATTCTAGTACAACTACTGATGGTGAATAAACGCCTTGTTGCGGGGAAATACTAATGACTGTAATTCTTGGAAAGTCAGTCATTTCATTTTCCGCAAAGTGAGGTGTATACGTTATGACCGTCAGCTGGATTGTGACTGGGCTCGGGATTATTGTCAGTTTACTGGGCTATTATCTAACACCGAATGCATGGGGCTATGGCATATTAGGCTTTGGTCTTGCTCACATTGTGCTTGGAATTTTGGATATGTTTAGAAATCCAACACGAAGTCACTATTAGAAATGTTAAACTGCAATTGTAAATAAAGGCGTTTTTGTCGGGGAACTGGCAAGAACGCCTTTTTAGTGAACGGATTATTGGATTTTTGTAAATGACTAGCCTATAATTAGATATTGAACTTTGTTGTGGAAAGGAAAGTGAAACGATGGCTTCAGAAAATTCATTTGATATCGTCTCCAAAATGGATATGCAGGAGTTAACAAATGCGGTTCATCAGACGGAGCGTGAAATTGAAACGAGATTTGATTTCAAGGGGAGCAAAAGTAGCCTCAAGCTTGAGAAAGATGCTCTTACGATTGCATCGGAAGATGAATACAAGCTGAATGCGGTGATTGATATTTTGCAATCTAAAATGGTCAAACGAGGTCTATCCCTTAAAAATGTGGAATTTGGAAAATTGGAACCAGCCTCTTTAGGTTCAGTGCGTCAGCGTCTTTCTCTTAAGCAGGGAATTGATCAGGATAACGCCAAAAAAATTAATATCCTTATTCGGGATTCCAAGCTAAAAGTGAAAAGTCAGATTCAAGGTGATCAAATTCGAGTAACTGGAAAAAACAGGGATGACCTACAGGCCATTATTCAATTGCTGCGGAAAGCTGATCTGCCGTTGGAGCTTCAATTTACAAACATGAAATAAGCCGTTTTCTCTCATAGATTTTGTAGGACTAAACGTTGCTTGATGTGCAGCAGGTTATTTTGACATGCGTTTTGCGCCATATTATACTTGTAACGAAAATGCAGACATTAAGGTGTATAACGCTCGTCGAAAGCGATTTTACATAGGATTGATTTCAATCCGAAAGCTGCCATTTGTAATCAAGTACGATAATCAGGGGAGAGTGTGTTGTGAATTTACCCAACAGAATTACAATAACGCGGATTTGCCTTATCCCGGTGATGATGCTGGCTTTGCTGGTGGATTTTGATTTTTATCCGCCACCGATTGAGATCGGTGCTTTCAAGCTGCCGTATAATCAGCTGATTGCGGCTATTATTTTCCTTGTAGCAGCCAGCACAGACGGCCTTGACGGATATTTGGCTCGTAAAAATAATATGGTCACCAATTTGGGCAAGCTGTTGGACCCCCTTGCTGATAAGCTGTTGGTAACTGCTATTTTGGTTTCTTTGGTAGAAATGGGAAAAATTGATTCATGGGTTGTCGTTGTGATTGTCAGTCGTGAGTTTGCGGTTACGGGTCTAAGACAGATCGCTTTATTGGATGGCTCTGTGGTTGCTGCAAGCAATTGGGGGAAATTAAAGACGATCATCCAGATCGTTGCTATTGTAGCACTGCTCATTAATAATTTCCCGTTTGTTTTTCTGGGTATTCCGTTTGATTTAATAGCGATATGGGCAGCTGTGTTAATCACCATTTATTCGGGTATTGATTACTTTGTAAAGAATATCCATTTGCTGAGCTCCTCTAAAGTGTAACAGGATAAATCTTATGGAAACAGCAATAGGGACTTAACTTATTGCTGTTTCTTTACATAATTCCCACAATATACGCATCATAGGAGGACGAATTGATGAAAGCTGAAATTATTGCAGTAGGAACAGAGTTATTACTTGGACAAATAGTAAATACAAATGCCCAATATTTATCACAAGAGCTAGCTACAATCGGCATTGATGTATATTTTCAGACTGTAGTTGGCGATAACATGGATCGACTTCAGGAAGCGGTACGACTTGCTCAGAAGCGTGCGGATATTATTTTGTTTTCTGGTGGGCTGGGACCAACTCAGGACGATTTGACAAAAGATGCGATAGCGGCTGTATTGGGGCGGAAATTGCAGATAGATCGTCTTGCCATGGACAAGCTTGATCAGTTTTTCCGGAACCGCGGGGTCGAAATGACCGAGAATAACCGCCGGCAGGCGCTTTCTATTGAAGGAGCCACTCCGCTTGAAAATGAGACAGGTTTAGCTATAGGGGATGCGATTGCACAGGACGGTAAATTTTATGTTGTTTTGCCCGGACCGCCTAAGGAACTTAAACCTATGTTTGCAAATCATGCCAAACCTTGGTTGCTTCAGCAGGCATTGAGCGGTGAGGAGATGCCGATTTATTCGAAAATGCTAAAATTCGCAGGGATCGGTGAGTCAGCTCTTGAAACTCGCTTGCTAGATCTGATCCAATCCCAGACGGACCCCACGATTGCTCCTTATGCCAAGGAAGGGGAAGTTACGATCCGTATATCCACCAAGGCGGCCAGTGAGAGTGAAGCTTTAATTAAGCTGACTGCCACGGAAGTACAAATTCAGCAACGTCTTTCCGAATATATGTATGCAAGTGAAGATGTTACGCTGGAGAAGGTGATTGTAGATTTAATGGCCAAACGCGGACTCACTGTGAGTGCGGCGGAAAGCTGTACAGGCGGTATGCTGATGGAACACATCACTTCTATACCTGGCAGTGCTGTTATGTTTCAAGGTGGAATCGTGTGTTATTCCAATGAAATGAAGATGAAATTGCTCAATGTGCCCTATGATTATTTGGAAGGCGACCATGCGCCAGGCGCAGTGAGTAAGGAAGTAGCCCTTGTGCTTGCAGAGCAGGCAAGAATGATTATGGACAGTGATTTCGGACTTTCCGTTACTGGTGTAGCTGGGCCCGGATATTCCGAGCGGAAGCCAGTTGGTCTGGTGTATATTGGTATTGCTCAGCGTGACAAGGAAACGGAGGTATATGAGCTAAATTTAAGCGGTAACCGTGAGACCATCCGTTTGCGATCCGTCAAAGCTATCTTGTACAGATTGTGGCGTCGATTGGTAGAGAACGAGAAACTCTCTTAATTATCGATGAGTTGTTTTAGATAGATATTCATGATATAATCTTCTTATCGGAAGAACCGTTGCAAAGCTTTTTGCCAGCGGTTCTTTTTTCGTTTTATGAGAAAGGTTTAATTATAGAAGAGAGTTGTGGGAAATAAAAAAACGAATGTATGTTCGAAAAAATGCTTGGCAAGCGTGTCAAAACAAGGTATTATTAAAGTACAAACAATGAAGGATGTGAGTTTATTGTCAGATCGTCGTGCTGCGCTGGATATGGCGCTCCGTCAAATAGAAAAGCAATTTGGTAAAGGTTCCATTATGAAGTTGGGTGAGTCTACTCACATGCAAGTGGAAACAATCCCCAGTGGTTCGATTGCTTTGGATATTGCGTTAGGAACGGGCGGCTTTCCAAGAGGCCGGATTATTGAAGTATATGGACCGGAATCATCCGGTAAAACGACAGTAGCTCTTCATGCTATCGCAGAGGTGCAAAAAACAGGCGGACAAGCCGCCTTTATCGATGCCGAGCATGCGCTTGATCCGTCGTATGCGAGCAAGCTGGGTGTCAATATTGATGAGTTGTTACTATCGCAACCAGATACAGGTGAGCAGGCATTGGAGATTGCCGAAGCTCTTGTGCGTAGTGGGGCAGTGGATATTATCGTCATAGACTCTGTAGCGGCACTTGTACCGAAGGCAGAGATTGAAGGCGAAATGGGAGATTCCCATGTCGGTCTTCAAGCGCGTTTGATGTCACAGGCATTACGTAAGCTGTCTGGAGCCATTAATAAATCGAAAACCATTGCTATCTTTATCAACCAGCTCCGTGAAAAAGTAGGTGTTATGTTCGGTAACCCTGAAACTACACCAGGTGGACGTGCTTTGAAGTTTTACTCTACGGTACGTTTGGATGTTCGTCGTATCGAAAGCTTGAAAATGGGTAACGACATCGTGGGTAACCGCACACGTATTAAAGTCGTGAAGAACAAAGTTGCGCCTCCTTTCCGTCAGGCCGAAGTGGATATTATGTACGGTGAGGGTATTTCCAAAGAAGGAAGCTTGATTGACATCGGTACGGAGCATGACATTGTCGACAAGAGCGGAGCTTGGTATTCCTACGAAGGCGAGCGCCTTGGTCAGGGACGTGAGAATGCAAAGCAATTTTTGAAGGAAAATCCGAACATTGCTAGTACGATTGAGCAAAAAATCCGGGTGGCCAGTAATTTGATTACAACAATTGCTCCACCGACAGAAGAAGAGTTGGCGCAGGAGGCCAAGGAAGAACAGGAATTGCTGGAGCTTGAATAAGCTTGCCTGAGACTTCGCTTTTGATCTGTCATGTGAACTGTAGCCAGGGATTATGGTACAGTCCGTTTGAATAGCATAATTCTGATGCCCTGCACAGGTGTGCAGGGCATTTTTGCATCAAATAAAGTCTGCTTTGTCAGCAGAATCTAACTTTTGCGTAGCAGGTGATCATAGGCTGCTTTCGTGAATTTCAAAGTGAGGGAAACTAGTGCAGTTGGACGATAAAGATGAATACACTTCGGAAGAAGATAAACAGCAAGGGATTTCTCTTTTTCCAGATCATGTGGAATTGATGATTACTAGAGTGGAGCAGGGGCAGAGACGCAACCGTGGAAGATACATCATTCATTTTGGTCCATATTCACTGTCTGTATTGGAAGATGTAATGATCAAGTACAACATGTTCAAAGGAACGTCATTCGTCAAAAAAGAACTAGAAGATATCGTTCTGGCAGATGAAAAACAACAGGCTTATGTACATGCGCTGCGCTATTTGGGGCAAAAGCCTCGTACACGTCAGGAAATTGCCCAGCGTTTAGCGCAAAAGGAAGTGGATCAGACTGTTATTGATGAGATATTGGTGCGATTGCAACGGGAGAAGCTTGTAGATGATGATTTATACGCCCGTCAGTGGGCAAGACAGCGTATAACAAGCCAACGTAAGGGTAAGATGTGGATCAGACAAGAACTTCGTCAGAAGGGCATCTCTAAAGCCTCTATCGGGGAAGCATTAGGTGAGATCACTGACAATGAGGAGTGGGAGAGTGCATTGTCGATTGGACGTAAAAAATGGAATCAGGTACGTGGTGATATAATGGATAAAAAAAGGAAAACATTTCCGTTTCTTATGAGACGCGGATATTCGGGGGATATGACACGCCGCGTGGTCAATCATCTCAGTGCGGCTGAGCAAGACGGAGCTTTCGATGACGAGGAATTACTGCATTGGGAGGAATAAGTTGCAAAACGGTAGCTGAACTTCTGGCTAGATGAGCTGATTATGATATGGACAGCTGCACGGTAGTCTACTAATGTTTGCATTCCCTTGACAATGCCATTTGTCAAATAATAAAATATATATGAAACGATATTTGTGGAGTGCCCTTTTTCCTTCCAAAAAAGCGGAATCCACGGTAAAGTTCTCATCGCCAAATAACAAGTGATGCCGCTATGCCAGGCGGAATTGTACGTGTGAAAGCATGTGCATATGAAATGAAGCGACCTTGAGTCGTTATCTTAGTTTGACGATCAAAGTAAATGTGACAATTTCAAAAAGTCCCAAGGAATGCCTTGGAGGAACCAACGGGGAGGTGAACAGTATGATGACTGCGATCTGGTTCGTTCTCGTTGCTGTAGCCGCGTTATTCTTTGGGTTCGGGATTGGTTATTTTATTCGCAAATCTATTGCAGAAGCTAAGATCTCCAGTGCGGAAGAAGCTGCCGCGCAAATCGTGGAGAACGCGAAAAAAGAGGCAGAAGCGCTGAAGAAGGAAACGGTATTGGAAGCGAAAGATGAAATTCATCGCATCCGTGCCGAAGCTGAAAAAGAAACTCGTGAACGTCGCAATGAAATTCAACGACAGGAACGAAGATTGCTGCAAAAAGAAGAATCGCTGGATAAAAAATTGGAATCGCTGGAACGCAAAGAAGAACAAGTGGCCAACAAAGAGAAACGAATCGATGAAACCCAGCAGCAAATTGATTTGATTTACAAGAGCCAGGTAACTGAGTTGGAGCGTATTTCTAATCTTACGATGGAGGATGCAAGAAGTATTATTCTGACCAACGTAGAGCAGGAAGTTCGTCATGAAACAGCTCAGATGATTAAGGAAATTGAACAGCAGGCCAAAGAAGAAGCGGACAAAAAGTCCCGTGAAATCATCACACTGGCCATCCAACGCTGTGCGGCAGATCATGTAGCAGAAACGACGGTTTCTGTTGTGACATTGCCGAACGAAGAAATGAAAGGCCGGATTATCGGACGCGAAGGCCGTAACATTCGTGCACTTGAAACCCTTACTGGAATCGACCTCATTATTGATGATACGCCGGAAGCTGTTATATTGTCCGGATTTGATCCGATTCGTAGAGAGATTGCGCGTACTGCTCTTGAGAAGCTCGTAGCGGACGGACGGATACATCCGGCTCGTATTGAAGAGATGGTGGAAAAATCCCGTAAAGAGGTGGACGAACGAATCCGTGAGTATGGTGAACAGGCCACCTTTGAAGTGGGTGTGCATAGCTTGCATCCGGATTTGATCAAGATCTTGGGACGTCTCAAGTTCCGTACGAGTTACGGACAGAACGTATTGAAGCACTCGATGGAAGTTGCATACTTGACAGGTCTAATGGCCGGGGAACTGGGCGAGGACGTTGTACTGGCAAGACGGGCAGGCTTGCTGCATGACATCGGGAAGGCGCTGGATCACGAAGTGGAAGGATCACACGTTGAAATTGGCGTGGAACTGGCGAAGAAGTACAAGGAACACCCGGTCGTTATCAACAGCATTGCTTCACATCACGGCGACTGCGAAGCGACTTCAGTGATCGCCATGCTGGTTGGAGCGGCAGATGCTCTGTCAGCAGCAAGACCGGGAGCGCGGCGTGAAACGCTAGAGACGTACATCCGTCGTCTAGAGAAGCTCGAACGCATCTCCGAATCTTTTGAAGGCGTTGAGAAATCATACGCAATTCAAGCCGGACGCGAAGTTCGTGTCATGGTACAGCCAGAGAAAATTGATGATGCGGAAGCATTCCGATTGGCCCGCGATATTACGAAAACGATTGAGAATGAACTGGATTATCCAGGGCATATTAAGGTTACCGTTATTCGCGAGACCCGTGCGGTAGAATACGCAAAATAAAAGCATTTCAATGAAAAGTGGCCGCTGCTTGTAGGGCCACTTTTCATTATGTAAGGCAGACTAGGGAGGGTTTTCTATCAACGTATTATTTATTGGAGACATCGTCGGCAGTGTAGGCAGAAAGGCACTGAGGGAGAATCTCCCTTCGCTAAAATCAAAATACAACCCGCATGTTATTATTGTGAACGGAGAAAATGCAGCTTCGGGAAGAGGAATTACTCAAGCCATCGCCAGAGAGTTTTTTGATTGGGGCGTTCATGGGATTACGATGGGCAATCATACATGGGACAATAAGGAAATATTTGATTTTATAGATGATGAGCCGCGGATCATCCGTCCGGCTAACTTTCCGCCAGGGACACCAGGTCGGGGTTACACTGTTGTAAAAGGTGGAGGTAAGGAACTAGCCATTGTTAACCTGCAAGGTAGAACCTTTTTGCCAGCTATTGACTGTCCATTTCGGGCAGCAGATGAAATTGTAGACGAGCTGCGCAAAAAACATAAACATATTCTAGTAGATTTTCACGCTGAAGCCACTTCCGAAAAAATTGCCATGGGCTGGCATCTGGATGGACGTGCATCAATCGTGGTAGGAACACATACACACGTACAAAGTAATGACGATACGATTTTGCCACAAGGAACTGCGTATCAGACAGATGCGGGAATGGTAGGTCCTTATGAGGGCGTGCTTGGTATGCAGAAAGAGGCTGTATTACAGAAATTTCAGACCCAGCTTCCGGTACGCTTTCAAGTGGACATGGGCAAATGGCACTTTCATGCCATCAGCGTAGAGCTCAATGATGACGATGGGAAAGCCCGTAAAATTCAGAAAATCAGGCTTAAAGAAGACGAATGGCGGATGGATTAACTTTGTTGTGAGCTACTTAAGGAAAGAATAAGGAAAACTGTCACCAAAAAGCAGGAATTTTTTGCTGACCCTCGAATAACATCTAATAGTGGAATCAAACCATCATCATTCCCAGGGGAGGTACTTACTATGGATGTATTAAAAGTATCAGCAAAATCCAATCCCAATTCAGTTGCAGGCGCACTCGCAGGAGTACTGCGTGAACGCGGAAATGCAGAATTACAGGCGATTGGAGCGGGTGCACTAAACCAAGCCATTAAAGCGGTAGCCATTGCCCGGGGATTTGTCGCACCAAGCGGAGTGGATTTGATTTGTATTCCTGCTTTTACAGACATTGTTATTGATGGAGAAGATCGGACTGCGATCAAATTGATTGTAGAGCCAAGATAATAAATGGAAGTTGCCTGAGCCTGTTTACGTTTTGTAAACGGGCTTTTTTGCTTTGTGGTTTAATTACTATGGTTTTCAAAATAAATTTGTGGGCTTTAATCCAATGGGGGTATAGTGCATGAATGATAAGTTTGAAGCGAATTGGCCAGTTGTTGATCTTCACTGCGACGTGTTATGTAAAATGCAACTCGATTCGCAGGTAGATTTCAGTCATTCATCGCTTGATGTCACAAAAGAGCGTTTGCTAGAAGGCAATGTAAGATTGCAAACATTCGCTATATATATTTCACAGGTATTGGGTACACCGAAATTTGAGCATGTGGTTCGTCAAATTGAGCTGTTCAGGCAGCATGTAACTTCTACCTCAGGTGGGTTAAAACCTTTGCTGTGGAAAGAAGACTTGGCAGCATTTAAAAATACGTCCGCTATACGTCAAGTGGAGCAGGCAAAGCAGACAGACGTAGAGAAGCAAGCAGGAAAGATAACGAATGGGCATGGAAGTGGGACGAATCATACAGGATCACCTTGGGCGTTGCTTTCGCTTGAAGGGGTAGATGCGCTGGAAGGAAATCCGTTTTATGCGGATGTGTGCTATGCATTGGGAATACGGTTGATCGGGCTGACGTGGAATTATGCAAATTGGGCGGCTGACGGCATTATGGAGCTTAGAGGTGGGGGTCTAACCCGCAAGGGACATGATTTGGTCAATCGCTGTAATAGTCTGGGACTGCTGCTAGATGTATCACACTTGTCCTTACAAGGCTTTTGGGAAGTGATGGAGGAGGCGGCCTTACCGCCCATCGCCTCGCATTCGAACGCATTTGCGAGATGTGCTCATCCTCGTAACTTGCGAGATGAACAGATTCGGGCACTGATTGCCCGTAACGGACGAATTGGGTTGACCTTTGTCACGATGTTTCTGAAAGAGCAGGGTACAGTACACGCTGAGGATCTGTTACCGCACATTGAGCACATTTGTTCATTGGGTGGCGAAAGACATTTGATGTTCGGCTCTGATTTTGACGGTATCGAGGCCCATGTGCGAGGACTGGAGCACGCGGGGAAATATCCGGCTTTTGCAGAACTACTGCTGAAGCATTACTCTGAGGAGCTGGTCAAGGGATGGCTTGGAGAACATGCACTGGACTATTTAAGAACAAATCTGCCATCTAAAATGTTGTCCTAAATAGCTTAATATCGCAGTTGTTTTCGGCTGAGCATTTTCTTGACAAAGCGAGAACGATTACGAAATAATTGGAGCATCCGAGGATTGCATGGTGCTAAAATAACGCTTTCCGAAATTGGGCATACGTAGAAGCGAGCCTGAAAGCACAATGCTATACCGCCATACTAGAGGGGAGCTCCGTTACATAATGCTGATAAAAAAGGTTACCTGGCTTGAACTCTTTTATGATTTATTGTTTGTAGCAGCTGTCTCCAAGGCGACTCATGTTTTACTACATGTTGAGCATGGTAGTGTTGGTTGGCATAATTTAGAGAAGTTTATTTTGATTTTTATTCCGATCTGGTGGGCATGGGTGGGGCAAACAGTCTATAACAATCGTTTTGGTCAAGACAGTATAATGCATCGAATTTTTATGATTTTGCAATTATTTTTTGTGTTAATCATGACTGCTAGTCTTAATATAGATTTTGATGCGTATTATGTATCTTTTTTTGTTGGCTATATTGGCTTAAGAGGTTTGACTGTCGTTCAATATTTGCTTTTGGCCCCCAAGGAAACGGCTCATAAACAGGAAACAGCTCGTTTTTTTGGAACCTATCTTTGGGTTGGGATCGTAATCTCTAGCTTCTCCCTTTTCTTCGACTCGTGGGTTCGATATTTGATTTTGTATACTGGCATTGCGGTTGATATCCTCGTTCCATTAATCGGTCGTAAAAAATTGGTGATCACACCTATCCATACAGAGCATCTTTTGGAGCGTTTTGCACAGTTCACCTTAATCCTGCTTGGAGAATCAGTGATAAGTATACTTTCTGTTTTACAATCCGATCATTTCACGATCTCTTCCATTGGTTTTGCTGCTTTGACATTTGTATTGGTCATCGCAATCTGGTGGCAATATTTTGAGAATATAGAGAAGCGCGTAGACAAATCCAAACAAACAGCAGGACAGACTATTATCTATGGTCATTTGTTTATTTATCTTTCTCTTAGCATGCTTGCGGCTTCCATACAGCTCTTATTTTTAGGGCAAGCAGCCTATACTTTTGTGCTTTGCTTTACTTTTGCTTCTGTTTTTATTTATTTTTTGTCAGTTTTGCTGGTATTCCATCAGTACAGATTGAGTCATCTTAAACCTCGTCTCAGAGTCATTCTTTTCTTAACTGGAATCCTCTGTGCGCTGTTTATTCTGAATATATTTATTGTAGTTCCTCATCTCATCGTAGCTGAGATCATGCTTTTCTTTCTTCTGTTTGCAAAAATGACGGTTTGATCCCAGTTTTATATGGACGATATGTATGGCTGGTTAGGGCGAAAAAGGGAACTTTATGCACTATCCTTTTCTTTCTTGTCGAAATAGGAGTATAATAGCATAGATGTGTAAAGTATTGTATAGAGAAAAAGGAGTGACCACACGATGACTAAAATCGTACCTGTCGGCGTTTCCGCCCGTCATATTCACCTGACTCAAGAGCATATTGAAATCTTGTTCGGAGCAGGCTATCAATTGACTGAATTTAAACCTTTGTCCCAACCAGGACAATTTGCCGCAAATGAAACGGTAGCTGTAATTGGTCCTAAAGGCCAATTTGATAAGGTTCGCATTTTGGGACCAGCTCGTCCAGCTTCCCAACTGGAAATCTCTCGCACAGATTCCTTTGCTATTGGTGTAAAGGCACCTGTACGCGAATCCGGTAGCATTGATGGTACACCAGGAATTACAGTGAAAGGACCAGCCGGAGAAGTGGAACTGCAAGAAGGCGTTATCGTAGCAGCCCGCCATATCCATTTCCATACATCCGATGCAGCTAAATGGGACATTAAGGACAAGCAGTTGCTGAAAGTACGTGTTGGCGGCGAACGTGGCCTTGTATTTGAAAATGTTCTTGCACGTGTGTCCGATTCTTTTGCTTTGGATATGCATATTGACACGGATGAAGCGAACGGAGCCGGTGTGAAAAACGGTGACACTGCTGAAATCGTAGACTAATACACGTATTGAATACACAAGTTGTAAAAGTCCGATTCTTGCAAAAGAGTCGGGCTTTTTTTTATATACTATAAATACACCAATGCTCACCTTATACATAAAAAACTTTGTGCATCACACTGCATCTGATTCGTATCCGGGGATGATCTATGGCTATGACCTATAAATCATGCTATAATTTAGTGTAATGCCTTTTTCAAAGGTTTTTTGGAGCTTAAATAAAATAACCAACTGCCTAAAGATACAGTAAATCACAAATTAGCTCGTGAAATAGATGGTGTAAGGAGTGACCAGCGAATGGCTAAGGAAACAAAAGATTACTCCCAATATTTTGATTTCTCGGATGCGAAGATTATTTCTGAAGATGAGCATAGCAAAAAGATTCGTATTCGCGGACGTGAAATCAACATTATGGCGGAGCCGAACCATAGAAAAGAAAAGCAGCGTGGTAAAGAGGACGTACAGGTATTGTATGATAACGCAGTCCCGGATGAGCTAAAGCATATCGGTGAGGGCAAGCATTATATCGTATATACATTCGGTTGCCAGATGAATGAGCATGATTCCGAAACAATCAAAGGTTTGCTGGAGCAAATGGGCTACCAGGCAACCGAGGATCGGAAGGAAGCAGACATCATTTTACTGAACACCTGCGCTATCCGTGAAAATGCGGAAGATAAAGTGTTTGGTGAGCTGGGTCACCTCAAGCATCTCAAAACAGAAAAGCCAGGACTTTTGCTCGGAGTGTGTGGCTGCATGTCGCAGGAAGAGAATGTCGTGAACCGCATTATGCAAAAACATGGTTTTGTCGATATGATCTTTGGTACCCATAATATTCACCGTTTGCCTCAGCTCGTTAAGGAAGCACTCTTTAGCAAAGAAATGGTGGTCGAAGTGTGGTCCAAGGAGGGCGACATTATCGAAAACCTGCCGAAGAAGCGCGAGGGTATGCGGGCTTGGGTAAACATCATGTACGGCTGTGATAAGTTTTGCACCTATTGCATCGTTCCCTTCACACGTGGTAAGGAAAGAAGTCGCCGACCAGAGGATGTTATTGCTGAGGTACGGGATTTGGCCCGTCAAGGATTTAAAGAGATTACCTTGTTGGGTCAGAATGTCAATGCCTATGGCAAGGATTTGAAGGATATGAATTACAGATTCGGAGATCTGATGGATGATATGCGCAAAATCAATATTCCGCGTGTACGTTTTACGACCTCTCATCCGCGTGACTTTGACGACCATTTGGTTGAAGTCCTTGGTAAGGGTGGCAATCTGGTGGAGCATATTCATTTGCCTGTACAATCCGGTAATACGGATATATTGAAGAAAATGAACCGAAAATATACTCGTGAGCGTGTTCTGGAACTGGCCGCGAAGATAAAAGCAGCTGTTCCGCATGCTTCTCTGACAACGGATATTATCGTCGGTTTCCCGGGTGAAACAGACGAACAGTTCGAAGATACTCTATCTTTGGTGCGTGAAGTGGGCTATGACTTTGCCTACACATTTATTTATTCACCACGTGAAGGCACACCAGCGGCTTCGATGGAAGATAATGTGCCTATGTCGGTAAAAAAAGAGCGTCTCCGGCGTCTGAACATTGCTGTGAATCAAAACAGCCTTCGCTTTAATAGTCGATTGCGTGGCGAAGTGGTGGAAGTGCTGGTGGAAGGCGAGAGCAAAAATGACAGCAACGTGCTTGCTGGTCGGACTCGTTCCAATAAGCTTGTTCATTTTGAAGGATCGAAGGATCTGATTGGTTCCTTTGTCCAAGTTAAAATTACAGAACCTATGACCTTCTACATTAAAGGTGACTTGGTTCAAACGCCAGTAGCGGTTAACGGATAAAAAGAATAGTCTAGCGGGCTGCATGCGGTTTGAATAAAAGGCTGCGTGCAAGACCATCTAAGTGAGAAAAGGAGCGATGGACAATGACAGAGGAGCGGTTGCAACAAACAGAACTTCAATCGGCGGCGCGCCAGCATGATCATTTGGTCAATCGCGATATGATATTGGCAAAGGCCAAAGAGTTGGCGGGTATTCTGGGCAGCAGTGAGGAAGTCCAGGTGTTCCGGAAAGCAGAAGAAAAGATTCAGGACCATGAGCGCATCCAGCAACTGATTGCAACGATGAAGAAGAAGCAAAAGGAAATTGTAGCATTTGAATCTTTAAAGAATCAAAAAATGATTGCTAAAATAGAGGCTGAACTTCAGGAGCTACAGGAAGAGCTTGACGGTATTCCAATTGTAACAGAGTTTCAGCAGAGCCAGGTGGAAATTAATGAGCTACTGCAAATGGTGATCACGGCCATCCGTGATACGGTTGCTGAAAAGGTGAACGTAGAAGAGGGGAAGGTCACTTCCTCCTCTAATTGCAGTGACTAGAATAAGGTTTGTGGTGTGGAGGCTTAGCTTCCACGCCTTTTTTTCGGAAGCAATTAGTCATCGTATATGTTCATGGGACATCAAGAGAATTGCGACAGCATAGAAGGGATGGAAGAGAGGGAATGGATAAGTTGCGTAAGATGCTAGAGGGTGAAGATAATACCTTTTGGGAGTATTTAGGATGTGAGCTGATCACAGCTGATGCTAACGAGGCACATATCGCTTTGGAGGCCAAACAACATCATACCAATGTGATGGGGATTGTACATGGGGGGGTGCTCACTTCATTGATGGATCAGGCGATGGGGATGGTCAGTATGGCTTCAAGAAATATGGATCCATGTGTAACAACGAACCTGAATGTTCATTTCTTGTCAGCCATGGGACAAGGACGACTGGAGGTTAAAGCACGGATTATTCATCAGGGAGGCCGCACTATAACCACCGAGGCAGAAGTAAGGGATAGCGAAGGTACACTCGGTTGTACAGCTACAGCAACGTTCCGAGTGTTGCGTCAACAAGCAAGTGACTCAGGCAAGGCCTAACGCTTGACAAAAATTTTTATTATGTCATAATGAATTTATCAAAACGATATAATATGGTGATGCCAATGGATAGCAATCGTATAAACGAAGAGGCGCAGAAGGCGTCTTATAACATTAAGAAATACCGTACCCCGGATGGTGCTCCGGCGGATATCGTAATGTTTACTTTAACGAAGCGTGAGCGCAAGACGGTAACAAAGACATTGCCGATTCGTGAGCTGAAAGTGATGCTCATCAAGCGCCGGAGTTGGCCGTTTGCGGGACGCTGGGCGTTGCCTGGAGGGTTTTGTCAAGAAGATGAATCCATATATGGAGCGGCCAAGCGGGAACTGTTAGAGGAAACCGGTGTAGACGGCGGGCATCTGGAGTATTTGGGCGTATATAGTGGACCAGGCCGTGATCCGCGCGGGTGGATCATATCGCATGCTTTTTTTGCGCTGGTAGAAGAATGGATGCTAGAGCAACGGCAGGCGGCTGATGATGCTTCTGAGGTCGGGTTATTTACGATCAGAGAAGCGTTGGAGGAATTGGAGCTGGCGTTCGATCACCGGGATATCATAGTCGATGCTTATCGCAAGATTCAGTTGCAGATGCTTCAGACAACGATAGCCAAGCAGTTTTTACCGCCACATTTTACACTGGGTGAATTGTATCAGGTGATTCAGAGCGTCGTACCGGATTTCGAAGAGCCGAATTTTATTCGCAAAATAACATCGACTCGTAGCAGACAGGGAATACTGGAAGAGGTTCGGGATGAGAATGGTAAACCGCTGAGTTCCAATCAATATTCACAAAGACCGGCCCAGTTATATCGCTTTAGTGATAGAGTACCGCGTTTATCTATCTATACGTAACGTTTATTGGGATAGGTTACGCATAGAGCGTGCAATCTCACTTTGATGATAAGGAGCTGACTGTACGATGAAGGCACTGATTGTTATTGATTACACGAAAGATTTTGTGGACGGTAGTCTGCCTGTGGGACAACCTGCGATTGAGCTGGATGAACGGATCACAGCCATCACGCAAGCCTATGTAGAGCAAGGGGACTTTGTTGTCATGGCTGTTGATTTACATGAGGAGAATGACCCTTATCACCCGGAGAGTAAGCTGTTTCCTCCACATAATATACGTGGAACCGATGGACGACAATTGTATGGTAAGCTTCATAGCCTATATGAGCAACAAAGTGATCGTATCTACTGGTTGGATAAAACACGGTACAGTGCTTTTGCTGGTACAGATCTGGAACTCAGGTTGCGCGAACGCGGGATTCTGGAAGTACATCTGATTGGTGTGTGTACAGATATTTGTGTGCTGCATACGGCTGTAGATGCTTATAACAAAGGTTTTGCTATTACCGTATATAAGGACGCTGTGGCGAGCTTTAATCAGGCGGGACATGACTGGGCTTTGGGCCATTTTGAGGGAAGTCTTGGAGCCACGGTGTGGTCGGCTGAAGATACGCTTTTGCGCCAGAAGAAGTAAAATAACTGAATGATTGTGCACCAATGTCCGATAACAAAATGGAGTCGGATATTGCTGAATCTGGGCAGATAAGACGGTATGCCGTCACCAAGCCAGGGACCAGGGACAGTCAGAGAGGATGATACGATGAAGTCAACGAGCCTCGCATTACATACAGATAAATATCAGATTAATATGATGTACGCCCATTGGGTGAACGGAAGTCACCAACGTAAAGCTGTGTTCGAGGCGTATTTTCGTAAGCTCCCTTTCGGTAATGGATATGCCGTGTTCGCTGGTCTGGAACGCATTGTGAATTACATCTCAAATTTGCGGTTTACAGAAGAGGACATTCGCTATCTGTCAGAGCAGGAGGAAAAGTACGATCCCATGTTCATGGAGGCATTGCGCCAGTTTAAGTTTGGCGGAACGGTCCATTCGATGAAAGAAGGGGCGCTTGTTTTTCCAAATGAGCCTCTGGTCCGTGTTGAAGGAACAATTATGGAAACGCAGCTTGTCGAGACGGCGTTGTTGAATTTTATGAATTACCAGACACTCATTGCGACAAAAGCATCGCGTATCAAGCAGGTGGCCAGTGACGATACACTGCTCGAATTTGGTACACGGCGTGCGCAGGAGGCAGATGCAGCCATTTGGGGAGCGCGTGCAGCTTATGTTGCAGGTTTCGATGCGACTTCTAATATGCTGGCAGGCGAACATTTTGGGATTCCGACAAAAGGAACACATGCCCATTCATGGGTACAAACCTTTATGACGGAGCAAGAGGCGTTTGACGTGTATGCGAAGGTTTTGCCAGATCAGGTTACATTGCTGGTAGATACCTTTGACACGCTGGAGAGCGGTGTTCCTCATGCGATTCGGACAGCAAAGATGCTGGAGAGTCAAGGCAAGCGTATGAATGCCATCCGTTTGGATAGCGGTGATTTGGCTTATCTATCTATTCAGGCCCGGGAAATGCTGGATGCCGAAGGTTTGGATTACGTACAAATTGTTGCTTCCAACGATTTGGATGAAAATACGATTTTCAATCTAAAAGCCCAAGGTGCACGTATTGATGTATGGGGTGTAGGAACACAGCTGATTACGGCTTCAGATCAACCTTCATTAGGCGGAGTGTACAAGCTGGTTGAGCGGGAAGTAGACGGTGAAATGCTGCCGACGATTAAGATCTCGGGTAACCCGGAAAAAGTATCTACACCAGGCAAAAAGGATGTATACCGCATTGTGGATAAGAAGAAAGGGAGAGCTGTAGCTGATTACATTTCTTTCCCGGATGAAGAACGTCCGCGCAATGGTAAGCGCCTGAAGCTGTTTAACCCTTTGCATCCATATATGAAGAAGTATGTTGAAAATTACGAAGCTGTACCGATGCTTGAACCTATTTTTATAAATGGACAGAAGGTATACGAGCTTCCCGAACTGGATGAAATTCGTGCCTATCATGCTTCACAGTTGAAACTGTTTTGGCCAGAATATTTGCGGAAGCTGAATCCTGAAATTTATCGTGTTAATCTTAGCGAGAAGGTATGGGAGCTGAAGCAAAGGCTGATTGATAGCTACATGCAGCCCGAAGTTGAAGAAAAAGAATAATGTGAAAAGGCACCTCATTCAAATATGGGGTGCCTTTTTGTGTCGGCGCATGTGTGGAATAGGAGCTTATTTATAAATTTCTCTCATCACATGTCGCAGTTCAGGGACAATAATGCGTTCCATTGCCAAACGAACGGCTCCGCGGGAGCCAGGCATAGAAAACACAGCTGTTTGGCCCACAGTACCCGCTACAGCCCGGCTTAATATAGCTGCTGATCCAATGTCCTCAGCAAAGCTTAAGTAACGGAAGATTTCACCAAAGCCAGGTAGTTCCTTATCCAGTAAAGAGGAGATGGCTTCATATGTAGTATCACGCGGAGAAATGCCAGTACCACCTGTTAAAAGTACAGCCTCGATGTCCTCATGTGCTGCAGCTTCGGTTACCAACTGCCGGATACCCTCATAGTCGTCTTTGACGATAACATATCGAACAACCTTATACCCATTCGTTTCTAGTAGTTCCTTGAGCAGTCGGCCCCCAGTATCGGTTTCCATGGTTCGTGTATCAGAGACGGTCACGACCATGCAGTTAACCTGCTGCGGAGACTCCCGTCGGTGCTCCTCTACAGATGTTATGTTCATTACAATCTTCACTCCTTGATTCATGGTTAAGCATATTCTTTTTTTACAATAGAGGAATGACCGACTGGATGCAAGTCAGAAACGAGGGATAAAAAGTTATGTGATTAATATCCTTGCGCTTGCACCTTGGAATATAGTACACTTCCTTACATAAGTCGGGATTTTCTGGGTTTATTTTGTTGAAAGCGCGAACATCAATTGATTAATTTCAAGGCTCAGCGGGTAATAGTACAGCAGGATCAACAACTGGGAGGTAATGTATTATGAATCATTCATACCAAAAATGCGTGGATGCTTGCCTGGAATGTATGAACGCTTGCAATGTATGCTATGTAGCAAGTTTGAAGGAATATGATTTAGCTATGCTGCGTGAATGTATTCGAGTGAGTAGGGAATGCGCAGAGATATGTGGGTTTGCTGCTCAAATGTTGCAGCGCGGAACGGATTTTGCCGAGGAAATCTGTGAGCTATGCGCCAAAGCCTGTGAGGTATGTGCTGCTGAATGCAGCAAGCATTCCCATAATCATTGCAAACATTGTGCAGAGGCCTGCCGTCATTGTGTTGAGGCTTGTCGCCAATTGGTGGCAGTGTAATTACATATACAGAACTAGTCCCTGAAGAGGGAATAAAAGGTTGCTTTCTACTAAATAGGTTTGTATAATGGTGGGAATTAACGTCAAGGAACGGGAGAGTAGCAACGGAACCGTATCATTACAGCGAGCCGGAAGAGGTGGAAGCCGGTATGAAATCCGATGTGAAGCGCACCCGGGAGACGGTTGATCCAACGATAAGAACTTCTAGTAGATCAACCCGGCTGACACCGTTATTTGTCAATGGAGTGAAATCGCGATTTGTGTAAGCTAGCTTTATCTACACAACCGATTTACAAAGAGTGGTACCGCGGGGATATCGAAGTTCTCGTCTCTTGATTATATCAAGAGGCGAGGGCTTTTTTTTTGTTAGATCCTATAAAAAGAAGGAGAGAGGAACATGTTGTTGATGATTGCTACCCAAGCTATTTTAGCTCATACGGGCTTGGAGGAGAAAGAAGTTTTATCTTTATTCGAGGTGCCTCCGCAGCCTGAATGGGGAGATGTGGCGTTTCCCTGTTTTGTGCTGGCTAAGAAATTTCGAAAGTCTCCACAGCATATTGCAATGGAATTGGCAGAGCTAGTAAGCCATGAAGCGGGTCTAACCGCTACAGCATCGGGTGCCTATGTAAATATTACATTGGATCGATCTGTTCATATTCCACCGATGCTAGCTGAATTGAGCAAGACTGAGTTTCTCAAGCCCAATATTGGGCATGGACAGCGAGTAGTAATTGATATGTCCTCGCCCAATATTGCGAAACCATTTGGTATCGGTCATCTTCGCTCTACTGTTATCGGTGCCGCCTTGTATCGCATACTTGGTGAAACCGGATATGTACCGATTAGTGTGAATCATCTAGGGGATTGGGGAACACAATTTGGCAAGCAAATTGCGGCCTATAAAAGATGGGGTAATGAAGAGCAGCTACAACAGGATCCGATCGGGGAATCATTGAAGCTATATGTCCGTTTTCATCAGGAGGCTGAGCATGACCCGTCTTTGGAGGATGAAGGTCGCGAATGGTTCCGACGTTTGGAGCACGGGGATACTGAGGCTCAACAACTATGGGAGTTTTTTGTTGAAGTCAGTCTGGGTGAATTTGATCGTATGTACCAACGCCTTAACATTTCGTTTGACCATGTGTTGGGGGAAAGCTTTTACAATGATAAAATGCAGGCAGTTGTTGCCCAATTAAGAGCAAAAGGATTGCTGGAGGAAAGTGATGGAGCACTTGTGGTTCGTCTGGAAGACGAGCAGCTGCCGCCGTGTCTTATTTTGAAGAAGGATGGGACTACCATTTATCCCACCCGTGATCTGGCAACAGCGATTTATCGTCATGAAGTGATGAAGGCTGATCGGCTGCTGTATGTCGTTGGCGGGGAACAGAAGTTACATTTCCAACAGGTATTTGCGGTGCTCAAGCATGCAGGGGAGGCATGGGCAGAGCAATGTGGGCATGTACCGTTTGGTTTAATGCGGTTTGCAGGCAAAAAAATGTCCACAAGACGCGGCAAGGTGGTGAAACTGGAGGAAGTGCTGGATGAAGCTGTAGCGCGTGCTCAAGCCATTATTACGGAGAAGAATCCCAATTTGCTGGAACAAGAGGCAATAGCAGAAGATGTCGGCATCGGAGCGATTATTTTTGGCGATTTAAAAAATAACCGTCTGAATGAAGTGGATTTTTCGTTGGAGGAGGCATTGACCTTCGAAGGTGAGACTGGCCCTTATGTGCAGTATACCCATGCGCGTATACGCAGCCTTCTGGAGAAAGCTCGCGCTCGCGCTGAGGTTGATTCTAATTCCAGTGACAACGTCCTTGGTCAAGAAGGGCATTCTCCTGAATGGAATATCGTTTCGGATGAAATGCTGGGTGACGCAGGCTGGACCTTGCTTAAGCAGTTGGATCGCTATCACGGGCAGCTGATACGTGCTGCTCAGCAACTGGAACCTTCGGTTATTGCTAGATTTGCATTGGATACAGCACAGGCGTTCAACCGTTTTTATGCTAAGGAAAGGATTGTCGATGGTGGACAGTGGCGCATTCAGTTGGCGGAACAGACTGCAGATATGCTGGCAAGTACACTGCGACTTCTTGGACTGAAAGCTCCTAACCGGATGTAAGCTACCACAAGTGGGTATTTTTGTTAGGTTCACTGCTGCTTTTGCTAGCTAAAATTACTGCGAATTAGCTCTTTTCTCTAAAAGGCGCTGTAAAAGGAAAACTATCATAGACACTTTTGGGTTTGCATGGAGATGGTGAGCAGAAAAGAGCAAGACGGGTTACACTAATCGCAGGGTATTCCAATGTTTTGCAACCAATTTGTGCATATTTGAAACATTTGATGGTTTTATTGCGTCCGTAAGTATAGAAGCAAAGTAAACATGGAGGTGTATCTCATGATCAAAAATAAAAGCGTGGCAGCTGCGCTGCTTGTCGTCTGTTCATTGGCTGTGGCTACGTCGGCTTCTGCTTTTCGTGATATAAAGGGAGCTGAGCAGGAGAAGATCGTAAGTTCACTTCAGAACAAAGGAATTATTCAAGGGATAACCAAGGATAAGTTTGCACCGGATCAAACGCTCACGTATGCACAAGGAGTACACTTGGTTGTTCGGGCGATGGATCTTCAGGTTATGCCTGATTTTACAACGGGCTCCTTTGCAAACATTCCGGCTTCCGCATGGTATGCCGATTCCTATCGGATTGCAGTCCAGCACCAAATCCCTCTGTCACCGGATATTAATCCAAGTACCCGCATGACTAGGGAGCAATTCGCGAATATTCTGTATAAAGCAGTGAGTGCAACGGGTGAATATCCAACGGTCCGTATGCTTATTAACATAGCAGATGGCAAAAAATTAGACCAAGAGTCGAACGAAGCAGTTCAATTTCTTTTGTTGACCAAAATTGCAACATTGGATGAAAAGAGTAACTTTAACCCGGATCGTAAAGTAACGCGGATGGAGGCAGCAGAAATGGTCTATCATGCATCCGAGTTTGTACAAAATCATAAACCGATGCAAGCCACTCCGGAAAATCCAGCTGAGCCTGTAGATTCAGATCAACAAACCAATATTAGCATGAGCATAGAGAAGGCGAATGACCAGCAGAACAAAGTAACCATCACTCGTCTTCAGGCACCTAATCCAGGTTACGGTATTGAAGTGGATCACATCGACTACGTAGATGATACGAATGCGGTCATTTACTACAAGCTGACGAGTCCAAAACCAGGGGAAATGAACATTCAAGTCATTACAGATACCCACACCAGTACATTGATAGATAGTAAGTATAAGGTTACGCTCAAAGCAGTCGATGGAACAATGCTTCCTCCCACAGGTACAGGCACGTCTGTAGCTAAATAAAACGACAAGATATGTCATATATAAAATAAAGCCAGCGAGTCCCCAATATGAATGGAGACCGCTGGCTTTTTCATGCTAAATATTAATTGTTAGCCCCAGGCTCTAGTATTATTTAAGCTTTAAATGCGACTTTACCTGTAAGCAAGTCATTTTGCGCAGAAGGTGTAGCTGAGGAAGACGCAGATTCTGCTGCAACCGTTCCTGACTGAAGTTGATACATTTGGAAGTAACGGCCGCCTTGGGCCATAAGCTCGTCATGGCTACCCCGTTCAACAATTTCACCCCGATGCAGCACCAAAATTTGGTCTGCACTACGAATGGTGGACAAACGGTGGGCAATGATAAAGGTCGTACGTCCCTTTTTGAGCACTTCAAGAGCAGATTGGATGAGCGCTTCCGTTTCGGTATCAATATTGGCGGTAGCTTCATCCAGAATTAAAATGGCCGGATCAAAGGCTAACGCGCGAGCGAAAGAAATAAGCTGACGTTGCCCGGCGGATAAGGTGCTGCCTTTTTCAATAACAGGCTCATCAAATCCTTGGGGCAAATGGGCTAGCAGTTTGTCGGCGCCAACGTCATGCAGCGCTTTATTCACCTGCTCTCTCGTAATTCTACTATCTCCGAGACTGACATTAGAGGCTACCGTACCTGTGAACAAATATGGGTCTTGAAGCACAATACCCATATGATGGCGAAGCCATTGCTTAGGAATACTTTTGACAGGCGTTCCGTCAATGGTGATCGTTCCTTTTTGCGGATCATAGAACCGGAATAGCAGGTTGATAATTGAGCTCTTACCTGATCCGGTATGCCCGACAAGAGCAACCGTTTGGCCGGGCTGTGCTGTAAAGGAAATATGCTTAAGCACATCATCCTTTTTGTAGGCAAAGGAAACATCATTAAATTCTACCTGGCCTTTGTAACGCGGCATCGTACCATCTGTCACCGGCTCTCCAGTTTCGTCCATCAATTCAAATACGCGTCCTGAGGATACGATGGAAGTATCCAGTACGGCGAGCTGGTTGACCATCCCCGTTATAGGTTGGAACAATCGACCCAGCACATCGACGAAGGCATACAATACCCCTAGTGATATCGCACTACCTGTAGTGCCAAGCGCCGCAGATCCAAAATACCACAACACGACAGCGAAAGCGAGGTTTCTCAACACGTTGACCAAATTGTGCGAAGTAAAAGCGTTCAAATTCAGCATTTTATTCTGATGCTTCATATAGTCATCATTTAACTCTTCAAACTCTTGCTGTGTTTGTTTCTGATGCCTGAATACACGAATAATGGACATCCCCTGAATGGATTCATTAATAATCGCATTAATCTCGCTGAGCCTGGATCGGATGATCGTGTTATAGCGGGTTGCAACCTTGCGGTACAATACAATCCATAAGATCAGCAACGGTACAATAAATAGAGAGATAAGACCCAGTCTGAAATCCAGTAGAAAGAGTGCCACATATACCCCTGCCATCGTTACAATCCCTGAAGTGAAGTTTGAGAGTACAGCCACAAACAAATCTTTGACTGCCTCCGTGTCATTCGTAACACGGGATACGACCTTGCCTGCGGGTAAGTTATCAAAAAAGTAAACTGGCAAGCGCTGAATGTGTGCATAGAGATCAAGCCGAAGCTTCTGAATGACTTTGTTCGCCGAGGATTGCAGCCAGTATGTTTTGCCGAACTCGGCAAAAATCGAAACGACTAAAAAGAAGCAATACCACCCAATCAGCTGAAAAATGCCGGGCATTTCCGGTTTGTAAAAGCTATACAGCTCATCAGCCGTTAGAGCCTTAGCTTTATAATGAAAGGTGTCGGAGCCGCGTGTCACGGTCAGCGTACCGTTCGTAAAGGATCGGTTACCATCCGCTACCTGGACGGAACCATCGACAAATACAAAAGATCTGCCGACTTGTAAAATCCTCGCTTCGCGCCCTTTGGTCTCCCCGGCCTCAAAGCGATCTTCACGTTTAAAATGGGTTCCAGCATAACTTATAGTGCCGTCCACACTAGTCGTTTCATAAAATGGTTTTTCAATAGCGAGCATGTGGTCGTCAATCATCGTTTTGGCGATGAAGGGACCGGCCAGCTCAGCGGCTACTCCAATAGCCAGGGCGATGAGAGCGGCAATAAAACCCGCTTTGCTCGTCAGTGCATACTGGAACAGCCTTTTGCCGATATTGGGTTTCATTAGGATACCTCCCCTGAGGTCAGATCAGATTCCACTTGTTGCCGTTCATATTGTTGTCGGTACCATCCGTCAGCTTGAAGCAGCTCATTGTGGGTTCCTTCCTCAATAATACGTCCTTGCTCCAGTACGACGATCCGATCTGCATGCTCTACAGCCGATAGACGGTGGGTGGAGATCAAGGTTGTTTTACCCGAGCGTTTATGACGGATATTGTCAATAATACGTGCTTCCGTGCGGGCATCTACTGCTGATAGTGCATCGTCGAGTACTAGAATATCCGGATCACCAATAAAGGCGCGCGCAAGCGAAACACGCTGCTTCTGACCGCCGGACAGGGCGATGCCTTTTTCTCCAACCAATGTATCCAGTCCATCGGACAGAGTTCCCAGATCCTGATCAAAGGCGGCCGTACGAATTGCTTCCATGATGTAAACATCATCGGCACCAGGCTTTCCGAACTGAATGTTCTCGCGCACCGATTTGGAGAACAAAATTTGTTCTTGCGGCACGTAGCCAATCCAGCTGTGTAATTGTTCCGCTGCAATGTCCTCCAGCCGAGTGCCGGAGATTAAAATATCACCACTGCCAGTCGGATATTCATGCAATAGCTGTTTGAGCAAAGTGGATTTTCCACTGCCTGTTCGACCGACGACACCTAGTGTTTCCCCACGTTTGAGCTCCAGATTCACATGTGACAGATTGTCAACCGTGGAGGTAGGATAACGAAAAGTAACGTCTTTCATAGTGATGGATTCGGGATGATCCACTGGAACAGGTTGGGCTACATCCTGAACGTCTGGCTGGACATCGAGAGTTTCATTGACCCGGTCCAGGGAAGCGCTACCGCGCTGCATAATGTTAATCAGTTCGCCAATGGCAAACATCGGCCAAATCATCATTCCTAGATACATGTTAAAAGATACCAGTTCGCCTAGCGTGATATCGTTATGAAATACCAGATAAATACCATACCCGAGTCCGATAACGTAACTAAGTCCTACACATAAACGGATTGTTGGTTCAAAGAGAGCATCCATTCGGGCCACTGCCAAGTTTTTACGAAACACATCCTCAGTAATATCGGCAAAACGTTTTTCGTCCATTCGTTCTTGCACATAAGCCCGAATGACACGGATACCAGCCACCGACTCCAGCACCTGGTCGTTCATATCGCCAAATGCATCTTGTGCCAGTGTGTAACGCTCATGTACGGCTTTACCGTAAATACTCATGGCCAGCGCAATAAAAGGAAGGGGCAGAATGGCCGCCAGTGTTAGCTTCCAGCTAATCAGGGTTCCCATGGCAACCAATACAACGGTAAGGTAGACAGTGGAGTCCGTTAATGTCAACATACCGAAGCCTGCTGTACTTGCGACAGATCGAAGATCGTTCGTGGCACGAGCCATCAGATCGCCTGTACGATTGCGTTCAAAAAATGGAGGGGTCATCCGCAGCAGATGATTCATAAAACGTGTGCGCAATAGGCGCTCCACCAGATTAGCACCACCAAACAGCTTGTGCATCCATATGTACGTAATGTAGTAGATGACGGCAAGAATGCCTATGATGTACAAAATATAACGCCAAAGCGAGGACCAGGAAATCGAACCGCGTACAATCTCATCAATGGCGCTGCCTAGCAGCCGAGGTGGAGCAAGCTCCAAAACGCCAACCGCAATCAGCAAAAACAATCCAATGGCGTATCGGCTTCGTTCTCTTTTAAAAAACCAGCCTAAATTTTTGAGTACTGAGAACAAGAGGAATCCCATCCTTTCATGTCAAGTTCATTCGAGAGTTGTGTACCATTTTGAAGAAACAACAGCGGCTTGTTGCCACAAGTACGATTCGGCAACAGGCGCAAAAAAGGCATACCGTCCGCAGACGATATGCCTTAAATCTCAATATCATATGGCGCGCAGGTATTTTCAGCACACTCACCACTGAAAAACTGCTCAAACGCAGGCAGCCACTCGTATTAAACCATACAACAGAAATGGCCCAATTCTAAAGGATGCGACAGGGGAGATGCTCCGGTATGAAGTTGTTTTGTTTGTAGATGTGGGTGAAATACAATCATAAATTTTAGCACCGGAAACACTCCTTTCTTCCTCAAAATGGGGTTATTCTTACATGAGTTATCGTTCAAATTGGTAATAAATTTCAAAATGGATCTCGTATGGTTGAATCTTAACACCCTTTTTTACGAATTGTCAAACCTTTTTCAAAAAAATGTATATGACTTGTCCAGGAAGCCGCATGGGGAGAGACGGTTGGTCGTTATTCCAAAAGATGCTATGATATAGTTAACAGGACGTCATTGTACAAGGAGATGAGCATAACGCATGAGCATACAGGTAACTGAACCTGCGGCACAGTGGTACATTAAGGAGCTCGGTTTGAATCGTGGAGATTCCATCCGTTTTTTTGTTCGCTATAGTTCCGGCGGTGGGTTGCATCCAGGCTTTTCTCTGGGAATTGCCGTAGAGCCTCCGCAGCACCCTGCATTACAGCATGAAGCGGCTGGCATTACGTTTTATATGGAGGACCAGGATTACTGGTATCTGAAGGGCCACCATCTGGAAGTTAAGTATTTGGAGGAACATGACGACATTATTTACACCTATGAAAAGGATGAACAAGCTTAATGCCTCCACGTTAAAAATAGTATGCTAGTAATGGTTTATGGACATGAAAAGCGGCGGAGTATCGTGTGGCAGGGGATGAACCTGCACATGATACTCCGCCGCTTTATTGTGGTTAGGGCAGGATGCCGTATTGTTAAGGGTTGTTAAACATCGGACCATCGACTGCAAAATCAAAATCATCAATATCGTACACATGTACAGGTACGGAAGCTTCGATAATGCGGTGAATCCAGTCCAGTTGATCAGTCAGGATGGGTAATGCTTCACGCTGAGCTGTCAACACCAGTTCGGTTTCAATCGGATCAAAATACTCTCCGTAATGCGCCGTATCAACAGCATTAATGACAATGAGTGATGTATTGGCATCGAATAGGATTGGCAAGCTTTTCGCCCAAGGCATCTGAAGGGCACGCCGAATTTTTTTCTGATTCAACGGTTCTTCAAAATAACTGATCAGCTCACTTACTTTTCGCTTCACATGTTGATCGTCCATAGGGTTATCCATGAGAGGCTCTGTACTGTCCTGGAATTCGTACAGCTCTAGCAGTGATGTGTAAGGCACTATATATTCCACAGGGGCGGGAGATGTAAGCAACTGGCCATATATAGCCACCATTACAGCTTCCGTTACAAATTGTCGAGACATCGGTCAAGCCTCCTGCATTTACCAAATTATGCGATTTGAGTATAACACAAAGCGGGACTGAATTCAGCCAGATATGCAGATTGCCATCATTCATTTGTATATTTGTTGAACGGCTCTTTTCAATCCTGTGTCTAGAAATTTAGGAGCGACCGATTAATAAGGAGAGCAGCCCGGCAGCAATCAGAGGTCCAACAGGAACCCCTTTAAAGAAGGCAACGCCAATGACGGTCCCGATCAGTAGACCTGTCACAATAATAGGCTGTCCGGACATCAAAGTTACTCCGCGGCCGCCAAGGTAGGCTACCAGAATTCCGATACCAATCGCGAGCAGGGACTTCCAGTGCAGGAAGGACTCTGTCACCTGATTGATGCTGATTTTACCGCTGGCTAGCGGGGTCATGACCCCAATCGTCAAAATAATAATTCCGATCGTCAAGCCATACTTTTCAAGCCAGGGGAAAGCAGTATGAAAGCTGGTTACCCGCAGCAGTAGTAGTACTACCATAGCAATCGTCACGGTTGAGTTGCCACTGATAATTCCAAGGCCAGCCAGTACCAGTAGGATAAGTGAGCTGTAATCCATTCAGTTGTTCTCCTTTGATCGTTTAACTTTGGATATGTTCGGCGATTTGACGCCCGTGCCAGCGACCTGTTTCGATAAACACTTCATTGGCATTGCTGCCTGAAGCGATAACTCCGGCGACATATATACCTGGGATGTTAGTTTCCATCGTGGCAGGATTAAATTCGGGTTTGTCCAGATCTTCAGCCATGTGGACTCCGACAGACTCCAGTAGTTTTCGTTCTGGGTGAAATCCAGTCAGTGCCAGTACAAAATCATTTTCGAGCTGGAATGCTTCTGTGTTCATCGGAGTGACGATAACATGGTCTGGATGAATTTCAGTAATGCGTGCGCCTAAGTGCAGTGTGATCTTCCCTTTTTGTACCATACTGTCGAACAATGGACGAACCCACGGTTTGATATATGGAGACAACTCATTACGACGATAAACCATATCAATCGTAGCCCCGACCCGCACCAATTCCATTGCAGCATCTACCGCAGAGTTACTACCGCCGATGACTGCGACCCGGGTTCCTGTATAGGGGTGGGCTTCGCTGAAATAGTGAGTGACTTTATCCAATTGTTCCCCGGGAATGCCCAGATAGTTCGGATGATCAAAATATCCCGTAGCCACGACGACATAGCGTGAAGAATAGCTCTTGGTTATTTCCCGTTTGCTTAGAGTATGTACGGTAAATGTACCGTCTTCCTGCCGCTGAATGGATTGAGCCTCCTCATAATGCTGAATGTCCAGGTTATAATGTGAGGCTACTTTGCGATAGTACGCAAGTGCTTCATGACGAAAAGGCTTGTCATTGGGAGTGCTGAACGGAACATCACCGATTTCCAATAGTTCAGCGGTGCTAAAAAACTGCATATTTGTTGGATACAGAAAAATGGAGTGAACGATGTTGCTTTTTTCAATAATGATCGTACGCAAACCTCTGCGGCTGCATTCGATTGCAGCGGATAGTCCGCAAGGTCCGCCACCGATAATGATTACGTCGTGCATTTGGATGAACCTCCAGTTGTATTAGTTTATTTCGTCAAACGGATCTCAGAATTGATGCAAATAGCTCAGTGTGTGAGAAGTTTTCAAATAATAATCCTACCGTAATGTGTGCACAATATCCAGCCGTTTTCAGAAAGAGATGATGGAAGAGAGAATTGACAGAAACATTTGACAAACATATAATTAGATAATTATCTATTTAGGTTAAGCGAATTTGCTTGCATAGGAAATCTGTAGTAGTGAAAAGAGGTGCAGTTACGGTGCAACTAGATAAAATGGTCAATTATCATAAAGCACTTGCGGACCCAACGCGTATGCGAATATTACTCCTTTTATCCCGTGGTGAGATGCATGGTCAAGCTTTGGCGAAAAAGCTAAATCTGTCACAGCCTACGGTTACGCATCATGCTTCCAAACTCCGAGAGGTCGGGTTGATTAAGGAACGCCGTGATAAAAACACAGTGTATTTTACACTGAACCCAGAGCTGATTCGGCAGCATGCCGAGGCGACAGTGCGTTTTATTTTTGAAAAAGGAGAGGAAGAGGAAGATATGTCCGAATTGAATGAAACGCTGGAAGCAACGGTTTTACGCAATTTTTTTGCCAAGGACGGCAAGTTGCGTCAAATTCCTGCCCAGTATAAGAAAAAATTGATCGTACTACAGATGCTCGCCGAAAAACTGGAGCCAGGGCGCATCTATCCTGAACGTGAACTAAACGAGTGGATCAAGCAATACCATGAGGATTTTGCGACGATTCGGCGTGAACTGATCATGCATCAGTTTATGTACAGGGAGCGAGAAATGTACGAATTGAACCCGCGTGAAATGTGGACACGATGGGATCAGGTACGTTAAACAAAACTTGAAATAGTTTTAAATGTTTAGAATCAGCCTTGACAGACAATTGATGGACTTGTATGATAAAGGAAATTTTAGGAGGAGGCGATGTTATATGCGTACGAACATGAGTGAATGGGTTCAGCAGCAGAATGACTTGTCTCCCGCACGGACGATGCACGGCTAAAGACTGTTAGATCTATAGTCTTAGCTCAGCAGTTGGTTGGACAGTAGAACCAACGAAATCCGCAGGGAGTGATTCCCTGCGGATTTTTTTATGGTCAAGTGTTTTGTTATCCGGTTGTTGGTTTCGAAAGTAGTCCGTGTAAGACTGCTTGCATAAGTGAACGAACGGATCACATCGCTTGAGCTGTATACATTCCGCAGGGGTTTCCCTGCGGATTTTTTGCGTTGTTTGCTTGCGGAGAGAAAAATGTACACCTATTGAGTAACACCAAAAAAAAATTAAACATGATCTCAGGAGGAAAATAATGAGTATACATGAATACGGTTGGTCTGATTACTGGAACGGTTTGTGGGACCAATGGAAGCAAAACTATGAGGAACGAGCAGGAAACACGCAGATACGCCCTGCCCGCTTGATTGCCGATTATGGACAAAAGGTGAAGCTTATTACGATGGATGGGGAACGCTGGGGAGCCGCTTCAGGTAAGCTAAGACATGCTATTGTTGACCCGGCGGAAATGCCGGCTGTAGGGGATTGGGTGGCCATCACCACGTCGGACGAAGTATCGGATGCAGTAATCCATGCTCTCTTGCCACGCAAAAGCCAAATATCTAGACAGGCTGCAGGCTTTGAGACGAAGGAGCAACTGATCGCGACCAATGTAGATACGCTTTTCCTTGTTAATGCGCTGAATCATGATTTTAATATGCGCAGATTAGAACGGTACTTAATCATGGCCTGGAATAGCGGAGTAAACCCGGTTGTCGTGTTGAGTAAGAGTGACCTTTGTGAAGATGTCGAACAGCGGGTTGCAGAAGCGGAAGGAGTTGCTCCTGGAGTACCCGTTATCGTAATTTCTGCTTTGCAGAACGAAGGCAGAGAGCAGCTGGAGGCGTTCCTTGAGCCTGGGTGTACGGTTGCTTTGACTGGCTCTTCCGGTAGTGGCAAATCCACAATAGTGAACTGGCTATCCGGGGCTGAAGTTCAACTGACACAGGATGTGAGGGAGGAAGACAGCCGAGGCAGGCATACAACCACACACCGACAGCTTTTTCCCATTGCAAAGCAAGCCGTTCTGCTCGATACACCCGGTATGCGCGAGCTTAATCTATGGGATGATTCCACGGGTGTAGCTCATACCTTTGCTGATATTATGGAAACAGCTCAGCAATGCCGTTTTGCCGATTGCAAGCATAAGGGAGAAGCTGGATGTGCGGTGGAGGAAGCTATCCAAAGAGGGGAATTATCTGAATCCAGAGTGAACAATTATCGCAAGATGCAGCGGGAACTGGAATATCAGGCACGCAAGGAAGCAGACCGACGTAGAAAAGATAGCCGTTCAAGTACAACTCCGGGCCGCAGGGATCAGCGAGGTGGTTGGCGACGTGATGTGGAGTGGTAAGGCGAGCTGTCATGAAACATCATTTGTAGAAATTTAAGAAAATCTATGTGGTAGTCGGCATATGGTGTAGAGGGGTGAACATATGCCGAACTACAGCATTGTGGTGGATTTATCGGATCGTCGTCTATATTTAAAAGATGGAAGTCAGATCGTTCTTAGTTATCCAGTCGGTATTGGGAAGGTGGCTACACAGACACCGCATGGGCAATTTACGATTATTAACAAACAGCCCAATCCGGGCGGTCCTTTCGGAGCGTTCTGGATGGGGCTGTCCAAGCCGCATTATGGCATTCACGGCACCAATGAGCATGGTCCATTGGCAAGTTGGTGTCACATGGCTGCATTCGAATGCATAATAAGGATGTACTGGAGCTTCAAGAGAAGGTAAGTATAGGGACGCCGGTCACGATACAGCCATAACAGCTAGATGATATAGGATTCCTTTGGCTGCCTAGTACGATTTGGGTTGAATTTGGACACGGGCTTCAATCCGTTTGGAGCCCTTTTTGTCGTCTGCGGATTTAACTAATGATCCCGCAAGACGCTCTCCTTTTGTACCATAAGCCTGTTTGGCGTTGATCCACATATCTTCGTTCGGCTCGAAACTTATGACCAGGGTGTAGCGGTTGGCAAGGCTCGGCTTATTGACCCTCATGCTGAAGGAACCATCAGGCATGACCTTGGTTTGATCATCGTAGCCAAACTGCCATCGTCCCGGAAAATCAATTGTGAGCTTGACGTCCGAACCCTCGAGCAAATTGCTGCGCGCATATACGTGATAATAATTTCCTTTTTGCCTCACATCGGGCTTAATCCACACTTGAGGATTACCGTAGTCCTTTGGTTTGTTCCAGACAGGCTTAATTAGAGGGACATGGCGGTCTTGTTCAGGATCAAACTCAGCACCTATCCGAATTTCTTGCAAAAGTTGTTCGTTTTCTTCGTATTGATATACATAAGGGCCTTCTAATTTGTTGCCACCACTACCATACAGATTTCGTATTTCTTTGTCTTGGTCATCTGGACGGAACAGAACAGTCAGATCCATACTGCCCTGTATACCAGGTCGGTGCACTTGGAGTACAAAACTTCCGTCCTTTTGAATAGTTGTCTCGTCCGTATATCCGGTTAACAGAGAGTTTTTGACTGCAAGATTCCCTTTGATCCGTGCTCCAGCCGGCAGATTGGAATGCCCTGTAACCTTCACTGTATTTTTATCTATACTTACGTCACCTGATATTTCGACATAGCTGCTGCCTTGCTGATGGACAGGTGCATCGTTGGCAGCTCGTTCATCAAGGGATGATGCAGCTTGGTTCGGATTACCTGTCACGGTATAGGCACGTGCTTCAGCTTCGTGTTGGGCCATACTTCGAGTTGAGGCTTTCTCCCTGCTGCATGCAGCCAGCATAGTTAGGATGAAGAACATACATAAAAGGTTCCGGCTTATTTTGGTCATTATGTGCTTACTCATGGTTTTTGCTCGCTCCTTGTCCGTAGCTTCCAGGCTAAACTGATAAAACTTTCGAAACTTTATGTATTTACCCTATTTAAAGGGTATGTAATCCCGCCTGCTTTATCCTAGTCAAAGCGTACGTGTTTAAAGAACAGGTGGAATGGTTAAAAATGGATAGCCGGATCATCCCCTTGAAAAGCAGGGGCAGCTTGCTGTAAAGGAGCCTGAGTCATATGTCCATTGACCGTTTTATCTTAAAAAAGCTGGACAACTGCCGGGAAGAACATACACGCGCTAATTTACTAGAACTGTTTAGAATACGAATTGAGAAGGCGCAGAAAAAGGAACGAGGCGGTAAAAAAGGTTATCGCAGAATACTATAAATAGAGTCTGATCAAATGCATAGGCTGCGGTAAGTCACATGTAGCATGTTTCATAACCGCTGATTTGGAGAGGGTGCTGAAATGCCCCTCTCTTTTTTGTGTCTAATGCAAACAAAAAAAAAGTCCCTCTTAATAGAGGGACAATGCCAATGAATCATTTTCACTAACGCTATGCAGGATGGCTTCACAACCGACAATCTCTATACTGATCAAAGAGTTAAGACATTTTTGAAGGGCACGCTTGCCACTGGAGATTTTGTTCTCCAAAGTATTACTTAGAAGTTTTAAGGTTTTTTGTACCGGTTGCTTATTTTCTTGATTGAAGTATACGGGAATACGTTTGTTTTGAAATGTAATTAATGTTCTCACAAAAATCACCTCACCTGAGTTATTTCATGGCTTTATTGTAGTGCCCGTTTCTTAAAATTACCTTAAAAACACCTTATAAAAACATAAAGGTCTGAAAAATTTACAAAGTGTTCACAACAATTTGGGTAACAATCGAATTTAGTTCTACCTAATCGACAAAATGACGTAAGCACGCAAATGAAATTTGTAAATCCCTATTTTTGATTCATATGACTCTACTATTAATTTTAAGCATGACTATAGTCACCGTTTTATTTTGAGTGTGGGTATTTTGTAACAAATTGACAGTCTAATAGGCGGATGCTACAGTTACGATAGCCATATTTCCGTAGAAATAGGCTTTTTGCGTGAGTATTGCTGTATAAATTAAGGATCGGGAGGGATGACAGATGATCCTGACCGTGCTTTCAGGACGACAGGAAACAGAGTGGTTTGATATTGAGGTGGCAGATGAATACTCGGTAGAACATTTAAAATTGATGCTGGGTGTGCGTATTTTTGGTGAGCCTCCGGCTGAAGGCATGCAATATATTATGGAAGCAAAGTTCCCGGAAGGGCTTTGGTTCAGAGTGGAGGATAACCAGCTACTCACAGGAGCAGGCTTACGGGAAGGCTGCACCGTGCGCATTCAGCGAGCTTTTTCGACAACTCAGGACGAGGCGCCTGTATATGGAAGGCGTTCTTTGTTTCAAACTGAAAAAAATGGGTAAATACACACATGAAATAATATGAAACCTTGGTAAAATGAAATAGTAAGCGAAAAGGGGGACTTTTGTCTTGAATGTATTATACCAGCGATCCCCGAGATTAAGACCGGCCCTCCGAGAGGAGAAGCTAGAGATTTTACGGCCTCCGGCTGAGCCGAGCAAGCCGTCTTTTTCTATTATATCTATACTTATTCCGTTAATGATGACGTTGGTGACTATAGGCTTTTATGTATATATGAGCAGAACAGGCAAGATGGGCAACAGTAACTATTTGATGTTCCAGATGGTCACGGTGGTCATGATGCTTACATCTTATACGATTCCTTTTTTCGTCTATTTAAATAATAAGAAGGAATATAAGCGCAAGTTGGAGGAACGGGACCGCATGTACCGGGAGCAGCTCCAAAAGCATCGTGAAGAACTCAAAATGAAACGCGAAGAACAAGTTCGCACGCTATATGAAATTCACGGTGATCCGCAAATATGCACTCAAATCGTAAAAAACCGCAACAGTTCTCTTTGGGAACGATCACCGGAGGATGAAGATTTCTTGCAGGTACGTATCGGGACTGGACAAGTTCCCTTTCATATTAAACTGCAAATCCCACGACCTGACGGTTATGACCGAGATCCTTTGTTGGGAGCTGCAGATGAACTGGAAGAAGAATTTCGTTTGGTGGACGCTGCTTCCATTACATTGCCACTGTTTCAATCCAAAGTGATCGGATTGGTCGGCGAGCGGGAGCATACTCTGGCTGCGTTAAGAGTCATCTTGGCACAAGTAACGGTTCGTCATTCGCCAGATGAAGTGAAAATCGCCTCCTTCTATGATGAGCGAGAGGAAAGTGAATGGACTTGGATGCGCTGGCTCCCACATGTATGGGATGATGACCGAATCCAGAGAATGATGTCAGACCGCAGTAGTAGCGCCCATCAATTAGCTGACTTTCTGTTTGCTAGATTGAACCGTCGAAAAAATAATCGCAATGAACGTCAGGGCAAAGGGATGGAAGCCCCGTGTTATGTGATTGTTTTATCTGACACCCAACTGATTGAGGAAGAACCTTTGTTACCGTTGCTGCTGGAGGACGGCCGAGCCATAGATGCGTGTACAATTGTGCTGGCTTCTCGTAAAGAAGCTTTGCCAATGCAGTGTCAGCTGATCGTGGAAGCTTCCAAGGAACAGGGTGTATACGCCCTTAAATCAGAATCGGCGGAGGTTGAACAGCAAAGTTTTAAACCGGATCGTTTGTCCAAAGAGGAAGCCGATGCACTGGCGCGGTACATGGCGCCTATTCGCTTGAAGCGTTCTTCGGCTTCTGATATTCCCGCTGTTCTGCCTCTTTTTGATATGATGAGTGTAGCAAGTGTGGAAGAACTGGATGTGGCAGACCGGTGGCGACGTAACCGCCATCCTGATACATTACCTGTGCCGATGGGCGTGCGGGCAGGCGGCAAAAAGATTATGATTAACTTGCATGATAAAATAGAGCGTCAAGGGCATGGGCCCCATGGCTTGATCGCTGGTACGACAGGTTCAGGGAAAAGTGAGGTTATCCAGTCTATCGTAGCCTCGCTCGCTGCTGAGTTTCACCCACATGATCTTGCTTTTATGCTGATCGATTACAAGGGTGGAGGCATGTCCAACACGTTCGTTAACTTGCCGCATGTTGTGGGTACAATCACGAACCTGGACAATAATTTGATTGAACGTGCTAAAATATCTCTTAAAGCAGAACTGGTTCGTCGACAAAAGATATTGAACGATGCAGGCAATTTACAGCATATTGATGAATATTACAGACTACTCCGGCAGCGGCAGGAACAACCGCTGCCTCATCTGGTTATTATTATTGATGAATTTGCACAGTTAAAGCGGGATCAGCCAGAGTTTATGGACGAGCTAATCAGCATTGCCGCGATTGGGCGGACATTAGGTGTCCATCTGATTTTGGCGACTCAAAAGCCGGCAGGTGTTGTCGATGATAAGATTTGGAGTAACTCCAGGTTCCGCATCTGCTTGCGGGTGCAAAGCGAAGGTGATAGCCGTGATATGTTGAAAATACCGAATGCCGCGTGGATAACGAAGCCGGGACGAGGATATTTTCAAGTGGGTAGCGACGAAGTGTTTGAAGAAATGCAATTTGCTTGGAGCGGTGCGCCGTATATAGGCAACAGAGACATTTCTTCTGCCTTACCTGTTCATGAAGTGAGACTGAACGGCAAACGTGAAGCGCTATTGACGGGCGGAGAACGGGCAAGCTCAGGCTTAAAAGGAGAAGAAGCTCCTAAACAGCTTCAAGTATTTATTGATTATATTGCAAAAGAAGCAGCTAAGGCAGGAATCGAACGTCTTCAGGGACCGTGGCTTCCGCCGCTGCCAGAAATGTTGGATTTAACTAATCTACCGCAATGTACCGAAATAGATAGTACATCATCATCGTTGGAGCTGAAGTCTCTTATTGGGCTGGTCGATGATTTGCCGAATCAACGGCAGGAGCCGATGTATGCGTCGCTGGATCATGGTCATTGGGCTGTGTATGGCATGCCGGGCATGGGAAAAACGACCTTTTTGCATACGTTGCTGATGTCCACGGCACAGCGTTACGCTGTGATTCATTGGAACGGTTATATCATTGACATGGGTCGAACCATGCGCGACTTTGGAGAGCTTCCACAAATCGGTGCTGTTATGATGGCAGAGGAGGATGACCGGATTAAACGGTTGTTCCGCTATTTGTTCAAGATGGTGGCCCTACGCAAGGAAATGCTTTCTGAGGCTGGCGTCAAAACAATAAGTTCTTTTCGACGTTCTGCTGTTGAAGATGTGCCGCAAATTGTCGTAGTTATTGATGGATATCTTAATTTTCGTAATGCGTATCCGGATGAAAATGAACTGCTGGAATCACTCTTGCGTGAAGGAGGCAGTCTAGGCATCACCTTCATCATTACAGCGAATCGGATTACCGATGTGTTTGAGAAGTTCCGCAGTAACATACCTAATGCTGTTTCTTTCGAATTGGCTGATCCTAGTGACTACTATTATGCGGTAGGACGACCGGCCAAAACACCAGGACCTTTAATTCCGGGCCGGGCTCTGGTTAAAGGGCATGTTCCTCCGCTGGAGTTCCAGACGGCACTGCCTTCACCAGGAGAAGATGAAGCGGAACGATCAGCACAACTACGTCGCAATATCGCTGGTATTGCGCAGGGATGGAAGGGTAAGCACGCACCGGCCATTCTCCCATTGCCTGAGCGGATTCCGTTGCTGGAACTGCTTCAGCAGTGGGATCGGACGAGTGGACCATCAGGTGCGCTTCCTTACGAAGTACCTGTAGGCCTACAGAGTGACGATCTTGAGCCTTTTCTCCTAAATTTAAAAGAAGGGCCTAATTTTATCGTAGGTAGTCCAATGGAGGGTGGAAAAACCTCCTTCCTGATGAGTTGGATTATATCGCTCGCTTATTACACCTCGCCGGATCAAATGCAAGTCTATACGATCGATACACGCTATGGAGGTGGGGGACTATCCCGATTACGGCATCTTCCTCATGTCAAGGCTGCTGCCGAAAGCGAGGAAGAAATGGGACCTCTGGTACAACAGGTGCATGATATCGTTCAACAACGGAGCAAGGATGGAAATGATCCCGAACTGCTCCTGGTCATTGATGATGCGGATATGTTAAGCAAGCAACTGAACGATTTTATGATAAAGGATCAGCTTTCCGCCATTGTACGGTTGGGACGTGATCGCAATGTGCATGTCGTGCTAACGGGTGTGCCAGCTGATTTTCCTACCTTTGGTGTGGACTGGTTTAATGATGTCAAAGCAAGCCAAAGCGGTATGCTTTTTGGAACACTGGATTCGAATGATTTATCGTTCTTTCGTATCCCTTATTCAGAAGCGAATGCCGCTGCTGGTGGCCTAAAAGTCCTGCCTCCTGGGCAGGGATACTACGTACGACGCAAATTTACCAGGATAAAAGCGGCGATTCCCTTCTCAGAGCAAATGAGCTGTGAGGATTGGATAACGAAAATTCGTGACCGATGGCATGTTGTAGTTTGAAGGGAGGTGGCTCATAATGTTAACGTTTCAAGCTTCCAAGCAGAAGTTAATAACCCTCAAGGCAAAGGAACTGTTTTTTCTGGCAGGCGTATTGGGTTCTGACAGACTGCTTGGGGTGGAAGATCCGTTTAAGGGCTATCTAGCAGAGGAGTTGGCGGAAGAGTGGGAGCAGGTCAAAGCTGCTCTTCTGGAAAAAGGTTATCTGAAGCAGGCCGATAAGGGTAAAGAGCTGGCTATGCCTCCTACCGTTTTTTCAAGAGTTGCTATCGCGGGATTATCCAACAGGGCTTGCCGTATACGCTATGTAAGGGGAGGTAAGCAGTTTGAAGGCTATCTTCATTGCACGAATGAGCGTGTGGTGGAGCTTGTGAAATCTGTTGACGAACCCGATGAATATCGTCTGTACGATCTGGGTAATGTGGAAAAGGCTTGCGAAACATTGATTGATAAAATGGGCTGGGTTGATCGGCTTGTACCTGAATCTCCCGCGCTTATGTTTTCCAAGCAGACCTTTAATAAAATTTACGAGCAATCTGCAGGAGAAAGTTTGTCTCAAATCAGCAGTAAGCTAACTGAGGCTAGCGGAGATGAAGAGGGAGCAATGAGACTGGCTCAGTCTTTGAGTTCCCGTGTAGCCGAGGGAGAATTGCAATTGCTGGTCTGGAACGGCAGAGAGTGGGAGTCACAACGGGCAGCTTTTGTCCTTTGTCCTGCAATGAACTGGATATTTCGGATGAGCTCTGCGGGTAACGGAGACTGGTTGATTGCAGCTATGGCTTCGAGAGATCAGTTTGTGGACTTATTATTGAATTGGTTGAAACAGTCGGCAGTGACTGAAGAAGTGACAGAAGAAGGGTGATGGATATGCGCATTCGAGTTGAACCGGATGTGCTTCGGGGGCTTAGCGGGCAGCTACAGCATGCGGCGGAGCAAATTCAACAGTTAACAGCAGGTTTGGAGCAGGCGTTACAATCGCTGGATTGGGATGTATCTGCGCGTGAGGCGATCTTGAATCAGTGGATGCAAGCCAAGCGAATGTCAGAACAGATTCATGCTTATCTCCATACATCAGGTACACAACTGAACCGAAAGGCAGAGCAGTTTCAGTCTGTTGACCACAACTATCAAACGATTCTGCCATTTGCCAGCCAACCATTGGGACGACCCGTCACGATGCTCGATTGGTCGAATCAACAATCACCGTCTATTCTGCCTGGGCAAGCTTCGGAAGGAAGCAGTCTAATTTCAAACCCGCAGTCTGTCGTACATGCTATTGCAGGTGTACAGCCTTCGGATGTGGGCACCTTGCATCAGGATATTCTGAAGCAGGCGTCTTCTAGCAGTCCGCAGGATTGGTATTTTACTGATCCGTCTATAGCAAGAGATCAGCCTGTCGCTTAGTTCGGATCGTTCCGGGATATTTGGATCGGCCTGTAATCCATATGAATTTGTTATACCATTCCCGGTTTTATGGGACTAATATGGGACTTATTAGGTGGTTGTTTTATTAAGATTGTACTGTTAGATGCTGTTTTATAGTTAAAAAGTGGGATTATTGCAATTAGGTCCTTTGCCTTTTGTATGGGATTAAATAGCCATAGTACAATTTGAACCAGCTAAACAAAAACATTTTTTATCATCAAGGAGGACGCAAAAAATGGCAGGACGCATTTTAATTACCCCAGAACAGGTTGATCAGGTAGCTAACCAATTTAAACAAAGTGGTGAGCAAAGCCAGCAGATCGTTTCCAGTTTGACTCAGTCCATCTCCGGTATGGAAGGTCAATGGGAAGGTATGACTAAACAACGCTTTTTCCAAGAGTTCCAAGAAGCAAGCAAACAAATGCAAGCTTTCGTAACGACTTTGAATAGCATTAGCCAAGAATTGACAGCTATCGCTAACAAATTCCGTACGGTTGACCAAGCGAAATAAGTTGTCGTGCCTGATCGGCATTAACTTATCATATATCACTCTATAATGAAGCAATATGTGAACCTATTCCTCACGGTTTGGCACAGATTGTATAGGAAAAACCGGGCGATCTTCGGATACCCGGTTTTCTTGCCATCCATAGACGTATATAATAAGGTGAGGAAAACTAGCATACTGAATGATATAAGGAGAGGGATGTTTCATGTCTTTTCAACCGAATCCGGGAGACGAATTGATCATAAACGGCACAGCTTATGTGGTTGGACGACATCCCGCTGCACCCGGTTTAGCCTATGCACAAGCAGGGAGGCAGGGAATTGTATACCAGCTGATTGCCAAAAACGGAGCACCGCATGAGGCGAAAGCCTCAAAGTGTTTTTTCCGAAGTTCCGCATCCCGGCTATGGTTTATCAATCTGAGCATATGGAAACATACGGGAACATTCCCGGTTTGCAGGTATGCAAGCGTGATGTGCTCACTCCAGAAAGAAACGGAAGTCTGATCGCTGAGCAGCCTGATTTGCTGTATGCGGTGCTGATGCCATGGGTTCATGGTATGACATGGTTCGATTGTCTCACAGATCAGCGTCAGCTTGAGGCTTCCGATAGTCTGGCTTTAGCCAGAGCACTGGCAGGGATCGGTTCAGCGATGGAGCAAAAAGGATTGGCGCATTGTGATTTATCAGCGCCCAATGTTATGCTTCCGTTTTTTTCTGAAGTGGAACTGCCTGAAGGCACGTCAGCTGTGGAATTGGTAGACGTGGAGCAAATGTATAGCACCAAAATGGATCGTCCAGATGCACTATTGGCAGGATCGCCGGGGTATGCTGCACATCGTACTGTTCACAGCGGATTATGGAGCGCGTATGCCGACCGTTTTGCAGGGGCTATCATTATTGGAGAAATGTTAGGCTGGTCTGACCGTGTGGTGGTCGATAAAGCGTGGGGCGAAAGTTATTTTGATCAACATGAAATGCAGACGCCTTGCGAACGTTATTTTATTTTGCGGAAATCGCTTGAAGCCCGCTGGGGCAGCAAGGTGGTAGAACTATTCAGCCGTGCTTGGGATAGTCAGGATCTAAGCAGTTGTCCTACCTTTGGCGAATGGCTAGTTGTACTTAATGCCGTTACTGAGCAGGAAATTCTGGTGGAGGATACAGAAACGGAGCCAGCTGGGACAGATACAGGAGATCTGGCTGCTATGAGCGGCACTTCCAGTGAAGCGGTACCCTCGTTGGCAACACCTGCTCCGCTCAAGGCTGAACAGGCTGAAATGTTAAATCAGGCTGCCCTAGAGCAGGGAGAGCGTGGAGTAACGGATAAGCTGTTTCGACAGGCGCGTGAACTAGAGCAGCAGAACAAACCTGCTGCAGCGCTGGAAGTATATCGTTCGTTGTATCACTTTGTAGAAGATGGCAGTCCTCTGCATGTAGAAGTGTCGGCTGCGATCACAGGACTGGAGGAGCAGCTGAACCCCAAGATGCCAGAGCAACCTGAGAAATCGAAAGCCTGGTATCGCTCCAAAATGTTTATCGTGACAGCATCGGCCGCAGTCGTTCTTTTGGCAGCGGGAATCCCAACTGTGAGTATTCTTGCGGATCAGTCTAATCAGCGACAAATCGAGGCTGCAAAGCAAGAAGAGGTATTGAAGGCTGCAAAAGCAGCCGAGGAAAAGTTGGCTGCTGAGCAGGAGGCCGCTCAAAAATCGCTAACGGAGAAACAACGGCAGGAAGCTGAACAGCAGGCCAAACAACAGGCTCTTGCTGCTCAAAAGCAACAGGAAGAGCAGAAGAAACAACAAGCCCTGATCGCTCAACAGGTTAAATATGAAGCTTATCTGGCACAAAAGGAACAAAACAAGCAGGCTGCTGCCAAGTTGGCGAAGCAAAAAGCATATGATCAACAGGAAAAATATGAAAAATACCTGGCCTTGAAAAAGGAGCAGGAAGCTCGTGCTGCCAAGGAAGAAGCAGCTCGTAAAGCAGCAGCTGAGTCGGAACAAAAGCGAAAAGATGCTGTACAGGCACGTAACAAGGAGAATGTTCTCCAGCTTATTTCCCTCTATAACAAGGCGTATGCTTCTCAGGAAGGTGGAAGCACCGCGAAGGCCAAGAGCTTTGCCAAACGTTTTAGGGCATTATATGATAGCAATCCTTCTTATTATCGTTCAGTAGGTGAAGTGGGCTATCGGGCTTCCTCTATTTATAACTTTTTAGGAGATACGAATTTTAGACTGCCTAAAATTTGATGTTTCATATGTTTATATAATGTCGGAATGATAGATTAGGAAACAGATACAGATCGAAGGTAACTGAGGGGAGCATGTACAAACCATGAATTATACAATACAGGCTTCACAACGTACTCCCGCCCTGATCATTTACCTGATTGACATCAGCGCGTCGATGAATATGCTGATGGAAGGGCGGCGGCGTATTGACGTTGTATACGAAGCTATATCACTGGCGATCCGACAGATGGTTTTCCGATCGACCAAGGGAAATCGGTTGACTGCGCGCTATCGGATTGCAATTTTGGCTTATAGTGACGACGTATATGACCTGCTGAATGGTGTCAAGGGAATTGATGAAATCGCGGCTATTGGTTCGTTGCCTGATTTGACACCCAAACGATTCTCAGATTCAGCAAAGGCTTTCCTGCAAGCTGAACGTATTTTACAGGCGGAATTACCAGGGATGCAGGATTGTCCTGCACCTTTGGTCTGCCATATGACAGATGGTGTTTCCACAGGCGATGATCCGGAACCGATTGCGAAGCGCATTATGAACATGAGTGTACCAGATGGCAATGTACTGGTGGAAAATATATTTTTATCCGACAGGTTGCTGGAAACGCCTATTCAGGACCCCCGTCGCTGGAAAGGTCTGACGCATAATACGCCTTTGCAGGATGAACATGCTGTGAAACTGCGTAATATGTCTTCTGTGCTTCCTGAAAGCTATCGGGAAATGCTGTTTGAGGCAGATTATCAGTTAGGTGAAGGAGCCATAATGATGCTGCCTGGAACCTGTGCGGAACTGGTGTCCATTGGTTTTCAAATGTCAGCTGCAACGCCTGTACGGTAAGGAGGTAAAAGCATGAATCCACTGCTGTCCCTGCTCCCCACGAGCAAAAAAAAGGGATTGAATGCAAGGCTGACTCAGCAATTTGCTTACATAAGCTCTCAGACAGGCGATCAGCCTTTATCATCTCATCACAGTCGTTTTATGTGTCGTTATGGCTATGGAAGGTCTGCTGAATCTGCCAGTATGGGAGAAAGCGGACAGGATTTTGCCGCAGTACGTATTCATAAATCTGTCTGTTGTTTTGTCTTGTGTGATGGTGTCGGGCTCAGTTACCGAGGAGATTTTGCAGCTCGCTATCTGGGTTCTTCTTTACTGGATTGGATGGAACAGAGACAGGATCTGTCTGCTAATCAATTAAGGGAGTATCTTGAGCGTCTGGCAGGTGCAGCTACTGAGGAACTGGATCGGCAGCCTCTGGATCACGAATCAGGCTTAATGCGTTCAGTATTGGAAGATAAACGTCGACAGGGAAGCCAGTCCATGTATATTTGCGGTAAAATCGAACTGCCGAAACGAGGTACCCGTGGTCGTCTCCGACTTGCCTGGCAAGGGGATTCACGTTTGCGATTGTGGAACGGTACGGAAGAAATCAGCGAACTATTTGATCATACCTTCTCTACTGCGGAACGCTGGTCTACAAGCCGTGGACCGATTGGAGGGAAGCCGCATTGGTACGAAAGAAGCATACCCGCAGATATGCCAATGAGATTACAGGTATACACGGACGGTTTGTCCGATTTAGATCCTATTCGCGAGCCTGTCCCTGATGAGCAGATACAGGTATTACTTGATGCGTCTCATACCGGGGGACTTGATGATGATGCGGCATTTATTGAGCTGCAGTGGTAAATGAATAAGCCAAAGGACGTATGCATCCATATCGATGGTTGTAGAACGTCCTTTTTTGATAGATACATAGAAAACTGCGAATAGGCAAGATATTTACGGAATGTAACGAGAGGGAAGAAGAAAAGATGCACTAATGCGCGAAATATTCGATCTTTTCCTGAATATCGCAAAGGAACAGCAAAAAATGCGCAAAAATGGTGATTATAAAGTATACCCTTTTGGGTAATCTTGTGATTATACAGATTATTGAAAGGGAGCGATACGTATGAGCTATACATATGCAGGAGGCGCGCGCTTTGAAGGCAAAACTGCTCTAATTACGGGTGCAGGTTCTGGTATTGGCAAGGCAACGGCCATTCAAATGGCTAGAGAAGGAGCAAATGTCGCTCTTTTTGACGTAAGTAATGATCGCATTTTGGAGACGGAAAGAGAAATTAATGCCATACGTGAAGGGTCAGCCCGGGCTTTTGACGTGGACATTGCCGATCCGGTGCGTGTGGAAAAAGCAGTGCTGGAAGCGGTTGAATTGTTTGGCGGGCTGCATATCATCTTTGCCAATGCGGGGATTAACGGGGTCGTCGGACCGATCGAGGAGCTGAGCATTGAGGATTGGCGGCAAACCTTGTCTACGAATCTGGATGGCACCTTCCTGACGGTAAAATATACAATACCGCATTTGAAAAAGAATGGCGGCGGCAGCATTATCATTACCAGCTCGATTAATGGAAATCAGCGCTTTACCAGCTTTGGGATGTCAGCCTATAGCACATCGAAGGCAGGTCAAACCGGTTTTGCAAAAATGGCAGCCCTAGAGCTGGCCAAGTTCCGTATTCGTGTCAATGTCATTTATCCAGGGGCCATTTCGACGAATATTGATGAAACCACGGAGAAATCGGAAGGGTTGAAGCAGATTACCATCCCTGTGCAATTTCCCGAGGGAGATCAGCCGTTGGCAGATGGACCGGGACAGCCCGAACAGGTTGCTGATTTGGTAACATTCTTGGCCTCTGATCATTCGCGTCACATCACTGGCGCACAAATTGTGATTGATGGGGCAGAGTCGTTATTGTTTTAGAAAATGGAGTATTCTCTGGGACAGAGAAATGTTTTGTGGTATCTTAAGTGTATTCTTACTTACGGTGCGAATGTGAAGCTCACATAAAAACCCCAGATCCTTCGCACCTCGAAATTTGTCGAGATGGATTTATATTCATTTTATCGTTAGAAGTCAATAGTCGATTCAAGCTTTTTAAGCATCGTTATTTTCGAAATTATAAGGAATTAATACCGTTAGAGTATTAATTCCTGCATTTTCGCTGTCGCACTCTATATGAGTGCGTGGATTGAAATATGCAGCTCCGCGATATACCCATCCCAAGGAACCCGAGTCGCACTCTATATGAGTGCGTGGATTGAAATACCTGCATTCGTGTAGGTGCGTATAAGGTATTCAGTCGCACTCTATATGAGTGCGTGGATTGAAATGACTGCTTCGGCCGGTGTTTCCTCTGCGGCTTTCGTCGCACTCTATATGAGTGCGTGGATTGAAATCTTCAGATCAGCTTCGTAAATGGTCACCATAACCGTGTCGCACTCTATATGAGTGCGTGGATTGAAATCTATACGCAGGAACTCGTCATAATCCTTATCTATGAGTCGCACTCTATATGAGTGCGTGGATTGAAATCAACTCACAGGGCGGCATTCTCTATTTGGAGGCAAGTCGCACTCTATATGAGTGCGTGGATTGAAATTTGTTCATGTATCAGCCTCTCCCCCACTGTTTCGCGTCGCACTCTATATGAGTGCGTGGATTGAAATTGCTGTACTTGTAGCAACTTGAGATTGTCTAATAATCGTCGCACTCTATATGAGTGCGTGGATTGAAATCCGAAACAAAGGAAAAATACTCAAAATTCATTGAGTCGCACTCTATATGAGTGCGTGGATTGAAATTTCCTGGATGTGAATGTACATTTGATGCGTCCAAGTCGCACTCTATATGAGTGCGTGGATTGAAATTCTCTTGTTGTTTGGTTTATTGCCAGGTGTACCAGGGTCGCACTCTATATGAGTGCATGGATTGAAATAACTAAATAAACAACAAAGGACTCCATACTGGTTGTCGCACTCTATATGAGTGCGTGGATTGAAATTAAAATTTTTGGAAAAGGGTAGGGGGCTCAAATTGTCGCACTCTATATGAGTGCGTGGATTGAAATCCCTAGTTCCACCTGAAGAGCTAGAATTTTTTCGTCGCACTCTATATGAGTGCGTGAATTAAAATTATCTATAGTACCTAACTTGCATAAGAACTCCCAGCAGATTCTTCATGATTGTAGCCAAGACATAATTGATATTAAACTTTAGGAATATCGGTTTAGTTATCTTAAAAATATTATTTCCACATGACTATAAAAATATTTGTTTACATAACGAGAATAAATCTAATATGATTAAGAAGTCGTTGAGAATCTAGTGTTTTTAGGCGAAATACAAACCTCTTCACATTAAACAACCATAAGTTCGTAAAATGAAACCTGAGATAGGATACGGAAACCAAAGGCTTTAAATTAAGTAGATAAAAGAGGAGTATGTAGCATATAACGCTACGACAATATATAAAGAATTGTCGATGAATTCACTTAACAACGCAAGTGTTTAAGTGGTTATTCTGGGCTTTGTCGATATTATCTTATGCATGGTCACACATTTAAATATTTGTTCAATGGAGGTAAATAGATGAATTTATTAGCTATTCCTGGTCTGTATTTTTATATCTATCTAGGCATAGGCCTTATCGTGGGATATCGGTTTGTATCTCAGGAATTAACTGAACGTGCACAGGAAAAACGGCAAGACAACGAAGAGGAAAACGATAAGGAACTGTCTGCAGCAAGAGAGGGGCTTTATCAATCTCTACATGATCTTCATCGTTTAATAGGTCAGAAAGGTGTTATTGCTACGATATATATTTTATTTATGCTTTTTTGGCTTCCGTCTTGGTTAGTAATTACTTGGAAAAGGCTATTTACAAAGAAAACTGAAGGAGATTAAAAAAATGGAATATATCGCCCACATACGGGAAAGCAACCAAGAGATTCAAACAGTTGGTGAACATCTATACGAAACCCGACAATTAGCAGAAGTCTACGGTGACAAAATAGGTATACGACATATTACCGGATTAGCTGGTATGCTGCATGACTTGGGGAAGTACACGGAAAAATTCCAAAATTACATACGTTTAGCGGTACAAAATCCTGATAATCCGCCGAAGCGAGGAAGTGTAGATCATTCTAGTGCAGGTGGGAAATTATTATATACTCTCTTTCACATCCAACCTCAAGGTACGTTTGATAAGCAGGATGTATTTATTAAATATGTATTGACCGAAGTTGTAGCAAACGCTATTATTTCACACCATTCTTATTTACAGGATTTTTTAAATCCACAGCTGGAATCTAGATTTTTGTATCGGGTGCGTGACCTAGATATAGAGGGTTTTGAAGATGCAGTAGTGCTTTTTTATAAGCAGGTCATAGACAAATCTGCATTTTTTGATTATGTGAACCAAGCAATGGCTGAGTTGGATCAATATATGAAACGAGAAGGTGAGGTGGATTTTGAACTTAAATTAATGTATTTATCCAAGTTTGTTTTTAGTGCTTTGATTGATGCGGATCGAACTAATACCCGCTGCTTTGAAGAAAAAAAGAGTGCAGGTGATAAAACCAAAGTTGAACCAATGCATCACCAAAAGCTATTTCATGAGTATTACAAAAAATTAATGATGCACATCAAATCCCTGCAAGCAGGCAGTGATGCCAATACACCTATTAATTTACTTAGAAAAGAAATGTCCGAACAATGTGAGCAGTTTGCAAAAAGACCTTCTGGAATACATACGCTCTCTATCCCTACAGGCGGTGGTAAAACACTCGCCAGTTTTCGTTATGCCTTAAAACATGCTGCAACATTTGAGAAGAAACATATCATTTATGTCGTTCCATTTACAACTATTATTGAACAAAATGTACGAGAGATTCGCAAAATAATATTGGACGATGCGAATATTTTGGAGCATCACTCTAATGTGGTCGTGGACGATCATGAAGAGGAAGAGAGCAGTGAGTTCGAAGATGTAGTTGTGAGTACGCGTCAAAAATTAAAGCTGGCTAAGGATAATTGGGATTCGCCAATCATTTTCACCACAATGGTGCAATTTTTAAATGTCTTTTATGCTGGCGGAAGCAGAAATATTCGTAGACTTCACAATTTAAGCGAGTCCGTCATTATTTTTGATGAAGTACAAAAAGTCCCTACTCACTGTATTTCATTATTTAATCAAGCAGTGAATTTTTTGAAAACGTATGCTTACTCAAGTATTGTTCTTTGTACGGCTACACAACCAGAATTAGATTTTGTACATAACAAGCTGGCAATTGAGCCAGACGCTGAAATGATACATGATCTGGATCATGTCATAGAATCGTTTAAGCGGGTTGATATTGTAGATAAAGCAACGGATATGAAATTTAGTACGGAGAAACTCGGCGATTTTGTTGAACAAAAACTTGCTGATGAACAAAGTGTACTCGTTATTTTAAATACAAAAACGGTAGTGAGAAATCTATATCAGAGATTAAAGGAAGGAAACGGTACAGTCCCGATCTACCACTTAAGTACATCCATGTGTCCGGCCCACCGTAATTCTATATTGGAGGAAGTTAAAAATCACCTGAAACATAAAAAACCTGTCATTTGTATTAGTACACAATTAATCGAGGCTGGAGTAGATATCAGTTTTAAGTGTGTCATTCGATCATTGGCTGGTCTGGATTCCATTGCTCAAGCGACGGGGAGATGTAATCGTCACGGAGAGTATAAAAAGAAACAAGTGTATGTCATTGACCATGAGGAAGAGGATCTCAAGAGATTAAAAGAAATCAAAATCGGTAAAGAAATAACTAGAAAAATGTTTATTGACTTAAAAGATGATAAAACTCGCTTTGGTGGAAATATATTATCTGCTCAAGCCATGGAAATATATTTTCAAAAATATTATTCCGAGTTAAAGACTGACTTAAATTATTTTATTCCTAAACTGAGAAAAAACATGACTGAATTATTATATGCCAATCGCATAGAGAATACTTACTATCAATCTTATTGCAAAGAAAATGAGACGATTCTACCCTTACTCTTAGCGAATAGCTATAAGACTGCTGCAGACCATTTTCAAGTCATTGAGGATCATACGACTGCTGTTATTGTTCCTTATGGGGATGAAGAAAAAGAAGGAAAGGAGATCATCGCGGATCTAAACGGACAGAAAAGCATAGAAGATCTTACGGATCTGTTGCGCAGGGCACAACAATTCACTATTAATATATTTAACTATGAGAAAGACCGATTAGATCAAAATAAGGGGTTAGTCTCTTTTTTGGATGGGAAAATATATGCACTAACCGATGGAGCTTATGATGATTGTTATGGGCTTAACCTTGAAAATGACAGTCTGCATCATGAATTTATCCTTTAAAAACACTTCGATTGGGACTCGAGACTTATATTCTACATTGACTGCCCCTGCCAAAAGTAATATTGTGGAACTATGTTTAGAAAATATAGGCATAGAAAGGAGGTATATGCTAGTTGAGAAATGCGATCGAGTTTAAAGTTTATGGTGATTATGCACTGTTCACAGATCCACTAACCAAACTTGGTGGTGAGAAATTAACGTATAGTGTTCCAACGTATCAGGCATTAAAAGGAATTGTCGAAAGTATCTACTGGAAACCCACAATAATGATGGTAGTAGACAAAGTTCGCGTTCTACATGCCATCCGGATGGAATCCAAAGGTGTTCGTCCCATCGAGTATAGCGGCGGTAATACGCTTGCTAATTATACTTACCTGAAAGATCCCTGTTACGAGGTTCAGGCTCATTTTGAATTTAATCCGCATCGTCCTGAGATGGAATATGACCGCAATGAAAACAAGCATCATAATATCCTAAAACGCTCGTTGCTAGCGGGTGGGCGCAGAGATATTTTTCTAGGTACACGAGAATGCCAGGCTTATGTGGAACCTTGTGTTTTTGGTATAGAAGCTGGTTTCTACGATAACTATGGTGACATTCATTTGGGTAATATGGTACATGGAATTAACTATCCAGATGAGACTGGCAGGGACCAGATGGAAGTCCGCTTGTGGAATCCGGTAATGAAGGACGGAGTCATTGATTTTATTCGACCGGAGAAATGTATACAAGTTCGTACAATAGCAAATATGCAATCCAAACAGTTCGATACAAATAACGTTCAGTCCGCGGATGAGTTGCTTGCGCAATGGGAGGGGTGGGGGAATTAAATGAGCTGGTTGTTAAATTTATATGAAACGTATGAATCTAATCTTGATCGTGTAGGTGTGATTGAGAAGAAACATAATGATCGTGAATATACATTATTGCCTATTTCCCACACGACCCAAAATGCGCAGATCGAAGTCGAAGTTACAGAACAAGGTGATTTTCATTCGGCCAAGATTTTGGATAAAAATGAGTTTAGTACATTGATTCCCTCTACAGAAAAATCCGCCAGTCGGGCTGGTTCTGTCATATCCCCTTATCCGCTCCATGATAAATTAAGTTATGTTGCCGGAGATTTTGTAGCATATGGTGGAAAAATAAAAAAAGAAGAGCCATTTGCTGCTTATATTCAGCAGTTAGAAGGCTGGGCTACCTCAGATTATGCCACTTCTAAGGTGAAAAGCATATATCGATACTTAAGCAAGCGCCACTTGATCAAAGACTTAGTAGACAATTTTATTTTATATCTTGATGAGGATCAGAAATTAATAACGACATGGGACAAGAAGTACGAACCTTTACATGGAGAAAAACCACCTATATTTACAGCGGTCCCAGGTGAACAGGAGAGCGTATTCATTCGTTTTAATGTGTACTCTCCAGATAAAGCTTTAGATAAAGTTTGGGAAGATAAAGAGATGTATGATTCATTTGTGGGTTACTATAGTCAGTTGCTTGGAGAAGAAGACATTTGCTATGTGACTGGAAAGCAGCTCCCTAGCACAGACAAGCATGCTAATAAAATCAGAAATTCTGGGGATAAGGCGAAGTTGATTTCTGCCAATGATACGAGTGGATTCACATTCAGAGGACGATTTGCCCACAGTCATGAAGCTGCAAGTATCAGTTATGAAGTATCGCAAAAGGCTCATAATGCCTTAAAATGGCTCATTAACCGTCAAGGTAAAGTCATAGAGCAACGTGTTTTTCTAGTGTGGGGAAATGATGAACCGAGCATTCTGAATTTTACTGAAAATGATAATATCTTTGCAATGGGCTTGCCAGCCAAGGCTAAAGAAATAAAAAGTCATACGAACGAAGAATTTGCTTTTGAATTTGCCAAAGCCTTAACGGGTTATGCCAATACACTTGCTGTCAAATCTAGTTCCAAGGCAAAAGTTAATATTCTTGTACTTGATTCAGCAACAACGGGCCGGATGGCCGTAATCTATTATCGGAATTTGGATAAAAAATTGTATTTTGAAAAGCTTATTCATTGGCATTCCACCTGTGTATGGCTTCATCGCTATCAGAAGGATGAGCAGGGTGAATATTTACAATTTTGGGGTGCTCCAGCAACCAAAGACATTGCCTTTGCAGCATACGGTTCTAAAGCTAATGATAAGCTCGTTAAAGGCTTGATGGAACGAATGCTCCCCTGTATAGTAGATGGTCAAAACATCCCTCAGGATATTGTGAGGAGTGCGATTAACCGTGCCTCTAATCCAGTATCCATGGACAAGTGGGAATGGGAGAAAACACTAAGCGTGACCTGTGCTTTGGTTAATCAACGGGAGGGATACAATGTGGCATTAGATAAAGAAAATATGGATCGCAGTTATTTATTTGGCAGATTGTTGGCGATCGCTGATGTGATGGAACGAAGCGCATTAGATAAGGACGAGAAGCGATCTACGAATGCAACCCGATATATGAGTGCTTTCTCACAACATCCAGAAAGAACCTGGAGGACCATTCAGAATGCCTTGCAGCCACATCAGGCAAGACTTGGGAAACGCTTAAGCTATTATACCAATATGATTGATGAAGTGCTTCACAAAATCCCCTTTAACGAATTCAACAATAAACCATTGACCGGAAAATATTTGTTAGGACTCAGTAGCCAACGCTATGAAATCTATCATAATAGTCATAAAAAAGATCTTGAGGATAATAACGACAACAAATAGAACAACACCATAGACATGATTGAACACCAGGAATCCTAAGTGACTTTAAAAATATGTAGGTACATTAAAGGAGAGTAATCATATGTCTGTGTTGGATCACAAAATTGATTTTGCAGTTGTATTGTCTGTGACGAAAGCAAATCCCAATGGCGATCCTTTAAATGGCAATCGTCCGCGGCAAAATTACGATGGATATGGCGAAATCTCAGATGTCGCTCTAAAGCGCAAAATAAGAAATCGTCTGCAGGATATGGGAGAGTCTATTTTTGTCCAATCTAACGATCGGAAATCCGATGCTTTTAATAGTCTGAGAGAACGTGCAGATGCCAATCCAGAATTGGAAAAATTCTTTAAGGGTAAGGAATCCTCAAGTGATGAATTTGCTAGAATCGCTTGTCGTGAATGGATAGATGTCCGTAGCTTTGGTCAGGTGTTCGCATTCAAAGCTGCGGGTAAAGGAGCCGGAGTTTCTGTAGGGGTAAGAGGTCCTGTATCCATACATACAGCAACCAGTATTGATCCTATTGATATTACAAGTATGCAAATCACAAAAAGTGTGAACTCCGAACCAGGGAAAGAAAGAGGCTCCGACACGATGGGGATGAAGCATCGAGTGGATTTCGGCGTATACCTTTTCAAGGGAAGCATTAATACACAACTAGCTGAAAAAACAGGGTTTACCAACGAAGATGCTGGTAAGATCAAGGACGCGCTAATTTCGTTATTTGAAAACGATATCTCATCCGCTCGTCCCGACGGGAGTATGGAAGTTCATAAAGTATATTGGTGGGAGCATAGTTCAAAACTTGGACAATACTCATCCGCTAAAGTGCACCGTTCTTTGCAGGTGATATCGAAAGAAAACGTAGACGAATCTGACAAATACTTTGATACTCATTATGAATGTATTCTCACACCGCTCGAAGGTTTAAAGGTTCAAGAGTATGCAGGGCTATAACGAAGAAGATTATCTGCTGCTATCCGGTTTACAGCATTTTAATTTTTGTAGAAGACAGTGGGCGTTAATTCACATTGAGCAGCAATGGGAAGAAAACGTAAGGACAATTGAGGGGAATCATTTACACAGGAAAGCCGATCAGCCTATGATTCGTGAGAAAAGAGGGGAGAAACTCATCGTACGCGCATTACCTATACATTCCAGAGAGCTTGGGATTACAGGTATCTGTGACGTAGTAGAGTTTATACGTGATCCTCATGGCGTTCCACTTGCAGGGGAGGAAGGAACATACCTTCCTTTTCCTGTGGAATACAAGCGCGGCAAACCGAAACGAAATGACTCGGATCATGCACAATTGGTCGCACAAGTAATGTGTCTTGAAGAAATGCTCGTGTGTGAGATTTCCAAAGGCTACTTTTATTATGATGAGATCAAACACCGTGTAGAGGTCATCATCACGGCCGCTGACCGAGAGCGTGTGCGCGCAAGCTTGCAGGAGATGCGGCATTATTTTGAACGAAATCATACACCTAAAGCCAAAGCGGGACCACACTGCCTGAACTGCTCACTACATAACATATGTGTGCCCGAGATACTGAGTAAAAAGTCAGTTTCAAGCTTTATTGAAAGCAGGATAGCTGAATGAAAAAACTACTAAATACATTATTTGTGACCATGCCAGATACGTACTTGTCATTAGATGGCGAAAATATCGTAATCAAACAAGAAGAGTCCATTCTTGCACGGTATCCTTTGCATAATTTGGAGGCAGTCTGCACTTTTGGCTATTCAGGAGTCAGTCCAGGCCTCATGGGAGCTTGTGCCACACGCAACATAGATCTAACCTTTATGACGCGAAGCGGACGTTTCCTGGCACGAGTTACCGGGGAAAGCAGGGGAAATGTGGTGCTGAGAAAAGAACAGTACCGCATTTCCGATGATAATAGAAGAAGTGCTCTTGTCGCTAGAAATATGATTATAGGCAAAATATATAACCATAAATGGATTTTGGAACGGGCAACGAGAGACTATCCACTTCGTATTGATACGGAACGCATGAAGAAGGTGACTGCTTCTTTAACCGAAATCATGAAGCAAGTCCGCGAAGTGGAGGAATTGGACATTTTACGCGGTTTGGAAGGAACGGCGGCGGTACAGTACAATTCCGTATGGGATGATCTGATCTTACAGCAAAAAGATGATTTTTACTTCCATGGACGTCATAAGCGCCCGCCGTTAGATAATGTGAATGCCCTCTTATCTTTTGCCTATACACTGTTGTCCAACGATATGAAATCGGCACTGGAAGCTGTGGGTCTGGATGCCTATGTAGGTTTTCTGCATAGAGATCGCCCAGGGCGAGCCTCATTGGCACTGGATGTGATGGAAGAACTTCGAGGAGTATATGCCGACCGTTTTGTCCTTACACTGATTAACAAAAAATTGATTCATGGCAAAGGATTTTACAAAAAAGAAAACGGGGCTGTCATGATGGACGATGATACGAGGAAAATCGTATTGAAGGCATGGCAAGAACGAAAGCAGGAAAAAATAATTCATCCTTATTTGAATGAGAAAATATCCTGGGGACTGGTTCCCTACTCGCAGGCTTTGCTCTTGGCTAGATATATTCGGGGAGATTTGGACGAGTATCCTCCATTTTTGTGGAAGTAGGTGTGAACACTTGCTCATTTTGATTACGTATGATGTAAGCACGGTAGATAGAGAAGGCAGAAAAAGACTGACAAAAGTTGCGAAAAAGTGTGTAGATCACGGACAAAGGGTGCAAAATTCTGTGTTTGAATGTATCTTAGACTCGACCCAGTTCCGCCGCTTAAAATATGAACTTGAAGAATTGATAGACAAAACGGAAGACAGCTTGCGCTTCTACAATTTAGGAGATAACTATAAAAAGAAAGTAGAGCATATAGGGGCTACGGAAGCTTACGATATGGAAAGTCCTTTGATTTTATAAGGTGCGAATGTGAAGCTCACATAAAAACCCCGGGTCCTTCGCACCTCGGAATTTGTCGAAAAGCAATTGAATCAGTTACCATCAGTAAAAGTCAATGGTTGATACAAGCCTTTTTGGCATCAGTTTTTGCGACAATGTGTGAAATTGATATCATTAGAGTATCAATTACTGCATTTTTGCTGTCGCACTCTGTATGGAGTGCGTGGATTGAAATACCAGCTGCAGCCGGAGCTACAAACTGGTTAAGGTAAGTCGCACTCTGTATGGAGTGCGTGGATTGAAATTACCATGGAAGGGAGGTGAGCAACAATGAAAAAGAGTCGCACTCTGTATGGAGTGCGTGGATTGAAATAATCGCGACGTTGACCTCGGACAGATATTGTGTGATTGTCGCACTCTGTATGGAGTGCGTGGATTGAAATATCTAAGGCGTATATCTTCCGCCGTGTTTTATCATAAGTCGCACTCTGTATGGAGTGCGTGGATTGAAATATCTATAATTGCTTCATGTGTTCCTTGAACTAGGTCGCACTCTGTATGGAGTGCGTGGATTGAAATAACATCGTGCGGTACATCCAGAATCACAAGGTTTCGTCGCACTCTGTATGGAGTGCGTGGATTGAAATAATAAAGATCCAGACTTAAATAAAAAAACAGGTGTAGTCGCACTCTGTATGGAGTGCGTGGATTGAAATTCGAAGGCGATACCGCCGAGCAACTACAGTTATACGGGTCGCACTCTGTATGGAGTGCGTGGATTGAAATCGCTAGATGGTAAGAAAACTGCTTATGAATTTACGTCGCACTCTATATGAGTGCGTGAATTAAAATATCTTTCATTGTGCCTCCTATCGGATAAGCTGGTTACGCTCCATGTGAGTGCATGGATGATATGAAAAAGAAGTCTCGTTTCGTGCCCCGCCTAGCAGTAAATAGTGCAAATTTCTTTTTAACGGATTCCTTTTTCGACAAATTCCCCCTTACTTTTATGCAATAATTAACTAACATTACTATGTTGAAGCATAAAATTAACTGGGGAGTTGCTTATGAGAATTTCCATGAGTAAGTTTCTAAAACGCTATGTAACGATTTTATTGAGCTACGCAATAGGTATAGGGTTATTTTACGCTTTAGGATATAAGATGAGCGCTATGGGCATCTATGCAATTTTGACAGGAATTGTGACTGGAGAAATAATCAGCTTCGCATTATTAAAGCGCGAGAAATGAACTTATGTATCCCTTGATTGTATCAATATCAGGGGATTTTTCATGTAATTAAAAGGTCCCGTGAGTTTCCGCATGGGACCTCTATACCATTTGTTGGTGAGAATTCACAAAGGGAAATGAATTAGTCATGTCAACTCATTAAACCTTTTACTTGGATCAATCCAATCATTTCAGGATGTCGCTCGTCTAACATGTCTCAATATGTGTAAGATATGCTGAATTTTCGTTATAAACATTAGTTGCATAATATATTGACAGGTGGTTAATTTTGGAGAAGAATAGAGGGTGATTTTTAAAATTATGGAATTTTTATGTGAAGGGTGGTTATGACTTGAAGCATACACCTACGATTTCAGCGAAGTTTGAGGTTTATCTAAAACAAAATGATATGACGTTGAGTCAATTTGCCGAATATTCAGGGGTTCATCAAAGAACGCTTAGTAATTGGATTACTCAGCATCGTCCTGTTTCTGTCCAGCAGCTTGACCGAATTACTGTGGCTATGGATTTGCTAGAAGGCTATTTTTACGATCTATACATAGAAAATTATATCATTGAACTTTCTCCGAATTTTAGGCGAATCGAGCCATTATTGTATCGTTGTGCGGAGTTGGACAAGCTGGATGCAATCCGTCGAATGGTTGGTCATATTATGGACAATCCGCTGTATGCGTCCAGACTATTTGATATTGCAGAAGCATTATTTAATCAGAGAAGACATGCTGCTGCGCTGCTGCTTTATGAGATTGTCGCAGAAAGTGGAGAAATTATCAGCATTCTGAATGCCGCTTGGCCATCTGTCAATATCGCATATT